>CAZWDR010000113.1:0-7795 GCA_964632365.1 uncultured Steroidobacteraceae bacterium
GCCGCTGCCTTCCACCTCGACGTCGCCCGCCGCGCCGGTGACCGAGCGCACCGTCATCTCGTTGCGCGTCAGCGTGCCGGTCTTGTCGGTGCAGATCACATCGGTGGCGCCCAGCGTCTCGACCGCGGGCAGGCGGCGGATGATCGCGCGCCGCGCGGCCATGCGGCGCACGCCGGTGGCCAGCGTGATCGTGATCACCGCGGGCATGCTCTCGGGCACCAGGCTCACCGTCAGCGCCACCACGAGGATCAGCGCGTCGAGCCATCCATAGTCACGCCAGGCCACCGCCACCGCGAACAGCAGCAGCGAGATCAGGATGGCCAGCAGCGCGAAGCGGCGGCTGAAGCGCGCCATCTGCTCCAGCAGCGGCGTGGAACGGCCCTGCACATCACCGAGCAACGTGCCGATGCGGCCCACTTCAGTGCGCACTGCGGTGGCCACCACCACTGCGGTGGCCTGGCCGGACGCCACCAGCGTGCCTGAATAGACCATCGGGCTGCGCCCGGCGAGCTCGGTGGACTCCGCCACGGCATCGACGGACTTCTCCACCGGAACCGACTCGCCGGTGAGCACGGCCTCGTCAACGCGCAGGCCGCGCTCGCGCAGCAGCCGCGCGTCGGCCGGCACCCGGTCGCCGGCCTCGAGCAGGATCACGTCACCGGGCACCAGCTCGCCCACCGGCACCGCCGCGCGCACACCATCGCGACGCACCTGCGCGGTGGCGGCAAGCATGCCGCGCAGCGCGGCCATGGCCTGCTCCGCACGGCCCTCCTGCACGAAGCCCACCGCGGCATTGACCAGTACCACCGCGGCGATCACGCCGGCATCGACCAGATGGTCCAGCACCAGCGACAGCACCGCCGCGACCAGCAGGAACAGGATCAGCGGATCATTGAACTGCCGCACCACGCGTCGCCACAGCGGCTGCGCGGCAGCGGCGGGCAGCAGGTTCGGTCCTGACTTCGCGAGGCGCTGTGCGGCGCCGGCCGCGGAGAGTCCGTCGGCGCCCGAATCAAGCGCCTGCAGCGTCTGGTCGGGGCCCAGGGCGTGCCAGGGGTGCAATGCCGGGCGCGCGCTGGCGGGATCGCGGTTCGAAACGGCCATGGAATTCCATCTGCGGGCGCTGCGGCCCCACCCGGGGAGCCTAGCAACCCGGCGCCGCAACGACCACCGGAGGCGGGGGGTCGCGCCCGCCGGCGCTCATCGCTTCGTGACGAGCGCCCAGCTGTCGTACTGCCCGCCGTGCTGCTCGGCCAGCGCATTGAAGCGCCGCGTCAGCTCCTGCATCTCCGGCACCACCAGGCGCATGTTGCGGCTGGCATGCAGGCTGAACTTGCCGGTGGTCTCGCGCGCTTCGATGACGTCGATCGTGTAGCCCTCGGCGATCAGCGCGCGGCCCAGCGCATCGGAGGCCGCGCGCGTCGGCATCGTGAAGAAGAAATCCACGGTCTGCTCGGAGAACGTGTCCACGCCGGCCTTGCGCAGGCCCTGGATGAAATGCGCGTCCCAGTCCACCGGCTTGCGCTTCGCGGAAAACCCGCGCCAGTGCGAGATGATCCGCAGCAGCGCGAACGCCGCGATGCCCACCAGCAGGATGGCGATCGTCTTGTTGTCGAGCACTATTCGTCCACCTTGCCGGTGTCGCCGGGCGCCTCGTTGACCGACACCACCGTCGCGCGCGGGAAGAAGTTGAACTCGCTGGCCGAGGCCCAGGTATAGGCGCCCATCGCGCGACCGACGATCAGGTCGCCGGACTTCAGCTTCGGCAGCATCAGGTTCTCGGCGATCACGTCGATGCTGTCGCAGGTGGGACCGGCCAGCACCGACGGCATCAGCGTGCCGCCGGTCTTCAGGCTCTCGATGGGATAGCGCGCATGGTCGAACAGCTGGCCGCTGTACGAGCCATACAGGCCGTCATCGAGGTAGTACCACCAGTGGCCCTCGCGCTCGGCACGGCCCATCACCGTGGCCACGCCGATGGCCGCGGGGCCCGCGATGTAGCGCCCGGGCTCGGCGATCACCCGCACGCCGCGCGGCACGCCGGCCAGCGCCTTGCGGATCGGCGCGCAGAAGCGCCCGATCTCCGGCACCGGCTGTGTGTACTCGATCGGGAAGCCGCCCCCGATATCCAGCGTGTCGAAGCGCCCGAGCTTCGCGCGGCGCGCCTGCTTCGTGAGCGCGATGCAGGCCTCGATGGCCTCCACATGCTTGAGCGGCTGCGGCGCCTGCGAGCCCACGTGGAACGAGAAGCCGCGCACCTCGATGTCCAGCGACGCGGCCAGTTCCGCCAGTTGCAGCGCCTTCTCTGGATCGCAGCCGAACTTGCGCGACAGGTCGCTGACCGCGCCCGGGCTGCGGAACGACACGCGCAGCAGCAGCTCGGCCTCGTCGCGGAACGGCCTGAACTTGCGCACCTCGTCGGGGTTGTCGGCGACGAACACGCGCACGCCGGCATGCAGCGCGTTGCGGATGTCCTTGTCGCGCTTGATCGGGTGCGTGTGGATGCAGCGCGCCGGATCGATGCCCAGCCGCGACATCAGCTGCACCTCGCCGGTGGTCGCAAGATCGAGCCAGCCACCCAGTGCATCGATGGTGCGCACCACCGCGGCCGCCGGCAGCGGCTTCAGCGCATAGTGCAGGTCGACGCCGGGCAATGCCTTGTGCAGGCGCCGGTACTGCGCGCGCACGCGCTCGCAGTCGATGATCAGCAGCGGCGAGCCGAAGGTGGCCACCAGGCGGCGCACCTCGTCAGGCTGGAACGGGTCGATGAAACCTTTCTTCATGGCAGCACGCCGGTGCCGACCGCCGCGTAGCCGCCGCCGTCGCCGGTGGCGGCCACCGCCGCGGCGCGAACCAGGCGATCACGCACCGCATCCCATCGCTCATCGCCGGGCACTTCCTGCACCAGGATGCGTGCACAGCCGGCCTTGTCGAGCGTGCGCAGGTTGGCATAGAGGTCGCGGCCATAGGCATCGGGACGGATGCCGGCATTGATCCAGGTGACGGTCTCGTAGGTCTTCAGCGGCAGGCGCTGCGCCAGCACCGCGATGCGCTGCCCGCCCTCCGACAGGGACGCAGCCAGCGCATCGAGCTCACCGCCGGGCACGATGGCCAGCGGCGTGGCCGGCGCATAATGCGCTGCGGTACTGCCCGGCACACGCGGCGAGGCGCGCCCGGGGCCGATGCCCACATTGCCCACCAGGCTGCGCAGCTGCGTCAGCGTGATCGCGCCCGGCCGCAGCATCCGCACCTCGCCCTCGATGCAGCTGACGATGGTGGATTCGAGCCCGAGCTGGCATTCACCGCCATCGAGGATGACCTTCACCGCATCGCCGAACTCGTCCGCCACATGCTCGGCGCGCGTGGCCGACAGGCGGCCATAGCGGTTCGCCGACGGCGCCGCGATGCCGCCACCGAAGGCATCGAGCAGCTGGCGCGCCATCGGATGCGAGGGAATGCGGATCGCCACCGTGTCCTGGCCGCCGGTGACCACATCGTGCACGTTCTCGCCGCGTGGCAGCACCAGCGTCAGCGGACCGGGCCAGAAGGCACCCGCGAGTTTCTCGGCCTCTGGCGTGAGGTCGCGAACCCAGCGCCGCAGGTATTTCTGCTGGTCGATGTGCACGATGACCGGGTGCGTGGGCGGACGGCCCTTCAGCTCGAACACCTTGCGCACCGCGGCCGGATTGGAAGCATTGGCGCCGAGCCCGTAGACGGTCTCGGTCGGGAATGCCACCAGCTCGCCATCGCGCAATGCATCGACGGCGGCTTCGAGCTCGGCCTGGGAGGCCCGGATCGCTTTAGCCATCCGCGCAGTTTACCAGTCGCGGACCGCCCGACTCCGGCCGCGCACCGGCACGCGGCGGGCACGGATGCTGCCGCCGTCAGTCCAGATCGCGCCGGTCCCAGCCCTCCGGCGTGCGCACGATCTCGGCCGTAGGCCAGTAATTGCGGTCCAGTTTCAGCGTGATCACTTCCGGGACGTTGTTCCAGGACAGCGTGCGCAGGCGCACCGACGAGCGGTCCGGCCGCCCCGCAACCACCGCCAGGAAGGCATCCAGGTCCGGCGTCGGCTGGCCATCCACCTCGACGATGCGCCGCCCGGGAGACAACCGGTAGCGCGTTGCCGGCGAGCCATAGGAGAAGTACGCGACATAAACGCCCTGCGGCAGCACGCCGCGCTGCGTGCTCATCGCGCGATGCGGCGCATGCAGGATGGCGCCGGCCCATTGCACCAGCCGGTCGATGTCCTGGCCGTCGAGCGCGGTGGTGGGCACATCGAAGGTCATCTCGGTCTGCCCGCGCCACACGGTCACCGAAGCCTGCGGCTTGTCCGCAACGGCCTTCTCCACATCGCGGAACATCGTCACCGGCACGCCATCGATGGCCAGCACCAGATCCCCCTGGCGCAGCACCTCGGCCGACGCCGCGCCACCGGTGATGCGCGAGATCGACAGCACCTGCCGCTCCTCCGGGTTCTGCTTCTCCAGGCGGCTCGCCCAGCCGGGGGACAGGCCGAGCCGCCGCGCCTCGGTCAGCGTCAGCGCATCGAACTCCACGTCCAGCGTGTGCAGCGGCAGGTCGCCGCCCAGCCGCGCCACCATGTCGATCACATGCTCGATCGGCACGCCGCGGTTGACCTGCGCGGAACCGCCGCGCGCCGTTTCCACCGGGAAGCTGGACCACAGCGCACGCACCGCGCCGCGCGGATCCACCAGCACGCCGTCGAAGTCATCCGGCGGATTGAGCAACTGCGCGACCTCGATGTTCGCATCGCGGAACTGCATCGAGCGCGTCAGCGGCAGAGTCAGCGGTTCCACCGATGTCACCAGCGACTCGCGCGACTTGTAGTCGCCATCGCGGTTCATGCCGATCGCGGTCACGGTCTGGCCCTCCACCAGCGGCGTGCTATTGAAGCGCGCCGTGCGCACCGGCGTATCGCCGATCAGCTGCGGGTCATAGGACACGATCGCAAGGTTGTGCAGCGGATGGATGTATTCCACGCGCCCGGGAATCTCGAACGCGCCGGCAAAGGTCAGGCGCACATCGCCCAGCGATGCGGGCACGGTGTTGCGGTCGGTCACCACATAGCCGCGCCCGGCATCGACGATGAGGCCGGTGCCGTAGTAATTGCGCTCGGAGACACCGGCCAGCGCGAAGGGCATGTCGAAGGTGAGCTGCACCAGCGAGGGCACCAGCTGCGCGACGAGCCGGTCACGCACCACCGGCAGGTCGGCGCTGCCGCCGGTGACGGCCCGCGGTGCCGGTCCGGGCAGCATGTCGGTGCAGGGCCACAGTCCGCTGGCGTCGTCGCGGCGGCACGAACGCACCGGGAACCAGCGCCGGTCCATGCGCATCGAGCGCAGCTGCGGGTTGTGCGGCTCGTCCATCACGACATAGCGCAGCGTCGCGCGGTCACCGTCTCCGAGCAGCTGCAGCTGGCCCGCGAAATCGGTGACGTCGCGCACCGGCTGGTTGTTCACCTCGGTGATCAGCGCGGCGCGCGGGATGCCGGCCGCGGCCAGCGTGTAGCCGGGATTGGCGACATACACGCCCTGCACGGGCAGGTTGAAGTGACGGGCCTGCTGATAGGACAGGTCATGCACCACCGCCTCGCCGAACTCGAGGTACGCGGCCGGCGTGATCTGCTCGAGGTCCGTCACCGCCAGCTGCACGGCGTGCTCCACGCCGCCGCGCTGCACGCGCACTTCCACCTCGGCGTCCACCGACTCATCGAGCACCGCCTCGAGCGGCTCGAACGTGGTCACCGCTTCCCCGTTCAGCGACACCAGGATGTCACCCGACTGCAGTTTCCCCGCGGCCGGCGAGCCCGGCTGCACCTGGCGCACCACCAGCATGCCGGTGCCGTCGGGGAACTCCTTGCGCATCGCGGTTTCGGTCTGTTCCTGCAGGCCAAGGCGCCGCAGCTCGTCGAAGGGCACATAGAGGAAGGTGGTCTGCAGCGTGCCGCGCGTCACCGGCTTGCCCTCCCGGATCAGCTCGACGGCGCGCTTCACGCGGCCCAGCGGCAGATAGAAGCTCGACGCGGCGGCGGATGAACCACCGGCATTCAGCGCCACCACGCGACCGCGGATGTCCACGACCGGCGAGCCGGAGGAGCCACCGGACGTGCCCGAGGCCGCCTGGATGTAGAAGGTATTGAAATCGTTGTAACGGCCGCCGCCATAGTTGGGCGCCTCGCGGTCCAGCCGCGCCAGCGTGCCGGCGAGGATCGACAGCTGCTCGCCGGCGTTGTTGCCGATCACGCGGATCTCGCGCCCGATCTGCGCACCCTCCGGATGCAGTTCCAGCGACGGCGGCTTGATGAAGCGCAGCTTCGCCGGGTCGTAGCGGTACAGGCCGAAGTCATGCACCGGATCGCGATACACCGCGTGCAGCTCCACCTCCTCGCGATTCAGGAAGGTGGCCTCCGCGGTCACCGGTCCCGGGGTCACCACATGGCGGTTGGTCAGCACCAGGCCGCGCTCGGCGTCGATGACGAAGCCGGTGGCCTGCGAGGACGTGTTCCATTCGGTATCGAATGCGCGGGTGGCATCGATCTTGATGGCGACCACGGCCTGCGCGATGCGCTCGAGCGTGGCGGACCAGGTGGGATCCTCGCGGCGCGGCGGCAGCAGCGGCTGCTCCGCGTCGGCGCCCACCTGTTCCCCGGGCAGCGGTGCCGGCGATGGTGCCGGAATCCCGGTGCCGTCCTCGCCGGGCGGCACCGGCGCGACCGACTGTGCACCGGCCAGCGTGGCCGCGGTGAGCAGGGTCGCAACCAGCAATCGACGCAGCAGATCCGTCATGTCGCACACCTCGTCACGGAGAGTCCTGGAAGAGCAGCACCAGCGCCCAGTCGGGGGCGGCAGCAGCAGTGCGCCAGCCTCGGCGGCGGAGCCCGATCCACCGGCCGAGGGGGCCAGGGTCGCCGCGGGCGAGCAGTTCCTGGCCGAAGGCGGCTTCGTTGCGCGCGGCGCCGCGCAGGCCGTGCAGGCTCGCGCCACAGGCGTTCCACGCCCGGGCGGGACCGAGGCTTTTCGCTGTCTGCATGGAGCAACCAGTCTAGCAAGTACAATACGGACCATGTCCCCGCAACGCCGTCACAGTCTTAAGGTTTTGATAGGCCCGGTCGCCATCGGCGGCACGGCCCCCATCGCCGTGCAGTCGATGACGAATACCGACACGGCGGATATCGAAGGCACCGTGACGCAGGTCCGGCAGCTGGCCCGCGCCGGCTCCGAACTGGTGCGCATCACGGTGAACAGTGCCGAGGCCGCCGCCGCCGTGCCGCACATCCGCGACCGCCTGCGGGCCATGGGCGAGAAGGTGCCGCTGATCGGCGACTTCCACTTCAACGGCCACAAGCTGCTGCGCGAGCATCCCGAATGCGCGCGTGCGCTCGACAAGTACCGCATCAACCCGGGCAATGTGGGGCGCGGTGCCAGGCGCGACACGCAGTTCGCCGAGATGATCGAGATCGCCTGCCGCGAGCAGCGCCCGGTGCGCATCGGCGTGAACTGGGGCAGCCTCGACCAGGAGGTGCTCGCGCGCGTGATGGACGAGAACAATGCGCGGCCCGATCCGGCACCGGCGCAGGCGGTGATGCGCGAGGCCATCGTGCGCTCCGCGCTCGACAGCGCGGCACTCGCCGTCTCGCTCGGCCTGCCGCGCGAGCGCATCATCCTGTCGGCGAAGGTCAGCGGCGTGCAGGACCTGCACGCGGTCTATCGCAGCCTCGCCGCGCGCTGCGATTATCCGCTGCACCTGGGCCTCACCGAAGCCGGCATGGGCA
>CAZWDR010000114.1:0-7795 GCA_964632365.1 uncultured Steroidobacteraceae bacterium
GATTGGTTTGCCAAAAAAGGCCGCGCTTTATACCATGAAGTTCCTGCCCGAACAATGTGTTAGACCCCTCCCGGGTCGAGCGAGCCCATCCCGTGCCGATCACCATCAAGTCCCCGCAAGATCAGGAAAAAATGCGCGTCGCCGGCCGCCTCGCCGCCGACGTGCTCGACATGATCGGCGAGCATGTAAAGCCCGGCGTGACCACCGACGAGCTCGACCGCATCTGCCACGACTACATTGTGCAGGTGCAGAAGGCCGTGCCGGCCAACGTGGGCTACAACGGCTTCCCGAAGACGCTGTGCACCTCGGTGAACCATGTGGTCTGCCATGGCATCCCGAACGACCGCAAGCTGGCCGCCGGCGACATCATCAACATCGACGTCACGGTGATCCACGAGGGGTTCCACGGCGACACCAGCCGCATGTACCTGGTCGGCAAGCCGCCGGTGCTGGCCGAGCGCCTGGTGCGCGTCACGCACGAGGCCATGTGGGAGGGGATCCGCAAGGTGCGGCCCGGCGCGACGCTGGGTGACATTGGCCACGCGATCCAGACGCTGGCCGAGACGCAGGGCTTCTCGGTGGTGCGCGAATACTGCGGACATGGCATCGGCCGCATCTATCACGAGGATCCGCAGGTGCTCCACTACGGCAAGCCCGGCACCGGCGTGCCGCTGCGCGAGGGCATGACCTTCACGATCGAGCCGATGATCAATGCGGGCAAGCGCCACGTGCAGCTGCTGAAAGATGGCTGGACGGTCGTCACCAAGGACCATTCCCTGTCGGCTCAGTGGGAGCACACGGTCCTCGTCACGGCGGAGGGATATGAAGTGCTGACGCTGGGCGCTGCAGAGCGCGCAGCCGGCACCGCGAAGGTGGCCTGATGGTCTCGATGCAGCAGGCCTCGATGGATGACGAGGATGCGGTCATCCCGAACCACGAGATGCCCGGCTGGCCCCTGCTCGACCAGCTCGCCGGCCGCCTCGCCGAAGGGAGCCATTCGCGCGAGGTGTGTCGCCAGCTGCTGCACGATGCGCAGGAAGAGCTCAAGGCGCGCTTTTTTGCCGAAGAGAGCGTCGAGGTGCTGGTGCGTTCGCGCGCGCAGTTCATCGACACGCTGCTGCAGACACTCTGGCAGCACCTGCTCGCGCCCGAACTCGCGCGCGGCATGGCGCTGTTCGCGGTGGGCGGTTATGGCCGTGGCGAGCTGCATCCCTATTCCGACGTCGACATCCTGGTGCTCACGCCCGGCGGCAGCACCGCCAGCGGCGGCGGCACGCTCGGCGCCGCCGACCGCGGGCAGCTGGAGCAGCTGATCACCTTCCTGTGGGACATCGGCCTGGAGGTCGGGCACAGCGTGCGCACGGCAGCCGAGTGCGCCGAGCAGAGCGCCTCGGATGTGGGCGTGATGACCACGCTGCTCGAGGCGCGCCAGCTGGCCGGTTCCGCGGAGCTTGCGGCAGAGATGCGCGAGGCGCTCTCGCCGCTGCAGGTGTGGCCGCCGGAGCGCTTCTTCGAGGCCAAGCTCGCCGAGCAGCGGGCGCGCCACCTGAAGGCGAACGACACCGCCTACAACCTCGAGCCGAATGTGAAGAACGGCCCGGGCGGCCTGCGCGACCTGCAGACCATCGGCTGGGTGGCCAAGCGCCACTTCGGCGCGCAGACGCTCGACGAACTGGTCGAGAAGGGCTTTCTCACCCCGGGCGAGCTGCGCAAGCTGAAGCAGGCGCAGTCCTTCCTGTGGAAGGTGCGCTTCGGGCTGCATGTGCTCACCGGCCGCCACGAGGACCGCCTGCTGTTCGACCACCAGATCCGGCTCGCGAAGACCTTCGGCTATGAGGATGCGACCTATACGCTGGCGGTGGAGCAGCTGATGCAGCGCTATTACCGCACGGTGCTGGATGTCAGCTTCCTGAACGAGCTGCTGCTGCAGGCCTTCCGCGATGTGCTGGTGCCGGGCGGCACGCCCATCCAGACGCTCAACCCGCGCTTCCAGATCCGGCACGATTATCTGGAGACCACCAGCCCCGACATGTTTGCGCGCTATCCGTCGGCGCTGCTCGAGCTGTTCCTGCTGCTGCAGCAGCAGCCGCAGGTGCGCGGCGTCAGCGCCAACACGATGCGCGCGGTGGCGCGGCACCTGTGGCTGATCGACGAGGAGTTCCGGCAGAACCCGCGCAACCATCGCCTGTTCCTCGACATCCTGCGCGCGCCGGCCGGTGTGACGCATGAACTGCGGCGCATGAACACCTATGGCGTGCTCGGGCGTTACATCCCGGCCTTCGGCCGCATTGTCGGCCGCATGCAGTACGACCTGTTCCACGCCTACACGGTGGACGCGCACACGCTGTTCGTGGTGAGCAACCTGCGCCGGCTGGCACTGCCGAAGTTCGACCACGAGATGCCGAAGCTGTCGGCCATCATGCAGCGCCTGCCGCGCCAGGAGATCATCTATCTGGCGGCGCTGTTCCACGACATCGCCAAGGGCCGCGGCGGCGATCACTCGGAACTCGGCGCGGTGGATGCCGAGGCGTTCTGCCTGGAGCAGGGCCTGTCGAACTACGATGCGCGGCTGGTGGCCTGGCTGGTCAAGAACCATCTGGCCATGTCGATCACCGCGCAGAAGAAGGACATCGGCGATCCGGCCGTGGTGAACGAGTTCGCGCGCTTCGTGGGCGATGAGACCCGCCTCGACTACCTTTACCTGCTCACCTGCTCGGATGTGCGCGGCACGAACCCGAAGCTGTGGAACTCGTGGAAGTCCGCGCTGTTCCAGGATTTCTACGAGTCGGTGCGCGCGGCGCTGCGCCGGGGCCTTGAAAGCCCGATCGACGAGGACCAGCTGATCGCCGACAACCAGCGCGCCGCGCGCGAACTGCTGGCCCCCGCGCGCATCGATGCCACCGAGCTTGCGCGCATCTGGGCACCGCTGACGAAGACGTTCTTCCTGCGCCATTCGCCCGAGGAGATCGCCTGGTTCAGCGAGCTGCGCGCGACGCGCGAGGGTGGCGCGGATGAGCCGCTGGTGGCGGTGCGTCCGCACAGCGAGCGCGGGTCGACCTCGGTGCTGATCTACGCGCCGCATCGCCGCCATGGCTTCGCGCGCGCCACGGCGATGCTCGACCAGCAGGGCCTGACCATCGTCGATGCCCGCATCACGCCGGCGGACAATGGCTTCTCGCTCGACCTCTACCATGTGCTGGAGGACAACGGCACGCCGCTGACCGATGCCGAGCGCATCGCGGACCTGGAGCGGATGCTGTGGAACTCGCTGCGGCGGCCAGAAGAGTCTCCCACGCAGGTGTCGCGCCGCGCGCCGCGCCAGGTGCGCATGTTCAACACGCCGACGCGCGTGCAGATCACGCGCGACCTGCGCAACAACCGCTCCGCGCTCGAGCTGGTGGCCGGCGACCGCCCGGGCCTGCTGTGTGACGTGGGCAAGGTGCTGTGGGAGGAGCGCGTCGACCTGCAGGGCGCGCGCATCAGCACCATCGGCGAGCGCGCCGAGGACGTCTTCTATGTCACCGATGTGGCGCAGCAGCCGCTCGACGATGCCAGCGCCGGGCGGCTCAAGGAGCGCCTGGTGGCCGCGCTCACGCGCGCGCCCTGATCCTCCGGAGTGCCATGAATCCCGGCTTCACGCGGCTCGCCGCCTATCCCTTCGAACGCCTGGCTGAGCTGAAGCGCGGCCTGGTGCCGCCCGCGGGCCTGCCGCACATTCCGCTGTCCATCGGTGAGCCGCGGCACACGCCGCCGCAGTTCGTGCTGCAGCGGCTGCGCGACACGCTGGGCGAACTGGGCAGCTACCCGGCCACGCGTGGCCTGCCGGAGCTGCGCGCGGCGGCCGCGCAGTGGCTGCAGCGGCGCTTCGCGCTGCCGGCGGGCACCGTCGATGCCGATGCCCATGTGCTGCCCGTCAACGGCACGCGCGAGGCACTGTTCGCGTTCGTGCAGGCAGTGGTCGATTCGCGCCGCCCCGGCGAACGCCCGGTGGTGGTGATGCCGAACCCGGGCTACCAGGTCTATGAAGGCGCGGCGCTGCTCGCCGGCGCCGAGCCGTGGTATCTGGACACCACTGCGGACAACAGCTTTCTGCCCGATCTCGACGCGGTGCCGGAACACATCTGGCAGCGCTGCCAGCTGCTGTTCCTGTGCAGCCCGGGGAATCCGGTGGGCACGGTGCTCGGCCTTGATTACCTGCGCCATGCGCTGGAGCTGGCCGAACGGCATGACTTTGTCATCGCCTCCGACGAGTGCTATGCGGACCTGTATGACGACGAGGCCGCGCCGCCCCCATCGCTGCTGACCGCCGCGGCGGCGGCCGGGAACACGGCGCTGCGCCGCTGCATGACCTTCCATTCGCTGTCGAAGCGATCGAGCCTTCCGGGCCTGCGCTCGGGACTGGCGGCCGGTGATGCGAAGCTGGTCGCGCCCTTCCTGCTGTATCGCACCTACCATGGCTGCGCGATGCCGGTGCCGACGCAGAAGGCGAGCATCGCCGCGTGGTCGGACGATGCCCACGTCGCGGAGAACCGCGCGCTGTATCGCGCCAAGTACGACCGGGTGCTGCCCATCCTGCAGCCGGTCATCCATGCGCCCCGCCCTGCCGGCGGCTTCTATCTGTGGCTTCATGTCGGCGGCGATGACACGGCATTCACCGCCGACCTGTTCGCGCAGCAGCACATCACCGTGGTGCCCGGTTCCTATCTTGCGCGCGCGCATGCCGGGCGCAATCCCGGCGCCGGCTATGTGCGCATCTCGCTCGTTGCCACCGAAGAGGAATGCGTGCAGGCTGCGCACCGCATCCGCGAATTCATCCTGTCCAGAAAGAGTTGAACATCATGTCCGAATCGCTCCGTCCCCTCATCGAATCCGCTTTCGAGCGCCGCGCCGAGATCACGCCCTCCACCATCGAGCGTTCGCTGCGCCAGGCCCTCGACGACGTCATCGGACTGCTCGATTCCGGACAGGCCCGCGTGGCGGAAAAGCAGGGTGACGAATGGAAGGTCAACGAGTGGCTGAAAAAGGCCGTGCTGCTGTCCTTCCGCGCCAATGACAACCAGGCCATCGATGCCGGCGCGATGCGCTTCTATGACAAGGTGCCGCTGAAGTTCGCGGACCAGAGCCCGGCGCAGATGCGCGCCGGCGGCGTGCGGGTGGTGCCGCCGGCCACCGCGCGCCGCGGCGCCTACATCGCGCCGAACGTGGTGCTGATGCCTTCCTATGTGAACATCGGCGCCTATGTGGATTCGGGCACGATGGTCGATACCTGGGCGACGGTGGGTTCGTGCGCGCAGATCGGCCGCAACGTGCACCTGTCGGGCGGCGTCGGCATTGGCGGCGTGCTCGAGCCGCTGCAGGCCGCGCCGACCATCATCGAAGATGACTGCTTCATCGGCGCGCGCTCCGAAGTCGTCGAGGGCGTCATCGTCGGCGCCGGCTCGGTGATCTCGATGGGCGTGTTCATCGGCCAGAGCACGAAGATCTATGACCGCACCACCGGCGAGATCAGCTATGGCCGCGTGCCGCCGGGATCGGTGGTGGTGCCGGGCAACCTGCCGTCGGCCGATGGCCGCTACAGCCTGTACTGCGCCGTGATCGTCAAGCGCGTTGATGCGAAGACGCGCGCGAAGACCAGCATCAACGAACTGCTGCGCGCCACGGACTGACGGCGGGGGCCGGACCGGACTTGCGCCCGTTCGCAGCTCCCGCGGCCCGTGTCATGGCGCTTCAGGCGGTGGGCTGATTCTCCCGCCGCTGCCGGCCGGCCAACGCGCCCGGTGAATGCGCGCCTTCGGCGAACTCCTCGATCATCTTGCGGCTGAACGCGGGGATGTCGGCCGGCTTGCGACTGGTGACCAGCCCGCGGTCGGTGACCACTTCCTCATCCACCCAGCGCGCCCCGGCATTGACCAGATCGCTGCGGATGGATGGCCATGAGGTCATCCGGCGGCCTTCCACCCCGCCAGCCTCGATCAGCGTCCATGGACCATGACAGATCGCTGCAATCGGCTTGCCGGACTGCACGAACGCGCGCACGAAGGCCACGGCTTCCGGCAGCATGCGCAGCTGATCCGGGTTGGCCACCCCGCCCGGCAGCAGCAGGGCGTCGAAATCATCCGGATCGGCATCGGCCAGCGCCACGTCGACCGGCACCGACTCGCCCTTGTCGTAGTGCTTCCAGCCCTGCACCTGGCCCTTCGCCGGTGACACCACCTGCGTCGTGGCGCCCGCCTCGTCAAGCGCCCGGCGCGGCTCGAGCAACTCCGACTGCTCAAAGCCCTCCGCGGTCAGGATGGCAACCTTCTTGCCCTGCAATGTGCCCATGGCCTCTCTCCTCGGGGTCCGGTGAAGAGGGACAGCAGACCGGAGATGGGTGGGCAGCGGCTGTAGGCCGGAGCCGGATCGGGCCGTCGGAGCAGTGAGCCCGGGCTGGCGACCGCGCGGGACGCCGTGAGCGCGGCCCGCCGCAGCGCCGGCCCGGCCTTGGCCGCAGCGGGCCGCTAGGCCGCAGCAGGCCGCTACCCGAAGCGGCCCGTGATGTAGTCCTCGGTGAGCTTGTGCCGCGGATTGGTGAAGATGCGGTCGGTCTCGCCCACCTCGATCAGGTCGCCGAGGTGGAAGTACGCGGTGCGCTGCGAGACGCGCGCCGCCTGCTGCATCGAGTGCGTGACGATGACGATGGCGTAGCTGGCGCGCAGTTCGTCGATCAGGTCCTCGATGCGCGCCGTGGCGATGGGATCCAGCGCCGAGCAGGGCTCGTCCATCAGGATCACCTCCGGGTTCACCGCGATGGTGCGCGCGATGCACAGGCGCTGCTGCTGGCCGCCCGACAGGCCGGTGCCGGGATTGTTCAGGCGGTCCTTCACTTCTTCCCAGAGGCCGGCCCGCTGCAGGCTGGTGGTGACGATCTCGTCCAGCTCCACCCGGTCCGCCGCCAGGCCATGGATGCGCGGCCCATAGGCGACGTTCTCATAGATGGTCTTCGGGAAGGGATTGGGCTTCTGGAACACCATGCCGACGCGCGCCCGCAGCTGCACCACGTCCTTGCGCCGCTCGTAGATGTCGCCGCCATCCAGCTCGATGCGCCCGGTGACGCGCGCGCCCTCGATGGTGTCGTTCATGCGGTTCAGGCAGCGCAGGAAGGTCGATTTGCCGCAGCCGGACGGGCCGATCATCGCCAGCACCTGGTTGCGCGCGATGTCGATGCTGACATCCTTGATGGCGCGTTTCTCGCCATAGAACACGTTCACGTTGCGCGCCTGGATCAATGGCTCCGCCACGGTCACGCGCCCGACGGTCTGGCAGGCGGGATCGACCGGCAGGATCTCCGGCGTGGCGGCGGCGGCGGCGGGTTCAGTGGTCATCGTTGCAATCTCCCTGGCTTACCAGCGCCGCTCGTAGCGGTTGCGCAGGATCACCGCGGTGGCATTCATCACGATCAGGAAGGCGAGCAGCACGATGATGGCGGCAGAGGTGCGCTCCAGGAATGCGCGCTCCGGGCTGTCGGCCCACAGGAAGATCTGCACCGGCAGCACCGTCGAGGGATCGGTCAGCGAGGCCGGCACGTCGACGATGAACGCCACCATGCCGATCATCAGCAGTGGCGCCGTCTCGCCCAGCGCGCGCGCCATGCCGATGATGGTGCCGGTGAGCATGCCGGGCATCGCCAGCGGCAGCACGTGGTGCCCGACCATCTGCAGTTTCGATGCACCCATCCCCAGCGCCGCCTCGCGGATCGAGGGCGGCACGCTCTTCAGCGCGGCGCGGCTGGCAATGATGATGGTGGGCAGGGTCA
>CAZWDR010000115.1:0-7784 GCA_964632365.1 uncultured Steroidobacteraceae bacterium
CGCTGGGCCTGCTGCTGCAGCCGATGGCCGGGATGCGCGCGCGCCAGTCGCTGCGCCAGTGCGGCGTAACGCTCCTGCGCGCGCTGCAGCCGCTGCGAGGTGCAGTGACGCACGCGCGCCAGCATCGAGTCCAGCGTCGCGAGCATCGCGCGGCGGTCGGGCACCACCAGTTCGGCCGCGCCCGATGGCGTCGGCGCGCGCACGTCCGCGGCGAAATCGGCGATGGTGAAATCGATCTCATGGCCCACGCCGCTGACCACCGGCACGCGGCTGCGCCGGATCGCGCGCGCCACGCGCTCGTCATTGAAGCACCACAGATCCTCGATCGAGCCGCCACCGCGCGCGAGGATGATCACATCCACATCGGCACGCGATGAGGCGGTGTCGAGTGCCGCGACGATGGATTCGGTCGCCGCCGCGCCCTGCACGGGCGTCGGCACCACCAGCACCGAGGCCGGCGGAAAGCGCCGCTGCAGGATGTGCAGCACATCGCGCACCGCGGCGCCGGTGGGCGAGGTGATCACGGCAATGCGGCGGGGCATCGCGGGCAGCGGACGCTTCAACGAAGCATCGAAAAGGCCTTCGGCATGCAGTCGGGCCTTCAGCCGGTCGAACTCGCGCTTCAGCGCCCCTTCGCCCGCGTCCTCCATCATCTCCGCAATCAGCTGATAGTCGCCGCGCGGTTCATACAGGCTCACGCGCCCGCGCACCACCAGGTGCTGGCCGTCTTTCGGGCGAAAGCCCACGCGCACATTGGCCGAGCGGAACATCGCGCAGCGCACCTGCGCATTGCGGTCCTTCAGCGTGAAATACCAGTGGCCGGACGAGGGCGCCGAGAAGTTCGAGATCTCCCCCTCGACCCACAGCGGCGGCAGCCCGGATTCGAGCAGCATGCGCGCCTCGGCGTTGAGGCGGCCCACGGTATAGATGTCGCGCTCGGCGCGGAAATTCATGCCGCGAGTCTACCAAGCCATGCGTGGTGCAGCGTCCGGTCCCGCCCTGCGGCGCGCCCGGAACGCGCGCAACTGGCGGAGCGCACCGCCTGCGGCATGCATCAGCGGAGCGTGTACAGTGCCGGTGCCCGGTGCAGGGAGCCGACGATCAAAAGAGGAACGAGGCATGCGGCGCATGATCCGTCTGTCGATGGTGTGGCTGGCATTGTGGTCGGTGCAGCTGGCGGCGGCGCAGCCGGTGCCCGACGCGCTGCGCCACTGGCAGGGCTGGGTGATGCAGGGCCAGGAGTTCCGCACCTGCCCGTTCCTCGCCACCCGCACGCCGGGGGATCCCCGCGCGCATGTCTGCGCCTGGCCGGGCGCATTGCAACTGGACCTGGATGCCGACGGCGGCGGCTTCCGGCAGCGCTGGCAGGTGCACACCACGAGCTGGGTGCGCCTGCCCGGCAGCCTGGAACACTGGCCGCGGGACGTGCGCCTGAACGGCGCCGCAGCCGCGGTCGTCGCGCGGGATGGATTCGCGCAGCTGCGCCTTGATCCCGGCGCGCACGAGATCACCGGCCGATTCGTCTGGAGCGCGCGTCCCGAGCAGCTGCCGGTGCCAGCGCAGACCGCGCTGATCGACCTGCGCATCGACGGCCGCATCGTGGACCAGCCCGAACGCACTGCCGATGCGCTGTGGCTGGGCCAGCGACGCACCACCACCGAGCGCGAGCAGCTCGACCTCACCGTACACCGGCTGCTGCGCGATGACATCCCCGCGCGCCTGGTCACGCAGATGTCGCTGTATGTCTCCGGCGCCGGCCGCGAGGTGCTGCTGGGACCGGTGCTTCCCGCGGACTTCGTGCCACTCGCGCTCGAAGGCGACCTGCCCGCGCGCCTGGAGTCCGATGGCCGGCTGCGCGTGCAGCTTCGCCCGGGCCGCTTCACATTGCGCCTGGAGGCGCGCGGTGCCGGGGTCGCGCAGTCCGTGGCGCGGCCGCAGGCGCCCGCGCCGTGGCCCGCCGAGGAAGTGTGGAGCTTCGAGGGCGTCGACCGCCTGCGCGTGGCCGCCGTCGAAGGACCGGAGAGCATTGATCCGGCGCAGTCGAACGTGCCGCCGGAATGGCGCGCCTATCCCGCCTTCCGCATGCCTGCCGCCGCCACGCTGAACGTCATCGAACGCAGCCGCGCACTCGCCAACCCCGACGACAACCAGCTCTCTCTCGAACGCAATGTGTGGCTGGACTTCGATCACGGCGGCTACACCGTCACCGACGAGATCAGCGGCCGGCTGAACCGCGACTGGCGCCTCGACATGCAGGCGCCCTATGTGCTTGAGAGCGCGGGCACGCCAGGGGCGGTGTTGCTGGTCACCGCAGCGGCCGACGACGCATCCGGCGTCGAACTGCGCGACCGCGACCTGCGCCTGTCGACCATCGCGCGCGTCGCGGGCACACGGGCCGGCCTTCCCGCCACCGGCTGGTCCACGCGCTTCGACCGTGCGCAGGGCGCGCTGCACCTGCCGCCCGGACATCGCCTGCTCGGCGCACCCGGCGCCGACTTCGCGCAGGGCTCCTGGATCTCCCGCTGGGGCCTGTGGAACCTGTTCGGCGTGCTGGTGGTGATCGTGCTCGCGCACTGGATCACAGGTCCCCTGGTGGCTGGCGCCGCGGCGCTGGCGCTGGTGCTGCTGTACCAGGAAGCCCCGGCGATGATCTGGCTGTGGGCCAATGCCATCGCCGCCATTGCGCTGTTCCGCGCGGCACCCGAGGGCCGGCTGCGCCAGTTCGCCGCGCGCTATCGCGTCGCGAGCTTCACGGTGCTGGTGCTGGCCCTGCTGCCGCTGCTGATCGGCCAGTTGCGCCTGGCGATCTATCCGCAGCTCGATGCGCCCTGGCCGGGCACGCTCAGCACCTTCCGCCCCGGCGCCGAAAAGGCCGCCATGGACGAAGCGCCCGCGCTGCAGGAAATGCAGCAGGCATCGCCCCCGGCGCCGACGGCTGCGCCCGCCCCGGACCAGGCCTTCGACGCCGCTGCGCAACGCGAGCAGGTCACCGTCACCGGCTCGCGCATCCTCCTCAGCAGCGTGTCGAACCGCTATGCCGCCGGCACACAGCTGCAGGCCGGCCCCGGCGTGCCCGCATGGCAGTACAACACCTACCGCTTCGGCTGGTCGGGACCGGTGGAGCCGGAGCAGGGCGTGCGCTTCCTATGGCTGGGTCCGGTGGCGATGGGCATCTGGCGCATCCTGGGGGTGCTCGCCACGGCGCTGTTTGCGCTGCTGCTGGCGCGCGCGGCGTTCCACGTCGCACTTGATCTGCCCGGCCTGCCACCGGCGCTGCGCCGCGCCTGGGCGCGCGCGGGTGGCGCGGGCACCGCCGGCCTGCTGGCGCTGTGCCTGCTCACGCCGACTGGTTCGGCGCAGGCGCAGGGCTTCCCGACGCAGGAGCTGCTCAACGAACTGCGCACCCGCCTCACCGCCGTGCCGGACTGCCGCAACAGCTGCGCCGAGATCCTCGCCGCGGACGTGCGCGCGAGTGGCGACCGCCTCGATGTGACCCTGTCGGTGAGCGCGCTGGCTGAAGTCGCGGTGGCATTGCCGCAGGCCGGGGATCGCTGGCCGCTCGATCGCGTCGAGGTCGACGGCCGCGCCGCGCCGTTCGTGCTGCGCGAGGGCGACGCCTCCGCATGGCTTGCGATGACGCCCGGTGCACACACCGTGCGTCTGTCAGGACGCCTCGCCAATGCCGAGACCGTGCAGCTGGGATTCCCGCAGCCACCACGCGCAGTGACCGTAAGCACCAGCGGCTGGGACGCCTCCGGCCTCACCAACGGTCGTCTGCCCAGTGGTTCGCTGGAGCTGATCCGCCGGCGCGCCGCCGGCGGCAGCGCGGCGGACCTCGCGCCCAGCGAGTTCGCGCCATTCATCGCGCTGACGCGCACCTTCCGCTTCGATCTGGACTGGAGCATCCACAGCGAGGTGCGCCGCATCGCCCCGCGCGCCGCGCCGCTGCAGGTGCAGCTGCCACTCATCGCCGGGGAGTCCGTGATCACCGACGGCATCGAGGTGCGCGACGACGCCGTCAGCGTCGCGTTGGCGCGCGGCCAGTCCGCCACGAGCTGGGACTCCCTGCTCGCGCGCACCGGGGCGCTGTCGCTGACGCTGCCCGCGGATGCGACGCGCAGCGAGCGCTGGGTGTTCGCCGTCGGTCCCGAGTGGCACGTGCAGTTCGAAGGCTTTCCGCCGTCGCTGCCGCCGGAAGAGGGCGGGCAGTGGACCTTCCACTTCGTGCCGCGCGCCGGTGAAACGCTGGATGTCACGATCACGCGGCCCGCGCCGGCGCCCGGACGCACGCTGGCCATCGATGCAGTCACCCATCGCGCCACGTTCGGCAAGCGCTCGGTGGATGGTGCGCTGAGGCTGCGTTATCGCAGCACCCAGGCCGGCCGTCACACCGTGACGTTGCCGGATGACCTGCGCGTGTCACAGGTGCTGGTGGATGGCCAGTCCGTGCCAGTGCGCCCGGATGCCGGCGAGCTGCCGCTGTCGCTGCTGGCCGGCCAGCACGAAGTGCAGATCGACTGGACCGCGCCACGCGGCGCTGGCCTCATCGTGCGCCCCGATCGCATCGACCTGGGTTCGCCGGCCAGCAACGTCACCACGCAGATCAACCTGCCTGACGACCGCTGGCCGCTGCTGGCTCGCGGGCCCGGTGTGGGTACCTCGGTGCTGTACTGGAGCGAGCTGGTGATCTTCGTGCTCGTCGCATGGGCGCTGTCGCGCTGGCGCCGCTCGCCGCTGCGGTTCCATCAGTGGCTGCTGCTCGGTCTCGGCCTGTCGACATTGTCCTGGCCGGTGTTCGCCACCGTCGCGGCCTGGCTGATCGTCCTGCGCTGGCGCGCGGACTGGAACCACGCCCGCCTGCACCGCTGGCGCTTCCATGCGGTGCAGATCGCGCTGGCGGTGTTCACCGTGATCGCGATCAGCAGCCTCGTCTTCTCCGGTGTGCGCTATGGCCTGCTCGCCACGCCCGACATGAGCCTTGCGGCGCCCGGCGGTGCGTATGGCGCGCAGTTCCAGTGGTTCCTCGACCGCACCGATGCGCGGCTACCCGAACCGATGGTGTTCAGCGTGCCGATCTGGGTGTATCGCCTGCTGATGTTCGCGTGGGCGGCATGGATCGCGGTGGCGCTGCGTCACTGGCTGCCGGCGGCATGGCGGGCCTGGTCCTCCGGCGGATTGTGGCGGGGCAAGGTGGTCGCGACGCCGATGTCTCCCACCGACCATTCCACCGACCACGGACCCACTTCGCCGTCGTTGCAGTCGCCATGACTCCAGACCACGCGCCGCGATGGCGCAACGGGCACACGCGCGGCCTCGGCGGCGAGGTTTGCCCGCAGCATCAGCCACCCGCCATCCTCGAGCGCCCAGCGCACCTCGACCACCGTGTGGTGCAACTGCGCCTGGCCGCCGCGCCCCAGCCGCGGCAGCAGGGGCAGGATCTCGCGCTGGCGCACGTCCAGCACCTCGCGATACCAGCGTAGCTGCGCGGCGCCCTGCGCCTGCTCCAGCTCCTCCCATCGCAGCTTCGCCAGCCTGAAAGTCTCTTCGCTGGTGGGATCCGGAATGCGCTCGCGCATCCCGGGATCGGAGAATTCCGGAAAACGCGCGAACTCCTCGCGCCGCCCCTTCACCACTGCCTGCTTCAGGTCGCCGTGGAAGTCGCAGAAGAACGGGAAAGGCTGCTTCGTGCCCCATTCCTCGCCCATGAACAGCATCGGTACCTGCGGCAGCAGCAGATAGACCGAGGCCATCGCGCGCACGACCTCCGGTGGCGCCAGTGCGCCGATGCGATCGCCCATCGCGCGATTGCCCACCTGGTCGTGGTTCTGCAGGAAGCCGACGAAAGCGACCGGCGGCAGATGGCCACTGGGCTCGCCGCGCGGACGGTTGCTGTAGGGCATCATCTCGCCCTGGAACGCGAAGCCTTCGGACAGTGCGCGCGCCAGCTTCTGCGCGTCGCCCACATAGTCCGCGTAATAGCCGATCGACTCCCGCGTCGCGGCCACGTGCAGCACATGGTGCACGTCATCGTTCCACTGCGCCGTGTAGCAGCGCGGCCGGTGTTCCTCGCCGCGCTCCAGCCAATGGGCATCGTTGTGCTCGTTCTCGAGGATCAGGTGCACGTGCCGGTCCGGCTCCACGCAGGCGTGCACCGCCGCGGCGATCGCCTCGAGGATGTGCACGTCGCTGTCATCCGCAATCGCATGCACCGCGTCCAGCCGCAGCCCGTCGACACGATACTGCTGCACCCAGTGCAACGCATTCTCGATGAAGAACTGCCGCACGGGTTCGGCGCCGTCGAAGTTCAGGCCCGCGCCCCATGGCGTCTCGTGACGCTCCGTGAAGAACTGCTGGGCAATGGAATGCATCACATTGCCCTCCGGACCGAAGTGGTTGTAGACCACATCGAGGAACACCATGATGCCGTGGCCATGCGCGGCGTCCACGAGTTCGCGCAGATCCTCCGGCCTTCCATACACCTCGGCCGGCGCATACGTGAACACGCCGTCATAGCCCCAGTTCCACCGTCCGGGAAATGCCGCCACCGGCATGATCTCGATCGCCGTCACGCCCAGCGCCGCGAGGTGCGGCAGGCGCCCGATCGCCGCGCGGAACGTGCCCTCGGGCGTGAACGTGCCCACGTGCAGCTCATAGACCACCGTCTCGTGCCAGGGCCGGCCCTTCCACTGCGTGTGCTGCCACGTCCACGCCGCCGGATCCACCACCTCGCTGGGGCCTTCGACGCCCTGCGGCTGGAACAGCGACGCCGGATCAGCCAGGGCCCGTCCGTCCGGCAGCACAAAACGATAAAGCTGCCCCGGCCCCACTCCGGGGACCTGCAGTGCGTGCCAGCCGTCCGCGCTCCGCTGCAGCGGCAGCTCCCGCTCCGGTGCCTCCAGGCGCAGCAGGATGCGCTCATGCGCGGGCGCCCAGACGCGGAAGCGCACGCCGCCGTCGAGCACCTGCGCGCCCCAGGCGCGCGGGTTGTTTGCTTGCCCCGGGCAGGGGTCCGGTGGCGCGTGCGCGCGCCGGTCGGGGGAACTGCTCATTGCAGGCGACCTTAGAAACGATAGAGGGCCCGCGCCATCGGACGATGCCTGCATTCCGTAGGCGCAAGGCCGACGTGGCCGCCGCGCCGCCGGGCCGCGGTCGTGGCGGCGAGTCACCTTCGGGCGGAGCCGCCCCCGCGGGTTTACCCGCCCGGACTGCCTGCGTAAAATGCCGCATGCAAATCCTCGAAGAAGCCCTCACGTTCGACGACGTGCTGCTGGTCCCGGCAGCCTCCAGTGTCCTCCCCCGCGAAATCGACCTCGGTGGCCAGGTCACCCGCAAGGTCCGCCTCGGCATCCCCATCCTGTCCGCCGCCATGGACACGGTCACCGAAGCCCGCCTCGCCATCACGATGGCGCAGGAAGGCGGCATGGGCATCATCCACAAGAACATGACCATCGAGGCGCAGGCCCGCGAGGTCGCGCGCGTCAAGAAGCACGAAGCCGGCGTCATCCGCGACCCGATCAGCGTGTCGCCCGACATGACCATCCGCCAGGTCATCGAGCTCACCCATTCGCGCGGCATCTCCGGCGTGCCGGTGGTGCAGGGCAAGCAGGCTGTCGGCATCGTCACCAACCGCGACCTGCGGTTCGAGACCAAGCTCGATGCGCCCGTGTCGTCCGTGATGACGCCGCGCGAGAAGCTGGTCACCGTGCAGGAAGGCGCCTCCAAGGATGAAGTGCTCGACCTGCTGCACAAGCACCGCATCGAGAAGGTGCTGGTGGTCAACGGCG
>CAZWDR010000116.1:0-1979 GCA_964632365.1 uncultured Steroidobacteraceae bacterium
CCGGTGATGTAGGCCACCTTGTCGCGCACGTCGGTGACCGGCGGCGGCTGCGCGGCGCCAAGGTCCGGCCATGCCGGAGTTTCGGCGGGCTCTGCGGCGGCGGCCATCCCGCCCGCGCCCGCGGCGAGTCCTGCGGCCAGCAGCTGGCGGCGATTGATCGGATGTTCTTCCATGATTGCTCCCGGCGCGCCTTGCGCCTGTTCAGTTGCCGTGCCCGGAACCGATCTCCGCGTCGCTGCAGGGGCGCTTGATCACGCGCGGTTCCTCCGGTCGCGGAGGGCGCGGTCCGACTGACGCCGGGTCCTCGCGCCGCTGGGCGGCCCAGCGGGAAACGGCCTGCATCCATTGCTGCAGGTCGGCCTCGTGTCGCGCCACGCGCTCGCGGGCGTCCGGATCATCGGCACAGTAGCGCAACATCACACGCACATCGCCATGGGCCTCGCGGGACTCGAGGATCTTCGCGAAATTGGGCACCCACACCTCGAGCGAACGGGCGTCGCGCCACACCGCGCGGGGCCACTCGCTGCGCGAGGGCGGAACCGCGACGCTCAGCACGCGGCCGCCCGTCAGCGGCGCCGCCGCATCGCCCACGAACACGGTGATGGCCGCAGCCACGCCGCCGGCGGCCGTCGCGCACACCTGGTGCTGCACGCTCGCGGCGTGCCGGCCATCCGGCGCGGCCACGACGGTGGATTCAGACTGCTCGCATTGGCGTTCGGCGGCCGGCACCGCCGCGGCCACCGCGAGCAGCGCCGCCGCTGCCATCAGGGAATGGATTTTCGCGCGCATGCGTCGACTATAACGCCACGCGCGGGAGGGGGATGCCGTGCCGGGGAGCGGGCCAGCCTCCGCAGCAGCTACGGCTTGTGCCCCGGATGGATGGTGCGGGCCTGCTGGAAGGTGAGCTGCCCGGATTCGGCGGCATGCTCGACGTCGATCGGCGAGAGCAGCATGCCCATGTGATCGCCCAGGTCGATGCGGTCGATCACCTGGCCGACGAACCAGCGCTCGCAGGCCTCGAGCACCGGCACCCCGTCGACGCGGTTCCAGCGCACGCGCGCGAACTTGTCGATCTCGTCACCGGTCTCGCCGCCGAACAGCTCGGCGATGTCGCGATTCTTCTCTTCGATGACATGCACGGCCAGCGCTTCGGCCCTGATCACCAGCTCGAAGGTATGGTTCTTGCGGGAGATGCAGGCCAGGAAACGCGGCGGATGGATGCTGCACTGGGTCGCAAACCCGATCAGGCAACCGGATTTCTCCTCGCCGACTGCGGTGGTCACCACGTAGACCGGATAGTCGAGCGTCGCGACGAGGCGCGCGAACGGACTTGGCGACCCCTTCTGCGCGGGCTTGTCGGCTTCCTGATTCACATTGCCTCGGAACGATGCGGGCCTGATTCGGGCCCGCAGACACCTTACGTCCGGCCTCCCCCCGGCCGCGTCAGTGGATCTGCTCAAGCATTGTCAGTTCGTATCCGACGAGCACCGCATAGCCGGCGAAAGTGAGCCACAGGAACAGTTCGCCGGGTATCGCGCGGAACAGCCGCATGCGGCTGCACGCCGCCAGCACGGCGACACCCACCCCGGTCAGTGACAGCTTCACGGCCGCAAACCAGCCCAGCGAATGGGGCACCAGTGCCGCCATGAACGGATTGAGTTCGACCGCGCCATTGGCAAGCAGGATCACCGTGAGCACGCCGTCACAGACACACAGCAGCAGGATCGCGAGCACCCACGCGAACACGCGCGGGGAATGCCAGTCGATGATGGGATAGGCGGCATCGGCGGCACGGCGGCCATCGCGCCGACGGGGGTTGCGGGCGCCGCGCCAGTAGGCGGCCAGGGAATAGATCCTGCGTTCTGCGCCCGAGCGCCGTTCCGAAACATGCATCCGGCGCACTATGCGGCCCGGTGGCGCGCAACTGCGGCCGACTTGACGGAATCCGGCGCGATTTTCACGCGATCGCATGGCCTCGC
>CAZWDR010000116.1:2079-7747 GCA_964632365.1 uncultured Steroidobacteraceae bacterium
CCGCCCACCCACTCGAGCTTGCCGCTGCCTGGTGCGCCCTCGGTGAACGCATCCTCGAGGCTGAACGGCGGCGCATGCTCCTCGACCAGCGTCTTCAGCGTCATGTGTTCGGTGATGTTCGACGAGAACCCGTACAGCACGCCATGCGGCGAATAGGCGCCGCGCTGCGGACGCAGCGCCGCCAGATCCGCTTGCAGCAGCGGCGCTGCCACATCGATCCATGTCTCATACCCGGCGAGCAGCGACACATGGCGCTCGCCCATCGGCGTCAGCCGCGCTGCGCCCTGCTCATCCGTGCCGATGAACAGCGTCTCGATCATCGTGTAGGGACCGAGCAGATCCAGACGGTTCACGAACAGCTCCGGATCGGCCGAGATCCCCTGCAGGATGGCACTGGCGAGCAACTGCCGGTCGCTGGAACCGGCGCGACAGCTGTCGACATAGGCCTGCAGCAGCGGCACCAGCCCCTGCAGCGTCATCGAGAAATCCAGCGCGTTGGTCCGGCGCGTGGTCAGCACCAGCGACGGCTCATCCAGCGGCGTGCCCTGCAGGTTGTAGTGACGCAGCTGCGAGCGCAAATGGCCGCCGGCCAGCGTGATCGTGGCGCGATGGACCTCGAGCCGATCTGCGGCCTCCAGCATCCCGGTGAGCTGATGCGCGACCTCGAAGTACGGATGCAGCGCATCGGTGGTCGGACTCTGCGCGATCGGGATCAGCCACCGCGCATCACGCACCAGCACCGGCAGTCCGGGCGGGCCCGATTGCCACAGCGCATCGAGCAGCGCCTGCACCTGCGCCAGGCGCGATCGGACCTGCGCCGGCCCGTCATCCGCGATGCGCATCACCAGCAACTCCAGCTGGTGCAGCAGGTGGAGATTGAACAGTGCCTGCGCGAAGCGCAGACGCACGGCGGGTGGGGGCCAGCGCCACTGCCGCCACAGGTTGAACGCCCGGACCATCATCTCGCCGGCATCAGGAAGGTCGTTGTGCAGGCCCGGCATGTCCCGCGGCGTGAAGCCGCGCGCCCAGTGTGCCCGCTGCAACTGCCCGCGCAGCGCCGCCTCGTCCGCACTGCTTGCATCCGCGGAGAAAAACGCGTCCTCGAAGGCCTGCGCCAGCGCGGCCTTGTCCTGCCGCCAGGCCTGCGGCTGCTTCTGCGCATCGAGCAGCGCGTGGATGGCTGCGACGGTGGCTTCGCGGCGGGACAGGAAACGGGCCAGCAGTTCGATATGCGCCTGGAACGGCACGCTGTCTTCTGTTCCGTCCGTCACATCTGATCCTCGCGTGGAACGCGCAAGCATATGCGCTCCGCACGCATGGCCTCAATGCACCGATGGCGCGCATGCGACGAACGTCGGCGTGCACCTACAGGCCAGCAACCCCTCCATGCATGGCTCGCGATGAGTCGCTCCCCTAACCTGATCCACACCGCCGGCAGTTCGGGCATCCTGCAGAGCGCATCAGGCGGTGCCATGGAGAGGTGAAGGAACCTGGTGTCGCGTCCCATTGAAGCTTACGCACTGCTGAGTGATTGCCGCGGATCCGCACTGGTCTGCGATGAGGGCACCATCGACTGGATGTGCCTGCCGCGTTTCGACTCCCCGGCCGTGTTCGCCCGGTTGCTGGGCGAGGATGAGCACGGCTTCTGGAGCCTGCGCCCCCGCGAGGAATTCCGCACGCACCGACGCTATGCCGGCGACACGCTCGTGCTGCAGACGCATTTCATCACCGCGGGCGGCGAGGTGCTGCTCGAGGACGCGATGATCATGGGATCGGAAACCCCGCTGCTGGTCCGTTCGCTGCAGGGGCTGCGTGGCACCGTCGAGATGGATTTCAGGCTGGCACTGCGCCCGGACTACGGGTCGATGGTGCCTTGGGTCCGGCGCACCGCGTACGGCATCAAGGCGATCGCGGGACCTGATGAGTGGAACCTCCAGAGCCCGGTACCCCTGCACGGACACGCGATGATGACCGGCGCCCGGCTGCAGATCCGCGCCGGCGAACGCATGGACTTCGCGCTGGCCTGGCATCCGTCACACGACAGCCGTTTCGCGCCGGATGAGGATCTTGCGGGGAAGCTGGCTGCGACGAAGGCGTACTGGGAGCAGCACGCCAGCCGCTGCATCTATGTCGGACCACACCGCGACGCCGTGGTCCGCTCGCTGCTGACGCTCAAGGCGCTGGTCTATGAACCCACGGGTGCCATTGTGGCGGCGCCCACCACCTCGCTGCCGGAGCACATCGGCGGCTCGCGCAACTGGGACTACCGCTACTGCTGGCTGCGCGACTCGACCTTCTCGTTCGACGCGCTGATGCTGGCCGGCTACGAGCAGGAAGCGCGAAGCTGGATCGACTGGATGATCCGCGCGGTGGCCGGCAGCCCGGCGCAGGCCCACATGCTGTATGGGGTCGCCGGTGAGCGGCGGCTCGCCGAATCCGAACTGAACTGGCTACCCGGATACGAAGGCTCACGGCCGGTGCGCATTGGCAACGCCGTCTACGGGCAGGTGCAGATGGATGTCTTCGGCCAGGTGGTCGACACGCTGCACGAGGCCGTGAAGCACCACCTGCCCGTCAGCGAGGACGCGTGGCGCATCCAGCAATGCTTCGTGGACTTCGTGGCGGCCAACTGGACCCAGCCCGATGCCGGCATCTGGGAAGTGCGGGGGCCGCAGCGTCATTTCACCCACTCCAAAGTGATGGCCTGGGTGGCGGTTGACCGGGGGATCCGCAATGCCCGCGCGCTGAAGCTCGCGGCGCCGGTGGCCGAATGGGAGCGCCTGCGCGCGCGCATCCATGCCGAGATCTGCGAAAAGGCCTTCAACCGCCGCCTCAATTCATTCGTGCAGAGTTACGGCAGCGACGCGCTCGACGCCAGCCTGTTGCTGATGCCGGTGCTGGGATTCCTGCCGGCCACCGACCCGCGCGTGCGCGGCACGGTTGCGGCCATCGAACGGCAGCTGATGGTCGGGCGGTATGTCCGCCGCTATGACCCGGAGGCGTTGAACGACGGCGTCGGCGGCGGCGAAGGCGCCTTCATCGCCTGTTCGTTCTGGCTGGCGGACGCCTGGATCCTGATGGGCCGACGCGAGGAGGCCATGGAGCTGTTCGAGCACCTGCTCTCGCTGCGCAATGACGTGGGGTTGCTGGCCGAGGAATACGATCCGCGCCGGCAGCGGCTCACCGGCAACTTTCCGCAGGCGTTCTCGCACATCGCGCTGGTGAACACGGCCATCACGCTGCAGGACGCCGATGCCACGATGCACGACGGCCACTATTCACCCGCTTCCGACCCTGAACCTGCCAGGAGACGCCGCAATGCATGATCCGCGGCCCGCGCCGATCGGGCGCTCCCTGTCCGCAAGGCACATCGTCATCACCGGCGCGTCGGCAGGTGTCGGGCGGGTCGTCGCACAGCTGTTTGCGCGCGAGGAAGGGGCGCGTCTGACCCTGATCGCGCGCAGCGAGGCCGGCCTGCAGGCGGCGGCCGAGGAATGCGCGGCGCTGGGCGCGCAGGTGGCCATCCAGGTCGCGGATGTCGGCGACGAGCAGCAGGTGAGCGCGGCCGCGGACCAGGCCGTCGAGCGCTTCGGACCCGTCGATGTCTGGGTGAACAACGCGATGGCCACGGTGGTCTCGCCGGTGGTCGAGATGACACCGGCGGAGTTTAGGCGCGTCACCGATGTCACCTACCTCGGTGCGGTCTATGGCACGCTGGCGGCGCTCAAGTCGATGCGCCCGCGCAATCGCGGCGTGGTCATCCAGGTCGGCTCCGCGCTGGCCTACCGCGCCATCCCGCTGCAGTCGGCCTATTGCGCCGCCAAGCACGCGCTGCTGGGATTCACCGAGTCCCTGCGCACCGAACTGCTGCACGAGAAGAGCGGCATCCACCTGTCGCTGGTGCACCTGCCCGCGGTGAACACGCCGCAATTCAACTGGGCGCTGAACCGCATGCCCAAGCGGCCACAGCCGGTGCCGCCGGTGTTCGAGCCGGAGATGGTGGCGCGGGTGATCGTGCGGGCCTCGCATCACCGGCGGCGCGAATGGTTCGTCGCGTTCCCGACCTTCATGGCGGTGTGGGGGGACAAGCTGTTCCCGCTGGTGGCGGACCGCTACCTGGCGCGCACTGGATTCGACAGCCAGCAGAGCAGCGAAAGCGAGGATCCGGAGCGCCCGTTCAACCTGTGGGACCCGATGCCGCCGGAGTACTACACCAGCCACGGCCGCTTCGGCGACATCTCGCGCAGCGGCAGCGCCTGGCAGATGTTCAGCCAGTACCGCTGGATCGTCCTCGGCGCGGTGCTGCTGGTGACGCTGGCGCTGGTCCTGCTGCTGCGCTGAGGTCCACCCGCGCCGGTCCCTGGCGCTTCACGCGCGCGCGTGCAAGGCCTCGACCACTTCCATCACCCGGCGCAGGTAGCCGGCCCCGAACAGGTTCAGGTGATTGAGCAGGTGGTACAGGTTGTAAAGGTCGGCGCGCGCCGCCGCGCCAGGTCGCAGCGGCCACTGTGTTTCATACGCGGCGTGGAATTCCGGTCCGAACCCGCCGAACAGCCGGGTCATCGCAAGGTCCGCCTCGCGGTCGCCATAGTAGACGGCGGGATCGAAGATCACCGGCTGACCATCGCGATCCGCAGCGGCGTTGCCGCCCCACAGGTCGCCGTGCAGCAGCGAAGGCTGGGGCCGGTGCCCCTGCAGCAACCGCGGCACCTGTTCCAGCAGCGCGCCGGCGCGCAGGTGCCACGGGCCGCGATGGCCGTTGCCATGCGCCAGATCGAGCTGGTACTGCAGCCGCTGCTGCGTGAAGAAGGCCGGCCACTCCGTGCTCCAGGCGTTGCGCTGCGGGGTGCGACCGATGGTGTTGTCCCGATGCCAGCCGAAACGCGCGCTTGTGCAGCGGTGCTGGCGCGCAAGACGCATGCCCAGCGCACGCTGCGCGGCCGGGGTGAGCGGCTGCAGCTCGATCCACTCGAGCGCCAGCCACGCGCTGGCCTCGACCACGCCGGCGGCGAGCACGCGTGGCACGCGCACGGCATCCGCCGCGGCGAGTTCCACAAGGCCCGCGGCTTCCGCGGCGAACATGTCGGCTTCGGTCGCTGCCGCGACTTTCACGAACAGGTCTCCGGCACCGCTTTCCCAACGCAGCGTGCGCGACATGGCACCCCCGGTCACCGGCGCGCGCGGTGCAGGGGCAACCCATGTGCCCAGCGTCCGGGCCAGATCCGCGGCAATTGCCGGATCCCGGGTCATGCGCCCGCGCGCTTGCGGTGCCGCGCCGCCCCGCCGCCCGGCAAATCAGGCCGCGGTGCGCGCCACATTGCGATGCCGCTTCACGAACCCGCGGATCAACACATAGAACACCGGCGTCAGGAACAGGCCGAAGAAGGTCACGCCGAGCATGCCGGAAAACACCGCCACGCCCATGGCGCGGCGCATCTCGGACCCGGCGCCGGTGGAGAGCATCAGCGGCACCACGCCCATGATGAAGGCCAGCGAGGTCATGATGATCGGCCGCAGCCGCAGGCGGCAGGCCTCGATGGCCGCATCCATCACCGCCGCGCCCTTCTCTTCCAGGTGCACGGCGAACTCGACGATCAGGATCGCGTTCTTGCACGCGAGGCCCACCAGCACGATGAAGCCGATCTTCGTGAAGATGTTGTTGTCGCCG
>CAZWDR010000117.1:0-7670 GCA_964632365.1 uncultured Steroidobacteraceae bacterium
GCACGGCGCCACCGCGGTTCTCGGCGGCATCCATCAGTTCGTGCGCGATGCGGTAAGCCATCGACTTCTCGGTGCGGGCACGCGCCGCGTCGATGACCCAGCGCATTGCCAGCGTCTGGCGACGCGACGAGCGCACTTCGACGGGCACCTGGTAGGTGGCGCCACCGACGCGGCGGGACTTCACCTCGACCGCGGGCTTGACGTTGTCGAGAGCGGTCGACAGCACTTCGAGGGCGTCACCGCCCTGCTTGCCGGTCTTCTCCGAGATGCGTTCGATCGCTCCGTAGAGGATCTGTTCGGCGGCGGACTTCTTGCCATCCTGCATGACCACGTTCATGAACTTCGCCAGCATCTCGCTGTTGAACTTCGGATCCGGGAGGATGGTGCGGGAAGGGGCTGCGGCGCGACGGGACATTGCGTTCTACCTTTGGAAAGACGGTCGGTTACTTCTTCGGGCGCTTGGCGCCGTACTTCGAACGGCTCTGCCTGCGGTCGTTGACGCCGGAGCAGTCGAGCGAGCCGCGCACGGTGTGGTAGCGCACGCCGGGCAGGTCCTTCACGCGGCCGCCGCGGATCAGCACCACCGAGTGCTCCTGCAGGTTGTGGCCCTCGCCACCGATGTAGCTGGTCACCTCGTAGCCATTGACCAGGCGCACGCGGCAGACCTTGCGCAGAGCCGAGTTGGGCTTCTTCGGCGTGGTGGTGTAGACGCGGGTGCATACGCCCCGCTTCTGCGGGGCCGAGCCAAGGGCAGGTACCTTGGTCTTCTCAGCGCGGGTCCGGCGCGGTGCGCGGATCAGCTGACTGGTCGTTGCCATGCGATCTCCGTTCGAAACACGTTCGTTTTCGCCAGAGGCACGGCAACGAGTCGCTGCTCCCTGAAAAACATCCCCGGGTGACGGAGAGAACTCAGGGCCACGACCCCAACCTGGGCAGCTGGCGGGTGGTCTGTCGCCCGGTCGTTTGACCGGCGACGGTTTGTCCTGGGGCCTTGTGACCCCCGGAAGAGGCGCGGAAGTTTAGGGAGGGGCGGCAGGACTGTCAAACCGCAATGTGGTTGGTCACCGGCTGGCGCGCTTTCGCCCGCCCTGCCTGCGCCATTGGACCGGGCGACGCGCGTGCCGCTGCCGGGTCAGAGGGGGCCTCAGTGGTGGGGGGTCAATCCCCCGCCACTGAGGGCCTTCACGACTGGTCAGGCGGGCCGATGTGCGCCCGCCGCGAGCAAGCGGGCCACAGAGCGCCCGCAGGGACCGGACGGGCGCCATGCGCCCGTCCGGCGCACATCAGAACGAGAACTCGACGCCCAGCGTGTACCGGCGACCCAGCACATCGTGCAGGCCCGGGACGAACGAGCTGGCACCGAAGAAGTCGCTCCAGTTCGGCTGCTTCGGCGGATCCCGGTCGAGCAGGTTGGCCACGTTCAGGAACACCTTCTGGCTCCCGCCCCGCGCCTGGCCGAACTCGTATTCACCGCGCCAGTTCATGTAGAACACCGAGGCCACATGGTCGTCGTCGAGCTGCTGGGCCAGCGGCACCGGATCCACGCCCTGCCGGCGCTCATCGATCCAGCGACCGGTCAGCGTGGTGCTGAACGCGCCATTCTGGTAGCCGAGGATGCCGGTCGCGGACCACTCAGGCAGGCTCACCGTGCCCGCCGAATCGCGCAGCGGCACACCGACGTTCGACTGCGAGTTCTCGTCCAGCCAGCTGGCGAACAGCCGCAGGCTCATCGACTCGCTGCCGTTGCCCAGCAGCGTGACCGGCATGCGGTACGAGCTTTCGACGTCCACGCCCTTCACGCGCGCCTGGGCGACGTTCAGGAACAGGTTCTCCACGGCGGTGATGCGGTTGGTGCCCGCATCGCGGATCACCCGGTCGCACAGCGCGGTGGCACCGGCCTGGCAGTCATCGATGATGCGCTGGGCGCCCAGCTGCGAGATGTAGTCCTTGATCTTGATGTCGTACCAGTCCGCCGACAGCGCAAAACCGGGCAGCGCCACCGGGCGGAACACCAGGCCCATCGTCCAGGTGTCCGACAGTTCCGGCTCGACGTTCGGGTTGCCGCCGCTGATCAGGTTGAAACTGTAGGACTCGCTGAACAGCGGGTCGTTGGCGGTGCCGCCGCCGGTCGAAACGTCGAAACGCTCCGACAGCGTGCCGGCGCGCGTGTCACGCGAGCGCGTGATGCGGGCGCGCACCGAGTCGGTGATGCGCCAGTCGAGGCCGAGCTTCCAGGCCAGCACACCGCCACTGCCCGAGTAGTCGGCATAGCGGATCGAGGCGCTGCCATCCAGCGCCTGCACGCCGGGCAGGCCGCGCAGCAGCGGGATCAGCGTCTCGCCGAACACCTCGCGCACGTCGAAATCGCCGGACACCGGCGCATCGTCGATGCCGGAGAACTGCAGCAGGATGCTGCCCACCAGGTTGTTGGGCAGGCCGCGGTAGCCCTCGGTCGCCGATGGTGCGACGTTCAGCGCCACGAGGTCATCCGGACCGGACACCTGCGAGAACTTGTCCTTGCGATAGGACACGCCACCCGCCACCGACATCGCGCCGGCGCCGAACAGGTCACCCAGCTCGCGGTCGACGCTGATCTCGGCGAAGTGCTGCTGTGTCAGCTGGTTGCGGTACATGTCGCCTTCGAGGATGTAGTCGACCGCCTCGCGCGACATCGTGCCCGGACCGAAGGGATTGGCCGGCACGCAGCCGTCGCCGGGCGTGACCAGCGTCGAACGGCAGATGATGGCGCCGGACGCCGGATCGAGCGTCGTGTCGAACGCGCGGTACAGACGGTCCGCCCGCGGGAAATCGATCGCGGTGAACAGGCTGCGGCTGCGGCCGTACTGGTAATACGCATTCACGCGCGTGGCGCCGATGTCACCGCGCACGCCGGTGGTGTAGCTGCGCAGCGTGTTCTCCTGGCGGACGCGGTTGCGCGCGAGGTCGGCGCTCGATGAATAGCGATGCAGCGGGAACGAGGTGCGTCCCTCGGCAATCATCACGTCGCGGATCGACTGCGGAATGAACGGGTTTTCCTGGTAGATCGTCATCGCCCAGGCTTCTTCCTGGTGCGCGCCGGAGCCGTTGAATTCCGTGTCGTTGGCGCCGTAGATGAACTGCGCAAAGCCGGTCCAGTCGTCGTTGAACTCATGGTCCAGGTACAGGAACGCGCTGCCGCGCTTGTTGTCCGGATAGATCGAGCCCTGGCCGCCGGTGTCCTGCTCCTTGCTGGCGAGGTCGCCCCAGAAGCCGGTGCCGCCGACCTGGCGGGTCGCACCGACCAGCGTGCCGTCCTGGAACTGCGCCGGAACGCCGCCCTCGAGGAAATGGATCATGTCCAGACCCGATCCGGGCAGGCGGATCAGGCCACCTGCGGTGTAGAGCCGCGAACGCACGTCGCTCGCGATCACGGTGGGCTGTCCGCGGCCGTTCACGTCGACGGTGCCCCAGTTCTGGAACCAGTCGCGACCCTCGTAGTTCTTGATCTCCTTCGACTCCAGGTAGTCGAACGAGGCCAGCAGGTGCGTGCGCTCGCCGAGCCGGTGGCCGGCGGACAACGACACTTCGTAGTTCTCGTTGTCCTGGCGGCTGGTGATGCCGCCCTGCACCTTGCCCTTGACGCCCTCGAAGTCGGTGTCGAGCAGGAAGTTCACCACGCCACCCACGGCGTCGGAGCCGTAGGCCGCCGAGGCACCGCCGGTGACCACTTCCATGCCGCGGATCATCGACTCGGGGAAGGTGGCGACGTCAGCCACGCCCGCACGGGTGGACGACGCGACGCGGCGGCCATCCAGCAGCACCAGCGTGCGGTTCGAGCCCACGCCGCGCAGGTTCAGGAAGCTCGAGCCGGCCGCGCCGCCGATGCTGCTGACGTTGGCCGGACCGGAGTTGTTCAGGAACTGCGGCAGCTGGTTCAGCGCCTCGACGAGGTTGCCCGGCGCCAGCGCCTCGAGCTCCTCGGTGACCATCGCGGTGACCGGCGTGGGCGTTTCCATGCCATCGCGCACGCGCAGGCGCGAGCCGGTCACGGTGACTTCCTGGAGAACGAGCTCGTCTCCCCCCACATCTGCGGCCTGTGCCTGGGCGGCCGTGCCATGGACTGCAGCTGCAACCGCCATCGCAACGCTGGAGGCCAGCGTGAATTTGAACTTCGACATCTTGGTAGAGAACCCCACATCCGGACGAAAAAATGCCACGCGCGCGCAAGAGCGACGCGCAGTCTGTTGGTGGCACTACCTATAAGCGATTGTCGATGACTGCTCAAGTCGAGATTTGGCTATCAGCATCGGTGCTGAAACGCCGACAGCGCTCCTACGGAAGCGTGCGGCATCGGCTGACGGCGGGGCCGGATGGCGCGTGCAAGCATGTGCGCAACGGCGTCTGCACTGCGAACAAGGGAGCCCCCGCATGCCCACCTGCGAAGTCTGCGGCAACGACTACGACAAGGCCTTTCAGGTGGTGCGCGGTGGCGAGACGCATGTGTTCGACAGTTTCGAATGCGCGATCCATGCGCTCGCCCCGACCTGTGCGCACTGCGGCTGCCGCATCATCGGCCACGGGGTGGAAACCGCCGTGGGCATCTTCTGCTGCGCGCACTGCGCGCGGCACCAGAGTTCCACCGATGTGAAAGACCGCGAGTCCAGCCTCGCGACTCCCTGAGGCCAGTCTGCTGCCAGCCCCACGACAGTCCCGCCGCGCCCGCCCGCCCGCGCCGGCCGCCCCCGCCCCGATGGTCCGCGTGGGCCTCTCCGGCTGGACCTACCGGGGCTGGCGCGGCAAGTTCTATCCGCAAGGGCTGCCGCAGCGCTGCGAACTGGCCTATGCGGCGGGTCGCTATCGGGCGCTGGAGCTCAATGGCAGCTTCTACAGCCTGCAGCGACCCGAGAGCTTTGGACGCTGGTACGCGGAAACACCGCCCGGCTTCCTGTTCGCGGTGAAAGGCCCGCGCTTCATCACGCACATGCTCAAGCTGCGGCGCGCGCGCACGCCGCTGGCGAACTTCCTCGCCTCGGGCCTGCTGCGCCTGTCGGACAAGCTCGGCCCCATCCTCTGGCAGTTTCCCGCCGCGCTGCCCTATGACGAGGCGCGCTTCGAGGAATTCTTCACGATGCTGCCGCATGACACGCAGGCCGCGCTGGCGCTGGCCCGCGAGCACGACCAGCGGCTGCGCGGCCGCAACTGGCTGCAGATCGACGCGCGCCGGCCGCTGCGCCACGCGGTGGAGATCCGGCACGACAGCTACCGCTCGCCGGCCTTCATCCGCCAGCTGCGCCGGCACGGCATCGGACTGGTGGTGGCGGACACCGTGGAATGGCCGCTGCTGATGGATGTCACCGCGGACTTCGTCTATTGCCGCCTGCACGGCTCGGAGCAGCTGTACACCAGCGGCTACGACCCCGAGGCGCTGCGCCGCTGGGCCGTGCGCGTGCGCGCCTGGGCCCGCGGCGGGGAGCCGCGCGATGCGCTGCGGGTGATGGCGCGCGCGCCGGTGGCGGCGCGTGGCCGCGATGTGTTCGTGTTCTTCGACAACGACGCGAAGGTGCGTGCGCCGCCCGACGCCGCGGCGCTGCAGGCCCTGCTGCGTGCGGACCCTTCGCACGCGCCAGCTCCGACACCGGGGCACGACGCGCCAGCGGGCCCGGACGACGCGCGCTCCGGCCGCCGCCCCGCCACGCGCGCCGCGCCCCGATCGCAGGCCGCTGCCTGATGGCCCGGATCCGCTCCGACCACCGGCCGGACAGCACGCTCGCCTTCCTGGCTGATCCGTACCGCTTCATCAGCCGTCGCGCGCGCCGCTATGGCACCGATGTCTTCGCCACGCGCCTGCTGGGCCGTCGCACCGTGTGCATGCTGGGCCGGGATGCCGCGCAACTGTTCTACGACACGACGCGCATGCAGCGCGAGGGTGCGATGCCGCGCCGGGTGGTGCGCACGCTGGTTGGCGACGGCAGCGTGCAGACCCTCGACGGGGACGCCCACCGCGCCCGCAAGGCGCTGATGCTCGAACTGGCCACCGGCGCCAGCCTGTACCGCCTGCATGCGATCACCGCGGCGCAGTGGCGGCACCACGCCCATCGCTGGCAGCAGGAGGGCGGCGTGTGCCTGTACCAGGGCAGCGCGCTGCTGCTGGCCTGCGCCGCGTTCGAGTGGGTGGGGCTGCGCACGCATGACACCGGCGTCGGGCAGCGCGTGGCGGACGTGGTGGCCATGTTCGACGGCGCTGGCGCGGTTGGACCGCGGCACTGGAAGGCGCTCGCGGCACGTCGCCGCACCGAGGCGTGGCTGGCCGGCCTCATCGAGTCCTTGCGGCGTGACATGCACGAGGTCGACCCGGCCTCGCCCATCGCCCGGCTGGCCCTTCACCAGGATGCCCAGGGCGAGCGCCTGGCCGCCCGCGTCGCCGCGGTGGAAGTGCTCAACCTGGTGCGACCGGTGGCAGCGATCTCGGTGTACGTGACCTTCGCCGCGCATGCACTGCATGCGCACCCCGCCCAGCGCGAACGCATCGCGGCCGGCGACATGACGTCACTGGCGCACTTCACGGAGGAAGTGCGGCGCTTCTATCCGTTCTTCCCCGCGGCGGCCGCGCGCACCTGCAAGGCCTTCGACTGGAACGGCCTGGAGTTTCCCCAGCATGTGCGCGTGATGCTCGACCTGCATGGCACCAACCACGACCCGCGCATCTGGAACGAGCCGCAGCGCTTCGACCCCGACCGCTTCCAGGCGGGTCATGACGAGCTGTACGCGCTGGTGCCGCAGGGGGGCGGCCGCCATGCCGACGGTCACCGCTGCGCCGGGGAGTCGGTCACGCGCGCGCTGCTGCGCCAGGCCAGCACCTTCCTGGCCGCGCAGCTTGAATGGTCCGTCGATGGCGACCCGCAGGTGGATTTCGGGCGTCTTCCGGCGCTGCCGCACGGCGGCATGATGCTGCGCGACGTGCGGCTGCGGTCCTGAACGAAAAACGGGGCGCACCGTCGCCGGTACGCCCCGCATCAGTCGCCAGTCAGCAGGAAGCCTGAACCTTGCTCAGGCCCCCTCTTCCTCGCCCACCGGGCTGTCCTCGGCATCGGCCATGCCGCCACCCACGTCCACGTAACCGCGGCGCGTCGACTCGCTGAGCTTGCGCCGGCGATGCTCGTGGGCCGCGAAGCCCGTGCCCGCCGGAATCAGCCGCCCGACGATGACGTTTTCCTTCAGGCCGCGCAGGTCGTCCTTGAGGCCACGGACCGCCGCTTCAGTCAGCACGCGGGTGGTCTCCTGGAACGAGGCCGCCGAGATGAACGACTCGGTGGCCAGCGAGGCCTTGGTGATGCCCAGCAGCACCGGCTGCAGGCTTGCCAGCGTCTTGCTGTCCGAGCGCGCATGGTCGTTGATGTCCATCGCGCGCGAACGCTCGAGCTGCTCGCCGCGCAGCAGCGCGGTCTCGCCGGCCGCCAGCACCTCGGTCTTGCGCAGCATCTGCCGGATGATCACCTCGATGTGCTTGTCGTTGATCTTCACGCCCTGCAGGCGATAGACCTCCTGGATCTCGCGCACGAGGTAATTGGCCAGCGCCTCGACGCCCTGCAGACGCAGGATGTCGTGCGGGTTCGGCTCGCCGTCGGCAATCACTTCACCGCGGGTCACCTGCTCGCCCTCGAAGACGTTCAGCTGGCGCCACTTCGGGATCA
>CAZWDR010000118.1:0-7603 GCA_964632365.1 uncultured Steroidobacteraceae bacterium
TGAAGAACAGCTGGCCGGCCAGCGGCATGCCCACCGTGAACATGTGGTGCGCCCACACGATGAACGACAGGAAGCCGATCGAGGCAGTGGCGTAGACCATCGACTCGTAGCCGAACAGCGGCTTGCGGGAGAAGGTCGGGATGATCTCCGAGACCACGCCGAAGGCCGGCAGGATCAGGATGTACACCTCCGGGTGCCCGAAGAACCAGAAGATGTGCTGGTAGAGCACCGGGTCACCGCCACCGGCGGCGCTGAAGAACGTGGTGCCGAAGAAGTGGTCGGTGAGCAGCATGGTCACCGCACCGGCCAGCACCGGCATCACCAGGATCAGAAGATATGCGGTGATCAGCCAGGTCCAGCAGAACAGCGACATCTTCAGCAGCGTCACGCCGGGGGCGCGCATGTTCATGATGGTCACGATCACGTTGATCGCGCCCATGATCGAGCTCAGGCCCATCAGGTGCACCGCGAAGATGGTCAGCGGCAGGCCGTCGCCGCCCTGGATGGTCAGCGGCGGATACATCGTCCAGCCGCCGGCCGGCGCCCCGCCCGGCACGAAGAACGACAGGATCAGCAGCGTGAACGCGAACGGCAGGATCCAGAAGCTGAAGTTGTTCATGCGCGGCAGCGCCATGTCGGGCGCGCCCACCTGCAGCGGGATCATCCAGTTGGCGATGCCCACCCACGCCGGCATCACGCCGCCGAAGATCATGAACAGCGCGTGCATCGTCGTCATCGAGTTGAAGAACTGCGGATCGACGAACTGCAGGCCGGGCTGGAACAGCTCGGCGCGCACGACAAAGGCGAAGGCGCCGCCGATGAAGAACATCAGCAGTGCGAACACCATGTAAAGGGTGCCGATGTCCTTGTGGTTGGTGGTCAGCACCCACCGCTGCAGGAAGCTCTTCGGCGGTCCGTGGTGGGCGTGGTCGGCGTGATCGGCGTGCGTTGCGTGGGCCATTGCTTTGCTCTGTCTGGATGCGTTGTCGGATGCGCCTTAGCGGGGCGAGTCGGCGGCAGCGGCGGGCGCTGCGGCGGCAGGATCGAGGACGCCCGCGGCGTTGCCCGGGGTCACCGGCACCGTGGCGTTGTTGCCGGCGGGACGGCGCTCGGCCACCCAGGCCTCGTAGTCCGCCTCTTCGAGGGCGTGCACCACGATGGGCATGAACGCGTGGTCGCGGCCGCACAGCTCGGCGCACTGGCCGCGATAGATGCCGGCGTTGCCGGGCTCGATCTGGAACCACATCTCGTTGATGAGACCGGGCACCGCGTCTTTCTTCACGGCGAGTTCGGGCACCCACCAGGCGTGGATCACGTCCTGCGAGGTGACCAGCAGGCGGATCTTCTTGCCCACCGGCACCACCAGCGGGTTGTCCACCTCGAGCAGGTAGTTCGGCACCGAGGCCGGATCGACGTTGGCGTCGCGCTGGCGGGCCGCATCGCTGTCGCGCGCGATGGTGGAGAAGAAGTTGAAGCCCTCATCGAGGTACTCGTACTGCCACTTCCACTGGTAACCGGTCACCTTGATGTTGATGTCGGTGGCGGTGGTGTCTTCGATCTCGATCAGCGTGCGCGTCGCCGGCACCGCCATCGCGACGAGGATCACCACGGGAATTGCCGTCCAGGTGATCTCGGCCTTGGTGCTGTGGACCAGCGTCGTGTCGGCGACCGCGCCCTGCGACTTCCGGAACTTCACCACGGAATAGATGATCCACGCGAACACGATCGCGCCGATCACCACGCAGACCCAGAGGATCAGCATGTGCAGACCGTAGATGTCGTCCGACAGGGTGGTGACACCCCGCGACATGTTCAGGCCCGACCACGCGGCGTGCGCAGGCGCTGTGAGCACGGCCAGAAAGGCCGCAAAGCCTGCGGCGAGAGATGATTTCCGAAGCATCGATTGACCTTGGCTAGACGTCGTGAATCCCGTGGGACAGGCACCGCTCTGGCGGCCGCCATCATTGACTCGGCAGTATAACCTGCGGCGCGCTCCAGAGCAGTGCGGCCGGTAGTCGCAGCCGCAGGGATTCCACGTAGGCGGCAGTATCTGCAAAGCCCGGGTCGACGGGATTGGCAATCCAGCCGGCCAGCGGCAGGCCGGACTGGCAGATCGCGGCGGCGGTGAGCAGGGCGTGGCTGAGGCAGCCGAGGCGAATGCCGACGACCAGCACGACGGGCAGGCGCAGGGCGAGCGCCACGTCCTGCATGGTCGGGCCGGGGTCGTGGGCGGTCGCCGGCTCCGCGATCGGCGCGAGCCATCCGCCCGCGCCTTCGACGACGATCACGTCCGTTCGCGTTTGGATCGCGTCGAATGCTTCGCGAATGGCCGGCAGGGCGATCACGGTGCCGGCCTCGCGGGCCGCGAGATGCGGCGAGGTGGCGCGCGGCAGGCAGGCCGGATTGGTCATTTCATAGGGCAGGCGGACGTTCCCCGCCGCCGCAAGGTCGAGTGCGTCGTCGTTGCGCCAGCCGTGGGTCGTCAGTTCGGCCCCGGCGGCCACCGGCTTCATACCGGCGACGCGATGGCCGGCTGCTGCCAGCGCCGTGATCAGGCGCGTGGCCACCCAGGTCTTGCCGACGCCGGTGTCGGTGCCGGCGACGAAGAGGCTTTGCCGCAGGGCCGGGTGGAGGTCGTGGGGATTCATGTCGGGCGCGGGAGTGTGCCGGGTTCCGATGCCAGCGGCTCGGCGCACGCCACCAGGCCTTCGCGATTCATGGCCGGCGCCGCGGCAGCTTGGCGCGCAACGCGTCGAGCCCGATGCGCGTTTCGCCGGGTCCGGAGCCCGCCGCGGGCGGGGCGCCCTCCGGTGCCCAGGCACTGACGTTCAGCACCTCCCAGGTCGCCGGCAGACCCTGCGGCATGCGGCGCGCCTCGTACGCGGCGAGCATGCGCCCGAATGCCGCGCGGCCGGTGAGCCCGCGGGCGCGGCGCGCATCGACATTGTGCGCGCCGAGGGATTTCAGCTCCCGCATCAGCGCGCGCGCGTCGGCGTAGTGGCGCAGGTACCGGTCGGCATCCAGCACCGGTTCGGCAAAGCCGGCGCGTTGCAACGCGCTGCCGAGGTCGTGCATGTCGATGAACGCGTTCACGTGGATGCCGTCATCGGCCGCGGCCCAGGCCGCGCGCAGTTCCTGCAGCGTCTGCGGACCGAAGGTGCTGAGCAGCAGCAGGCCGCCGGGCCGCAGCACGCGGCGCGCCTCGGCGAGCGCCGCATCCGGCGGGTGGATCCACTGCAGCATCAGGTTGCTGAAGACCACATCGAAGCTGGCATCCTCGAAGGGCAGCGCGCGCGCATCGGCCTCGACGCAGCGGATCGGTCGCCACCAGCGGCTGCGCTTGCGCGCCACCTCGAGCATCGGTCCGGCGATGTCGGCGGCAGTGACCGCGGCGGCGCGGAAGCGCTGTTTCAGCGCCAGCGCGGCCTGGCCGGTGCCGGCGCCGAGATCGAGCACGGCGCGCGGCGGCGCGGGCAGCAGCGCGAGGCGCGAGAGCATGTCCTCGCGCACCTGCGTCTGCAGCCACGCCGCGGCGTCATAGCGCCGGCTGGCCGCGCCGAAACTCGCCGCGACGGCGCGCGGGTCGAGCTCGCTGCTCATCGCAGGAACGCCTGCACGGCGTGCGCCACTTCCGCCGTGTGTGAAAGATGTGGCGCGTGCCCCGCGCGCGGCAGCAGGTGCAGCGTCGCGTCCGGCAGCGTCTGCGCCAGCCACTGCGCGGCGCCGGGGGGCGTGACCCGGTCATTGCGGCCGCTGAGGATCAGCGTGCGCTGGGTGACCTGCGGGATGAGGGGACGCAGGTCGACATCGGCAAGCAGTTGCATGCCGGCCAGCAGCGCCTCGCGCCGCGGCGCGCCATGCGCCCGCAGCCCCTGCGACAGCGCGGCCGCCACGGCATCGGCATCCTGGCTGCCGCGCACCTGCAGCCAGATGAAGTCCTCCAGCGTCTGCGCCCAGTCCTGCTCGAGCACGGTGCGGAAGGCGCGCATCGGTTCAGGCTGCATGCCATGCGGCCAGTCGGCCGCGTGCGCGAACTTCGGCGTCACGGCGATCAGTACCAGTGAGGCGATGCGCGCGGGATGCTGCGCGGCCAGCGCGAGGGCGATCTTCGCGCCCAGTGACCAGCCGACCAGCGTGCAGCGTGGCGGCAGCACGTCGATCACCGCGCTGCAGAGGACATCGAAATCCGCGGCCTGCGGCCACCAGGGACTGAGCCCATGGCCCGGGAGATCCACGGCCAGGGTGTCCCTGTCGTTCATCTGTGCGCGAAGCGGGTCGAAGACGCGCAGGTTCATGCCCCAGCCATGCAGCAGCACGACCGGAAGGGCCGCAGCGGGCGCGGCGCGACGCGACTCCGCATGCAGGCGGGGCTGATCGAGTGTGGGCCGGGCGTTCACGAAGATGCCCTGCCCGTCCGCTGCGCCATGTCGCGCGATGATGCACTGAGCACCTCGGCCAGCGCATCGAGCAACGCCTCCACCTGCGCCGGCGTATGTCCGGCCGACAGGGTCACCCTCAATCGCTCCGTGCCAGCGGGCACCGTCGGATGGCGGATGGCACTGACCCAGAACCCGCGCTGCATCAGCGCCGCGCTCGCGTCTGCGCACGCCGCGGCGCCGGGAACCGACAGCGGCTGGATCGGCGTCTGTGACGGCGACAGCGGCAATCCGCGCTGCGCGGCGCCGTGCCGGAATTGCGCGACCCGCATGGCCACATGCGCGCGGCGCCAGGATTCCGCGCGCGCGATGCGCAGGGCGGCGCGCGTCGCCGCGGCGACTGCCGGCGGCAACGCGGTGGTGAACAGATAGGTGCGCGCGCGCTGCAGGATGTATTCGACGACATCAGGATCGCCGGCCACGAAGGCGCCGAAGCTGCCGAAGGCCTTGCCCAGCGTGCCGACCAGCAGCGGCACCGCGTCCGCATCGAGGCCGGCCTGCTCCAGCACGCCGCCACCGGTGGCGCCGGTCACGCCGAGGCCGTGCGCATCGTCCACCATCAACCAGGCGTCGCTGCGGCGGGCGATGTGCGCAAGCGCGGACAGCGGCGCGATGTCGCCATCCATGCTGAACACGCCATCGGTGGCGATCACTGCCACGTGCTCGCCATGCTCTTCGGCGAGACGCTGCGCATCGCGCGCATCATTGTGCCGATAGCGCAGCAGGCGCGCGCCGCACTGGCGCGCGCCATCCAGCAGCGAGGCGTGATTGAGCCGGTCCTGCAGCACGATCTCGCCGCGTCCGGCCAGCGCGCCGATCACGCCGGCGTTGGCCATGTAGCCGGTGGAGAACAGCAGCGCGGACTTGCGTCCGGTGAAATCCGCCAGTTCTTCTTCCAGCGCATGGTGTTCGGCGCTGTGGCCGGTCACCAGGTGCGCGGCGCCAGATCCCGCGCCCCAGCGGCGCGCCGCGGCGGCCATGGCTTCGGCGAGGCGCGCATCGCCGGCAAGGCCCAGGTAGTCGTTGCTGCAGAAGTTCAGCAGTGGCCGGCCGTCCACCACGGGCGCGAGCAGCGAGCCGGGGAGCGAATGCGCTTCCACGCAGCGACGCCGGCGCCGCTCGCCGCGCGCGTCGAGATCCTGCAGGGCATCGGCGATGCGCCCGGCACTGCGTTTCATGGGGACGTCCTCCGCGGCGCCATCACGGCGCGGCCGTCAGCAGCAGCCGCGCGCGTCGGTTTCCTGCTGCGTCTCGGCGGCGATGCCGAGCCGCGCGAGCAGCGAGCGGTCGCGCTCCACGTCCGGATTGCCGGTGGTCAGCAGCTTCTCGCCGTAGAAGATGGAGTTGGCGCCGGCGAGGAAGGCCAGCGCCTGCAGCTCGTCGCTCATCGCCTCGCGGCCGGCGGAGAGCCGCACCTGCGCCTGCGGCATCAGGATGCGCGCCACGGCAATGGTGCGCACGAATTCGAATCCGTCCACAGCGGCCGCCGCCTCCGCGACGCCGTCGCGATCGGCCAGCGGCGTGCCCTTCACCTGCACCAGCTGGTTGACCGGCACGCTCTGCGGATGCTCGGGCAGGTTCGCCAGCGTGGTGAGCATGCCGGCGCGGTCGCGGCGCGTCTCGCCCATGCCGACGATGCCGCCGCTGCACACCTTCAGCCCCGCATTGCGCACGGCCTCGAGCGTGTCGAGGCGATGCTGGTACGTGCGCGTCGAGATGATGCGCGCGTAGTACTCCGCGGAGGAATCGACGTTGTGGTTGTAGTAGTCGAGGCCCGCATCCTTCAGCTCGCCGGCCTGCTCCGGCGTCAGCATGCCCAGCGTCGCGCAGGTCTCGAGGCCCAGCGCCCGCACCTCGCGGACCATCGTCGCGATGCGCTCGATGTCCTTCTTCTTGGGGGAGCGGAAGGCCGCGCCCATGCAGAAGCGCGTGGCGCCGGCGGCCTGCGCGCGGCGCGCGGCCTCCACGACGGAGTCGACGGGCATCAGCTCCTCGCGCGCGACGCCGGTGTCGTAGTGCACGCTCTGCGGGCAGTACGCGCAGTCCTCGGGGCAGCCGCCGGTCTTCACCGACAGCAGCGTGCTCATCTGCACGCGGTTGGCGGCATGGTGGGCGCGGTGCACCTGCTGGGCACGGAACAGCAGGTCCATGAAGGGCAGCGCGAACAGCGCCTCCACTTCCTCCAGCCGCCAGTCGTGGCGTTCGCGGGACGGGCGGGGGGCGGGGGTGGCGGCGAGCTGGTCGAGGGAGGCATTCATGGCGCGCATGGTCCGGGGCGCGGCAGTGGAGTGTCAACTCGGGAAGGGCCGCCGAGTTGACAATGTCGGGTCCTGGCGGCGCGCGTGACCATGCGCTCGCCCACGTGGACGCGCGGCCTTTGCTGCCGCCGCGATTGTCGCGCCGCCATCCCCCATTGATGACCAGAAAGGCGGGCACCCGTGGCCGACTCCTCTATCCATAGTGCCGGACATGTTCGGCATTTCGCCCGCGACGATTGCCCGCAGCCTGGCCGGCCTGGTCGCACCGCCGGTGTGCCTGCTGTGCGGCGGCCCCGGTCAGGGCAGCGACACCTGCTGGGGCCTCGACCTGTGCCTGCACTGCGAGGCGGCGTGCCCGCGGGCCGATCCCGGCGTGCCGCCATTCCCGGACGCACTCTGTGTGTTCCGCTATGAGGACCCTGTGGACCAGCTTGTTGTCCGCCTGAAGTTCCAGCGCGAGGTCGCGGCGGCCCGGGTGCTGGGCACCTTGCTGGCCCGCGCACACCAGGCCTCCGGGCGCCCGCTGCCGGGGTGCCTCGTGCCCATGCCGTTGCACCCCTCCCGCTACCGCGAGCGCGGCTTCTGCCAGACCAGCCTGATCGCCGGCCATGTCGTGCGCCGCCTGCGCACGGCGTCCGGCCGCCCGCTGCCGCTGGCCCCCGGGCTGCTGCAGCGGATCCGCGCCAGCGAGGCGCAGAGCGGCCTCGCCGCGGCGGCCCGCGCCCGCAACCTGCAGGGCGCGTTCCGGTGCGCTGCCCGCCGCATCCCGCCCCACGTCGCATTGCTCGACGACGTGCTCACCACCGGCAGCACGGCGGCCGCCGCCATCGCCGCGCTGCGGGCCGGCGGCGCGGAAAAGGTCGAGCTGTGGTGTTGCGCCCGAACCTTGCGGCGCGACTCGGAGGGCGC
>CAZWDR010000119.1:0-7597 GCA_964632365.1 uncultured Steroidobacteraceae bacterium
CCAGCACCTGACCGGCATCAAGGACGCGGGCACCATCGTGGCCATCAACAAGGACGCCGATGCGCCGATCTTCGAGGTGGCGGACTTTGGCCTCGTCGGCGACCTGTTCGACGTGGTGCCGAAGTTCATCGAGGCCCTGAAGCAGAAGTCCGCCGGCTGAGATCGCCGGCCCGGGGCGCGTTTTCTGCCCTGAAACGAGAGAGGGCGGCCTGGTGGCCGCCCTCTCTGCTGAACCCGTCGCGGTCTCCGCTTCAGGCGCCCGCGTGCAGGGCCCAGAACTTCGAGATGCGGCCCGTCAGATCGTTGTCCGCCTTCACCGCCCGGAAGGTCTTGGCCGCCTCGCCCTTCTGACCGGCCTTCATCTGCGCCACGCCGAGCGTGATCTGCGCATCGGCGGCATTCTTCAGGCCGCCCTTGCTGATGCCGGCCTGCAGCGACTGCACGGCCTCTGCCGCCTGACCGAAGCTCAACTGCGCCATGCCCAACGCCACATACGCCTCGCCGGTGGGCGCAGCCTTCGCTTCGGCCTGCAGCTTCGCCACTTCGGCACGCTCGGCGTCAGCCCGCGTCTTGTTCGAGGTCAGGTAGCGCTCGGCGCGCTCCTTCTCGGTGCCCTCGGGGAAGGCCTTGGCCTTGTTGAGCCCGTTCTCGAGCACGGCAGCCGCTTCGGCCGGCAGGCCCAGCGACGTCGCCGCTTCGGAATAAGCCATGAAGTCCTGCGCCTGCTTCAGGTTGCCAGTGGAATCCATCAGGCGATAGAGCTGCACCTTCTGCCGGGGATCCAGACGTTCCTTCTTCACTTCGTAGAGCAGCGCCAGCCAGGTGTTGCTGTCCGGGTAGTGACGCACCAGCTTCTCGAGCGTCGACTGGGCCGCCTCGGCATTGCCGGCCTTGTCGTAGGACGACTGCAGCAGCACCAGCTCGTTGCGCTCGGGCTTGCGGTTCGCCTTCTCGGCCGCGGAGACGCGATCGTTGAAGATCTTGACGGCCTCGCCGTAGTTCTTCTGCTGGTAGTAGGCCTGGCCGACCACGGTGTAGACGTCGCCGTCGGCGCTGCCGCTCTTGATCAGTTCATTGCCGTGCTTGAGCGCCTGCGCATAGTTGCGCTGGCCGAAGTAGGCCGTGAGCAGCGCCTTGCGGAACTGCGCCTGCGCGGCCGGACCGGGCGAGAAGCCCGAGTTCAGCATGCCTTCCAGGTGCTCGATGATGCCGGCATTGTTCTTCTGCGCCTTGTCGACCTCGAGCAGGTAGTAGTGCGCGGCGTAGATGTCATCAGGCTTCTTCTGCTTCGACAGGGCCTCCTTGGCCTTCGCCTCGACCTCCGTCCAGCGCTGCGCCTTGCGGGCGTTCTCGGCCGCCGTGAAGACCTCTCCGAGCGCCGGACTGGTGCTGGGCGATGCAGTCTGGGCGTGCGTCGCGAGGCTGCTGGTCGCCAGGACTGCCGCCACGAGAACCGAACGGACGATCGTTTTCGTCATTTTGACCTCTATCGACTGGCGGACCCCAACATGGCCCGGCAGTTTGTTTACCACATTCCCGTCGACGCGAATGTCAGCGCAACGGCCGTGAGTCGTTTCTGCCGCATAGCGGCTGAATCAGGGCTGAACGCACGCCGGGAGCGGGGCTCCCGGCCCGTTCACTCAGCGAATTCCGCGACGTTCGTGAAGCCCATGCGCACCATGTTCGCGCGCTGCGCCGCAGCCATCACGTTGGCCACCACGTCGTAGAGCGCGAGGCCCGACGGACGCAGGTGGATCTCGGGCTGTGGCTCCTTGATCGACTCGCGCTCGAAGTAGGATTCGAGCTCGGCGATGGCCGGGACCACGCTGCCATTGACGACCACGGTGCCATCGGGATCGATCTCGATGTTGATGCGCTCGGGCTCGATCGGCGGCGCGCTGCTGGTGGACGGTGGCGGCATCTCGAGCTTGATGCCGTGCGTCTGCGTCGGCAGCGTGATGATCAGCATCACCAGCAGCACCAGCATCACGTCGATGAGCGGCACCGTGTTGACGTCGCACATCGGCTCGTCGGCGCCGGATTCTCCAACTTTAAAAGCCATTTGAGACGGACTCCCGTTGTCAGCCGCCCGCGGCGGTGGCGCCGTGGGGCTCGGTCAGGAATGACACTTCGATGATGCCGGCGGTCTGGATGGTGTAGAGCGCGCGCGCCACGTGCTCGTAGCGCGCGTTGCGGTCTGCCTTCATGTGGACCTTCGGTGGCAGCTGTCCGTTGGCACTGGCAGCGCGGCTGCGCGCTGCCAGTGATTCGAACAGGCCCTCGCGGTCCACGGCACCACCACCGACGTAGAGGTTGCCCGACACGTCGACGGATACGGGGATGTCCTCCGGTTTGGTCTGCTGCGCGATGTTGCGCGGCTCGGGCAGCTCGACCTGCACGGTCGGCACGATGACCGGGATGGTGATCAGGAAGATGATCAGCATCACGAGCATCACGTCGATGAGCGGGACCGTATTGATCTCCGACATCTCCGCCTGGCTGCTCTGGACGTTAATTCCCATGGTGGAACCCCTGTACCTGTGCGCGGCTTACTTGCGGGTCAGGGCCGGGGCAGTGCCGGTGGCGGCCTGGCCGGGCACCGTGGCCGTGCCGCCGGGGACGGCACCGTGGCCTGCGACCGTGGGCTTCACGCCGCCGATCAGGTTGGCCTCGAGGTCACCGGTGAAGTCGCGCAGCGTCTCCTGGATGGCCTTGTTGCGCTTCAGCAGCACGTTGTAGCAGATCACCGCCGGCACGGCGACGACCAGGCCCAGCGCGGTCATGATCAGCGCCTCACCCACGGGGCCGGCCACCTGGTCGATGGACGGCTGGCCCGACAGGCCGATCTTGATCAGCGCGTTCAGGATGCCGTACACGGTGCCGATCAGTCCGATGAAGGGCGCGGTGGAGCCGACGGTGGCGAGGAACGACAGGCCGCTGCCCAGCTTGCTGTTCATGCCATCGACGGAGCGGCTCAGCGCCATGTCGAGCCACTCGCGCATCGTGATGCGGTCGCTCAGGCGGCCTTCGTAGTGGCTGGCCGCGCGGATGGCGCTTTCGGCAACGAAACGGAAGTCGTCATCCTTCGGCAGGCGCTCGGCGCCTTCGCGGGCGGAACCGGCGGCCCAGAAATTCTTCTCGACGGCCTTGGCCGACTTGCCGAGACGGTACTGGTCCCAGAACTTGGTGAAGAAGATCCACCAGGTGCCCAGGGACATGATCAACAGCACCGCGAGGATGGTGTATGAGATCGAGTTGCCGTGCTCGATCAGCGCGCCAAAACCATATGGGTTGCTGGCCGGATCGACTGCGGCCGCGACATCTTCGTTCATTGTTCCCTCGATTGCTGCTTAAGCGTCAACTTGAAAAACTCGATACCCACAACACGACCGCGCCCGAAAAAGTGGCGATGCCACTGCTTCGGGCGCGGACCCTTTCAATCTACCGGTCGCTCTCTCCCTTGAGCGTGAAGCGGATCGGCAGCGTGGCGCAGCCCGCTTCGGGCTTGCCATCGACTGCGCCCGGCTTCATGCGTGCGCGCTGCGCAACCCGCACGCCTGCGTCGTCGAGACGGCTGAAGCCGGAGCTCTCGGCGAGCTTGGCATTCTCGACGCGGCCATTGGTGCCGTAGCACACCTCGACACGCACCACGCCTTCTTCCTGCAGCGTGCGCGAGGTCGGCGGATAGTAGTCGTCGACCGGCGGCATTGAAGCCAGCGCCGGCCGCGTGCGCGTGACCGAGCGGGTGACCTGCGGCGGCGGCGGCGGCGCCGGCGGCTGCACCTCGGTGGTGACCGGCGCCTGGATGGCGGTGGGCGGCGGCGGCGGCAGCTGGATGTCGACCAGCACCGGCGGCACCTGCACCGGCGGAAGTTCCATCTGGACTTCAGGCGGCGGCGGGGGCGGCTCTTCCGGCAGCACCTCGTTGATGATCTCGGCCTTGATCGGCTGCGTGATCTGCTGGATCAGCTGCACCGCGAAGCCGCTCTTGAGCGCCACGAAGAACAGCGCGTGGAAACCGATCAGCAGTACCAGGAAGGCACCACGGCGTGACAGCCAGTTGCCGTTTGATTGTGTGTATACGCCCATAGACCTCACCAGCCCTTAAGTCTGTTGGACCTCCCCCAGGTCGCGCCGCAAGGTATCGACCTTCGCGGCGCCATGCAAGTCATTGCACGCTCTCGTAGCAGAACTGTAACGCCACACGCGAGCGATGCACAACATGCGCGCGTGAATTCCTTTCAGTCAGTAATTGCAGTGCAATACGGTTATCGCGAACCAGCAGTCACTGTGTCACCGCGCCGCGGCTCGCACTCGTCACGGTGCGCGCGTACTTGGCCAGCACTCCGCGCGTCGCATAGGGTTTTGGTGCCTTCCACCTGCGCGCGCGCCGCTTCAGTTCCGCCGCGCTCACGTCGACCTCGATCCGCCGCTTCACGGCATCGATGGAAATGATATCCCCGTCCTCCAGCAACGCGATCGGTCCGCCCAGCGCGGCCTCGGGTGAGACGTGTCCTACAACGAAGCCGTGGCTGCCGCCGGAAAACCTGCCGTCGGTGATCAGCGCGACTTTGTCCCCAAGGCCCAGGCCCATGATGGCGCCGGTGGGGCTGAGCATCTCGCGCATCCCCGGTCCGCCCACCGGCCCCTCACCGCGGATCACCACCACGTCGCCGGCCTTCACCCGGCCGGCGAGGATGGCCGCGGTGGCCCGCTCCTCGCCTTCGAACACGCGCGCAGTGCCGCGGAAGGCCAGGCCCTCCTTGCCGGTGATCTTCGCCACGGCGCCCTCGGGCGCCAGGTTGCCGGCCAGCACCACCAGGTGGCTGTCCTTCTTCACCGGGTTGTCGAAGGGGCGGATCACGGTCTGCCCGGCGGGATAGTCCGGCACATCCTTCAGGTTCTCGGCCACGGTGCGGCCGGTCACCGTCAGGCAATCCCCATGCAGCAGGCCGCGGCGCAGCAACCGTTTCATCAGCGGCTGGATGCCGCCGATCGCGATCAGCTCGGACATCAGGTAGCGGCCGCTCGGACGCACGTCGGCGAGCACCGGCACCTTGCGGCCGACGCGCGCGAAGTCCGCCAGCGTGAGCCGCACGCCGGCCTCGTGCGCGATCGCGAGCAGATGCAGCACGGCGTTGGTGGAGCCGGCCAGCGCGATGGTCACCGCGATCGCATTCTCGAACGCCTTGCGCGTGAGGATCTGCTTCGGGGTGATGCCCTTCTGCAGCAGCGCCACCACCGCGGCGCCGGCACGGCGGCAGTCATCGAGCTTGGCCTGCCCCACCGCTTCCTGCGCGGAGGAATCCGGCAGCGACAGTCCCAGCGCCTCGATGGCCGAGGCCATCGTGTTGGCGGTGTACATGCCGCCGCAGCTGCCCGGTCCCGGGATCGCGGTGCGCTCCACCTCGCGCAGCTGCGCATCGTCGATGGTGCCGTTGGCGCGCGCGCCGACCGCCTCGAACACGGACACGATGTCGGTGTGGCCGGCGCCCGGGCGGATGGTGCCGCCGTAGACGAACACCGCCGGGCGGTTCATGCGCGCGATGGCGATCACGCAGCCGGGCATGTTCTTGTCGCAGCCGCCGATGGCGACGAAGCCATCAAAGCCCTCCGCGCCCACCACGGTCTCGATGGAATCGGCGATGACCTCGCGCGACACCAGCGAGTAGCGCATGCCGGGTGACCCCATCGAGATGCCGTCGGACACGGTGATGGTGTTGAACAGCACGCCCTTGCCGCCGCCGGCATCCGCGCCGCTGACCGCCGCGTTGGCCAGCTGGTCGATGTGCATGTTGCACGGCGTGAGGTTCGCCCACGTCGAGGCCACGCCCACCTGCGGGCGCGTGAAATCGGCATCGCCAAAACCCACCGCGCGCAGCATCGCGCGCGCCGGTGCGTTCTTCAGGCCATCCACGACCTGGCTGGAGTACTGGCGGGCGTCGTAGCGGCGGTCTTTCTTCACGTTCATGTGCGCGGGTGTCCTGTGGGTCGGAAATCGTGGAACGGTGCCCGCGCCTGGCGCGCGCGGCGCACGGGCTTCATGCGCCGTAGCGCGCGGCGATCAGTGCGGCGACGGCGCGGATGCCCTGCGCTTCGCCGCCCTGCGGCCGGCCCGGACGCTCGCGCGGATTCCACGCGTAGATGTCCAGGTGCAGCCAGCGCAGCGGGTCGGCCACGAAGCGGCGCAGGAACAGCGCGGCGGTGATCGAGCCGGCCATGCCACCGGATGGCGCGTTGTTGAGATCGGCGATGCGGCTGCCGAGATCCTCCTCGTAGGCATCCCACAGCGGCATCGGCCAGAGTGGATCGGCGAGCCGTTCGCCCTCGTCGCGCAGCGCCTGCACCAGCGCGGCGTTGCCGCCATAGACCGGCGGCAGTTCCGGTCCCAGCGCGACGCGCGCGGCGCCGGTGAGCGTCGCGAAATCCACCAGCAGGTCCGGCTGGTCCTCCGAGGCCAGCGCCAGCGCATCGGCCAGTACCAGGCGGCCCTCGGCATCGGTGTTGGTGATCTCGACGCGCAGGCCCTTGCGCGACGGCCAGACATCGCCGGGGCGGAACGCGGCGCCGCTGATGCTGTTCTCCACCGCGGGCACCAGCACGCGCAGCTGCACCGGCACCTCCATCTCGCGCAGCAGGTGCGCGGTGGCCATCGCGGCGGCCGCGCCGCCCATGTCCTTCTTCATCAGCAGCATGCCGGCGGAGGTCTTGATGTCGAGGCCGCCGGTGTCGAAGCACACGCCCTTGCCCACCAGCGTCACGCGCCGCGCACCGGGGCGCGCGAAGGTCAGCTCGATCAGGCGTGGCGCGCGCACGGACCCCTGCCCCACCGCGGCGATCAGCGGGAAGTCGCGCCGCAGCACGTCGCCCTCGACGACGCGCACCAGGCCGCCGGCGCGCGCGGCCAGTGCGCGCGCTTCCTGCTCCAGTTCGTCGGGCCCCATGTCATTCGCCGGCGTATTGACCAGGTCGCGCGCCCAGGCGCTGGCGGAGGTCGCCGCCGCCACGTAATGCGCATCGACGCCGGCAGGCGGGTCGAGATGGGGGCGGCGGGTGGGCGTGGCACCGGCGGTGCGATAGCGCTGGAAGCGGTAACCGCCGTAGGTCCAGCCCATCGTGAAAGCCAGGGCGAGTGTCTCGGGCAGCTCGTCGGCCAGCACGTAGTTGCCCTGCGGCAACCGGTCGCCCAGCGCAGCGCCCAGCCAGAACCATGCGGGGGTGTCTGCCGGCAGCTGGCGACCCAGGCCCACCACGACGCCGGTGGCGCCGCCTTCGAGATCTGGCAGCAGTGACCAGCGGCCGCGTTCCGGCTGGAATGCCGTGGCATCGAGCCATGCGCGCACAAAGGATTTCTGCGCATCGCGCCACGACGCGAACTGCGACTCGGTGACGCAGTACAAGGGCAGCGCAGCGGCACTGGCATCGACGGTCGGGGGCATGGCAGGGATCCTAGTTCATCGGCATCGCTGACAAGTCAGCAATTGGCGGAATCGCGTTATACTCGCTGGCTCCTGTCCATTATTTCAATCCAACGGAGCTCTCATGCGTCTTTTCGGACCCAAGGATGTCGACAAAACCGCCCTGCGCCGCGCGCGCA
>CAZWDR010000120.1:0-7576 GCA_964632365.1 uncultured Steroidobacteraceae bacterium
CCACGCAGGCGCTGCTCACCACGTTCAACGAGGTCGACCTGCAGGCCGTGCAGGAACTGCGCGCGCGCTACAAGGACCGCTTCGAGAAGCAGCATGGCGTGAAGCTGGGCTTCTCCTCGTTCTTCGTGAAGGCCGCGGTCGAGGCGCTCAAGCGCTTCCCGGTGGTCAACGCCGCGGTGGATGGCAACGACATCGTCTATCGCGAGTTCTATGACATCGGCATGGCCGTCTCGACCGAGCGCGGCCTCGTCGTGCCCGTGATGCGCGATGCCGATGCGATGAGCTTCGCGCAGGTGGAGAAGACCGTCAGTGACTTCGCGACCCGCGCGCGGGCCGGCTCGCTGACGATGGATGACCTCACCGGCGGCACCTTCAGCATCACCAACGGTGGTGTGTTCGGCTCGCTGATGTCCACGCCGATCGTCAATGCGCCGCAGAGCGCGATCCTCGGCATGCACAAGATCCAGGAGCGTCCGGTGGTGGTGGATGGCCAGATCGTGATCCGCCCGATGATGTATCTGGCGCTCACCTACGACCATCGCATCATCGATGGCCGCGAGGCGGTGCAGTTCCTGGTCGTCATCAAGGATGCCCTGGAAGACCCGGGCCGCCTGCTGATCGGGATCTGACCGCATGTCCGACCAATACGACGTGATCGTCATCGGCGGCGGCCCCGGTGGCTACCCGGCTGCCATCCGCGCGGCACAGAACGGCCTGTCGGTGGCCTGCATCGACGCGTGGAAGAACCGCGACGGTTCCTTCGCGTTCGGCGGCACCTGCCTGAACGCCGGCTGCATTCCCTCGAAGGCGCTGCTCGAGTCTTCCGAGCTGTTCCATCGCGCGCGCCACGAATTCAAGGTCCATGGCATCGGCGTGGGCGAGCCGGCCATCGACGTGGCGGCCATGCAAAAGCGCAAGGCCGGCATCGTCAAGGGCATGACCGGCGGCATCGCCGCGCTGTTCAAGTCCGCCGGCGTCACCGGGCTTGCCGGGCACGGCAAGCTGCTGGCCGGCAACCAGGTCGAATACACGGCCGGCGATGGCAGCGTGCGAACCCTTTCGGCGCGCCACGTGGTGCTCGCCGCCGGTTCCGCACCGGTGGAACTGCGCAGCGTGCCGCAGGACGGCGAACACATCGTCGACTCCTGGGGTGCGCTCGACTTCGAGACCGTGCCCGGCCGGCTCGGCGTCATCGGCGCGGGCGTGATCGGGCTGGAGCTTGGCAGTGTCTGGGCGCGGCTCGGCGCGAAGGTCACCATCCTCGAAGCGGCCGATGAGTTCCTGGCGATGGCCGACCGGCCCGTTGCGGCCGAGGCGCTCAAGCAGCTGCGCAAGCAGGGGCTCGACATCCGTCTCGGCGCCAAGGTCAGCGCGGCACGCGTGGCCGGTGGCAAGGTCACCGTGGACTTCGCCGATCCCGCCGGGCAGCAGAAGCTCGAGGTCGATCGCCTCGTGGTCGCCGTGGGCCGCCGTCCGTTCACCGCCGGCCTGCTCGGCGAAGGCACTGGCGTCGAGCTGGACGAGCGCGGCTTCATCCTCGTCGATGAGCAGTGCCGCACCGGTGCCGCGAACGTCTATGCGGTCGGCGACTGCGTGCGCGGCCCGATGCTCGCGCACAAGGCGAAGGAGGAGGGCGTGATGGTTGCCGATCTCGCCGCCGGCCTCTACGGGCACACCAATTACGACGCGGTGCCCTCGGTGATCTACACCGCCCCCGAGATCGCGTGGGTGGGACAGACCGAGGCGCAGGCCCGCGCCAACGGCACCAATGTGAAGATCGGGCAGTTTCCGTTCATCGCCAGCGGCCGCGCGCGCGCGATGGAGGCGACTGCCGGATTCGTGCGCATCGTCGCCGATGCCGACAGCGACCAGGTGCTGGGCGTGCACATCATCGGCCCGATGGCCGGCGAGCTGATCGCCTCCGCCTGCCTGGCGCTGGAATACAACGCCAGCTGCGAGGACCTGCAGCGCACGATGCACGCGCATCCGACGCTGTCGGAGGCCGTGCACGAGGCGGCGCTGGCGGCCGACAAGCGCGCGATCGATTCGATCAACCGCTAGGTCGGCACGACGCCGCGGCGCCGTTCAGGCGCCGCGCCGCACCTTGAAGACATTCGGGATGCGCGCCAGCCGGCGCTGCAGCCGAGTCAGCTCGCCCGCATCGCGCACGGTCAGCCGCACCTCGAAGCGCGCGATGCGATCGTCCGGATCGGTGTCACTGCTGACGCCCTCGATCGACAGCCGCTCCTCGGCGATCAGGTCGGAGATGTCGCGCAGCAGGCCGCGGCGGTCGAAGGCCTCGATCTGCACGCGCGCGGCGATGCGCGCGCTGCTCGCCGCATCGTTCCAGTCCACCTGCAGCAGGCGCTGCGGCTTCTGCTTGGCCATGCGCGCAAGGCCGGGACAGCCCGCCTGGTGGATCGTCACGCCCCGTCCCAGCGTCAGGTAGCCGCGGATCGGCTGCGGACGCATCGGTGCGCAGCAGCGCGCGAGCGTGATGGGCAGGTCGCCGACGCCGTCGATCTCCACCGGCGAGCGTTTGCCGCCGATGGCCTTGCGCGCGCGCGCGCTGGGCGGGACTGGAATCTCCGCGGCGTCGGTGTCGCTCGAGGTGTCGGCTGCCGCGCCGGTGCGCGCAGGGGCGCCATTCCTGCTCGATGCACCGCTGCGTGCGGCAACGCTGTTGCCGGCCGCGCCCTTGCGTGCCGTCGCCGGGCTGCGCCCCGCAACGTCCTTGCCGGCACGTCCGGCCTCGGCGGCCTCATCCTGCCGCCGGAAGAACGCGCGCAGCTTCGCGCGGCTGCGCGCGGAGGCCAGATAGCCGCTGCGTTCGGCGAGCCAGTCGCGGCTGGGGGCCGGTTCCTTGCCGGTGATGATCTCGACGACATCGCCGGTGGCCAGCGGCTGGTTCAGCGGCGTGATGCGGCCGTTCACCTTCGCGCCGCGGCAGCGCTCACCCAGCCCGCTGTGCAGGTGGAAGGCAAAATCCAGGGGCGTGCCGCCGCCGGGCAGGTCGATGACCTCGCCCTTGGGGGTCAGCGCATAGATGCGGTCGCTGAACACGCGCGAGGCCAGCCGCGTCAGCGAGTCGCCGCCGCCCTCGGGGCTGGCGTGCAGCATCTCGCGCACCTGCTTGATCTTCTCGTCGTAGCGGCGATCCCCGCCGCCTTCCTTGTAGCGCCAGTGCGCGGCGACACCCAGTTCGGCCTGCGCGTGCATCTGGCGCGTGCGGATCTGCACTTCCAGCGGCAGGCCCTCCGGTCCGCGCACGGCGGTGTGGATGGACTGGTAGTTGTTGCCCTTCGGCGTCGCGATGTAATCGTCGAATTCGGAAGGCAGGAACGGCCACAGTTCGTGCACCACACCGAGCGCGGCATAGCATTCGGGCACGGTGTCGGCGATCACGCGCAGCGCGCGCAGGTCGAGGATCTGCTCGAAGGCCAGGTGCTTGCGCTGCATCTTCCGCCAGATGCTGTAGATGTGCTTGGGGCGCCCAACCACTTCGGCCTGGATGCCGGCGCGGCGCAGTGCCTCCTCGAGCGTGCGGATCGCCTGCTGGATGTAGCGTTCGCGATCGGCGCGTTTCTCGTTCAGTGCGCGCTTGATGCGCTGGTAGGCCTGCGGGCTCGCTTCGCGGAAGGCGAGGTCTTCCAGTTCCCACTTCAGCGACCAGATGCCCAGGCGATTGGCCAGCGGCGCGTAGAGTTCCTGGATCTCCAGCGCGATCTGGCGACGCCGCGCCGGATCTTCTTCGCGGGCATGGCGAACCCGCACCAGCTGCACCGCCAGCCGCGCGATGACCAGGCGCGGATCACCCACCACGGCAAGCAGCATCTTGCGCAGCGCCTCGGACTGCGCGGCCGGCAGCGATTCGCCGGCGGACCAGCGGTCATCCAGCTGCAGCTCACCGAGGCGATCGAGCTGTGCGGCCAGACGCACTGCTGGCGCGCCGAGGCGCGCCACCTGCGCGGCGGTGAATTCGCGCGCGCTGCCGGCGAAGCGGCCGGCGGCATGCAGTTGTGCGGCGACGGCGAGCGGTGCTTCGCGGGTGAGCTGCAGCGCGATCTCGCCGGCTTCGCGGGCGCGCTGCTGGACCACCGTGGTGATGCCGGTTTCTGCAAGCACGGTGCTGGCCACGGCCAGCGCTTCGTGGTCGTGCGCGCCGGGCAGAGACGATGTGGGGATCACCACGTCACGCTATCATATTCGGATGCCGCGCTATGCAAGCCGATCCTGGCGCTCGTTCGATCCCGCCGCCCTGGTCGAGCGGCGCGCAGTGACGACGCCGGTCGCCGTGCCGAAGCGCGTGATGGGACTCGATCCGGGCTCGCTGCGCACCGGCTTCGGCATCGTCGACTGCGATGCGCGCGGCGAGTCGCATGTGGCCAGCGGCTGCGTGCAGGTGCGTGGCACCAACATGGCGCTGCGCCTGCACCAGATCCATCGCCGGCTGCTCGAACTGGTGGAGCAATACCGTCCCGATGAGGTGGCCATCGAGCGCGTGTTCATCCACCGCAATCCCGACAGCGCGTTGAAGCTCGGCCAGGCGCGCGGCGCGGCGCTGACTGCGGCGGTCGCCTGCGGGGCAGCGGTCTATGAATATGCGCCGCGCGCGGTGAAGCTGGCCGTGGTGGGGCATGGCGGGGCCGACAAGGCGCAGGTGGCGCACATGGTGCAGGTGCTGCTGTCGATCGGTGAGCCCGCCACTGCCGACGTCTCCGACGCACTGGCCATCGCGCTGTGCCATGCGCATGCGCGCCGCAGCGTCGGACGCCTGGCAGCCATGGGCAGCGCGCGGTGATCGGCTCGTTGCAGGGCGCGCTGGCCGACAAGGATCCACCCCGGCTGCTCATCGAGTGTGCCGGCGTCGGCTACGAAGTCGAAGTGCCCATGTCCACCTATGTGGCGCTGCCAGCGACCGGCAGCACGGTGCGGCTGCTCATCCACCATGTGGTGCGCGAGGATGCGGCGCTGCTCTATGGTTTCGCCACCGCCGAGGAACGCGAGCTGTTCCGCGCGCTGCTGAAGGTCAATGGGGTCGGCCCCAAGGTGGCGCTGGGCATCCTGTCGGGCGTGTCGGCCAGCCAGTTCCGCCTGGCCATTGCCGGCGAAGATGCCGCCGCGCTGACGCGCATTCCGGGCGTGGGGCGCAAGACCGCCGAGCGGCTGCTGGTCGAGATGCGCGACCACTTCCGCGACGCGCCGGTGGCCGGCGAGGTGCCGCGCGCGCTGCCGCCGCGCGAGGAGGCCCTGCATGCCTTGCTGGCGCTGGGCTACAAGGCACAGGAGGCCCAGAAGATGCTCGAGAAGGCCGGCGGCGGCGCGACCACCGAGGAGTTGATCCGCGGCGCGCTGCTGGGGACCTCCCGATGAGTGACGAACGCCTGGTCGGCGCCGGCACCACGCGCGAGGAGGAAAGCCAGGATCGCGCCATCCGCCCGAAGCGGCTCGATGAATACATCGGCCAGCCTGGCGTGAAAGCGCAGATGGGCCTGTTCATCGAGGCGGCGCGCGCGCGTGGCGAGGCGCTCGACCATGTGCTGGTGTTCGGCCCACCGGGGCTTGGCAAGACCACGCTGGCGCAGATCCTCGCCGCGGAACTCGGGGTGGGTCTGGCGCACACGGCCGGCCCGGTGCTCGAGCGTCCCGGTGACCTTGCCGCGCAGCTGACGAAACTGCAGCCGCGCGACCTGCTGTTCATCGACGAGATCCACCGGCTGAGTCCCGTGGTGGAGGAGATCCTCTACCCGGCGATGGAGGACTACCAGCTGGACATCATGATCGGCGAGGGGCCCGCGGCGCGCTCGATCAAGCTGAACCTGCCGCCGTTCACGCTGGTGGGTGCGACCACGCGCGCCGGGCTGCTCACCTCGCCGCTGCGCGACCGCTTCGGCATCGTGCAGCGCCTCGACTTCTACTCCGATCCGGAACTCACGCAGATCGTCGAGCGCTCCGCGGCGATCCTGCGCGTGGGCACGACGCGCGATGGCGCGGCGCGCATCGCGCAGCGCTCCCGCGGCACGCCGCGCATCGCCAACCGCCTGCTGCGCCGTGTGCGCGACTATGCCCAGGTGCGCGGCGACGGGCGCATCGATGCCGCCATCGCCGATGCCGCGCTCGACCTGCTCGATGTCGATCCGCAGGGACTGGACGCGCTCGACCGTCGTGTGCTGACGACAGTCATCGAGCAGTTCGACGGCGGACCGGTGGGCATCGAGAGCCTGGCCGCATCCGTCGGCGAGGAACGCGGCACGCTCGAAGACGTGGTGGAACCGTTCCTGATCCAGCGCGGCTTCCTCACCCGCACCGCGCGCGGCCGCGTTGCCGCGCGGCAGGCATACCTGCATCTGGGTCTTGCAATGCCCGAGCGAGCCGCCGCGGCATTGCCGCTGTTCGAGGATCCACGCAAGTGAATTCCTACAGCCTTCCCGTACGGGTGTACTACGAAGACACTGATGCCGGCGGCGTCGTCTACCATACCGGCTATATCCGATACTTCGAGCGCGCGCGCACCGAGTGGCTGCGCGCGCGCGGTTTCTCGCAGGCGCGACTGGCAGAGGAGGTGGGCGTGCTCTTTACGGTGGTTGATCTGTCGGTGCGCTTCGTGCGGCCGGCGCGCCTCGATGACCTGCTGCAGGTCGATGCCCGCGTGCAGGAAGTCGGCGGTGCCTCGCTGCTGTTCGCGCAGCAGGCCCGCAACGAGGCCGGCGAGTTGCTCGCCCAGGGCAGTGTGCGCGTCGCCTGCGTCGATGCGCGCAGCATGAAGCCGCGCCGCCTGCCCTCCGCCATCGCCGCGGGTCTTGCTTCGTGACGCCGCAGACCCTGTCGATTCCGCAGCTGGTGCTGCATGCGTCGCCGGTGGTGCAGCTGGTGCTGCTGATGCTGGCGATCGCGTCGGTGGCGTCATGGGCCATCATCCTGGCCAAGCGCTCGGTGCTGGCGCGCTCGCGTGCCGAGGCCGACACCTTCGAGTCCGCGTTCTGGTCCGGCGGTGACCTGGGTGTGCTCTACCGCGACCTCGAGAGCAAGGGCGGCAGCACCGGCATGAGCCACCTGTTCGAGATGGGCTTTCGCGAGTTCGCGCGCCTGCGCCAGCATGGCAGCAGTGCCGACCATCTGCTCGAGGGCGCGCGGCGCGCGATGAAGGTGGCGCAGCTGAAGGAACTGGACCGCCTCGAGCACAACCTCGCCACACTGGCGACGATCGGCTCGGTGAGCCCCTACGTCGGCCTGTTCGGCACCGTGTGGGGCATCATGGGCACCTTCGTGGCGCTCGGTGGCGTGCAGCAGGCGACGCTGGCGACCGTCGCGCCCGGCATCGCCGAGGCGCTGGTGGCCACGGCGATGGCGCTGTTCGCGGCCATTCCGGCGTTCATCGCCTACAACCGCTACGCCGACAAGGTCAGCCGCCTGGAGCTGCGTTACAACGCGTTCATGGAGGAGTTCTCGACCATCCTGCAGCGCTATGCTTCGAAGCCTGCAGGTGCTGGAGTACCGGCCTGATGGACGAAGCGCCACGCAAACGCCGCCTGATCGGCGAGATCAACGTGGTGCCGCTGATCGACGTGATGCTGGT
>CAZWDR010000121.1:0-7559 GCA_964632365.1 uncultured Steroidobacteraceae bacterium
CAATTCTAATGATCCCGGCGCCCAGCCGCGAATCGGGCGCGGGTCTGGCGTGACCCCCGCCCGGCGTCCCTCCGGCGACCTCAGCCCCGGGCCGCGGGAGTCAGAACCTCACCCTCGCCCCGATCTTGTACGCCCGGCCAATCACATCGAAATACCGCTGGTTGGTCGGGCTGTTGATCGTGTGCGACAGCGGCGGGTCGCGGTCAAACAGGTTCGCGATGCGGGCATAAAGCTGGATGCCGGGCCTTGCGCCGGCCTCGCGCAGGTCCCATGAGCCGTTCAGGTGGAAATACGTCACCGAGCCGATGGTGTTGTCGTTGGTCGTGGACGTGTAGAGCGGATTCGCCATGCCCTCGGCGACGATGTCGGCGAACCGTGCATCATCGGGACCGATGTGCAGCGGGTTGTTGATGCCGCTGCCGATGTGCCGGGCGTGCAGCGTCGCCGTCCAGGGACCACGCGTGAGCGACACGAAGCCGTCGAGCACCAGGTCCGCGACGCCGGCGGCCTGGCCGACGCCCCAGCCGGTCTGGCCGGCACGTTCGGTGGTGCCCGCTGAATCGCGGATGATGTAGTCGACCACATAGGTGCCGAGCACGCGCAGGTTGAGGTCGGCCCAGCCCAGCCCGATGCGGTAGTCGGTTTCGAGGTCGATGCCGCGGGTCTCGAACTGGTTGATGTTCTGCAGCGTGTTCTCGATGTAATCGAGCGCGCCGACGGTCTCGCCCGCCTGCGGCGGCAGGCGGTGGATCAGCGGGCAGAGCTCCGTGGCACCCTGCAGGTAGCAGCGGTCCATGATGGTCTGGGAGCCGATGGTGCCGATCGCGCCGTCGATGTCGATGCTGTAGTAGTCGAGTGCGATGCGCAGCCGGTGGGCGCCGAGGTCGGGCGTCAGCACGAGGCCTGCGGTCCAGGTGTCGGCCGTTTCGGGAGCAAGGCCCGGGTTGCCGCCGCCGAGCACCAGGGCCAGCGGCACGTTCTCGCTGCGGGGATGGTCCACCGTGGTCGAGAAGCCGCGTACGCGCGACCCGAACAGCTCGCTGATGTTCGGCGCGCGGATGTCCCGCGAGCGGGTGGCGCGCAATCGCACGGTGGGCAGCGGCTCATAGGTGAGGCCGACCTTCCAGGTGTTGGCGTCGAAGTCCGAATCGCTGGGGGTGGCCGGGTCGCCACTGGTCGGGAACAGCATGCCCTCGACATCGTAGCGGGCATGCCGATAGGCACCGTTGAGGTCGAGGCGCTGCGCGCCGCTCAGCAGCGGCAGGGCTGCCTCGACATAGCCTTCGGCCACCTTCATCGTGGCATCCACGTTCTGTCCCACGCCGACGAACCAGCCGTCGCGCGCGGAGATCGGGTCGGCCGTGGCATCGGCGCTGTCGCGTCGCCATTCCACGCCCGCCGCCATGGCCAGCGGGCCGGCCCACAGGTCGAGCACCTCGCGCGACACATTGGCGCCGAATGCATGCTGCTCGAGCGTGGTGTCCTGGCTGCTGGTGCCATAGGCCCAGTCCTTGGCCTCGGGCGAGAAGTTGTCGCGGCCCAGCAGGTTGATGGGCTGGCATCCGTAGCCGGGCTGTCCCGGCTGCAGCGGCGTGCCGGCGGTGATGGCATCGGCGACGATGCGGCACATCGGCTCGCCGCCGGGCCCGGTCACCGCATCCACGCCCATCGCGAAGTTGTTGAACATCGGGTCCGCCGTGGCGGATTTGCCGATGCGGTTGTTGGTGACGCGATTCTCGCTTTCGGTCCGGCCGTACTGGTAGTAGCCATCCCACGCGAGGCCTGACTGCAGTGTGCCGCGCAACCCGGTCGCCAGGCGCAACGTGTTGCGCTCATTGCTGGTGCGCGCGGTGCCGAAGTCATCGCCATTGCGGCCGAGCACGAAGCCGGTGTATCCACCCGCCAGCAACTGGGTGCGCAGCGCGTCGGGCAGGAAGGGGTTGTCGACGCGGATGGTGTAGGCCTCGGCGCGGAACTGCCCGCCCGGGTTGGTCGCTTCGGCGCCGGCATACGTCGCCTCCGCGAAGGCGTCGATGCGGTCGGTGAGTTCATAGTCCACATGGGTGTGCACGCTGAAGCGCGTCAGCGGCGAAACCATGTTCAGGGAGCCGGCGCCGATGTACACGTTCTCGCCATGGCCGCTGCCGCCCACCTGGAACGGTGATGCAACACTGTATGCACCCGGGATCCACGGACTCAGCGTTCCATCGGCGTTGAACGCATTGCCGCGCAGCGGATCGGCGGCGGCTGGCACGGCCGTTCCGGTCGGCCCCAGCAGGTTGCGGATGTAGCCACCGGCCGAAGCGTTGGCGTTGTGCACGTCCCTGGCCAGGATGTTGAACGGTTCGCCCGGTACGCCGATGTTGGGGATGCGCAGCACCTCCTGCGCGCTCCAGTCGCGCTGGTACTGGTCGCCCACGTTGCCGCTGTCGGCGTATTCCGCACCGGCCACCACATGGCCGCGGCCACCGGCAAAGGCCATGCCGCCCGCGACGCCCGCCGAATGCGAGTCGGCGTCGCCTTCTTCGGACGTGCCCACATCGAGATGCGCGCGCAGCCCGGTCATGCGCGAGTCGAGCAGGATGTTCGTGACGCCGGCCACGGCGTCCGAGCCATAGGCGGCCGATGCGCCACCGGTCACGACCTCGGAGCGCAGGATCATGTTCGACGGGATCAGGTTCAGGTCGACGTTGCCGGAGACGTTGGTGGGCACGATGCGCCGGCTGTCGAGCAGCACCAGGTTGCGGCTGGCGCCCAGGCCGCGCAGGTCGGCGAACACCGCGCCGATGCCACCGAAGCCCTGCGTGCTCAGCGTGACGGTGGGGCTGAAGGACGGAATGGTGTTCAGCGCCTCGCCGACGGTCGCGATGCCCAGCGCCTGCATGTCGTCGGCGCCCATCACGGTCAGGGGAGTCGGCGCGGTGAATCCCGTGGTCGTCATGATGCGGGAGCCCGTCACCGTGACTTCGGCGAGCTCCGTGGCGGCGTCCGCTTGCCCGCTGGCGGCGGGTTCTGCGGCGAGCGCTGCCGTACCAGATGCAATGGCCAGACCCAGGACGAAATACTTCTCGCGGCTGTGCATGGTTCCCCCCGGAAATTCCCTGTCCGTGATGGCAGGTGTTCTGGTGGATCAGCCTAGACCGCGCGGCCGGCGCCGACAATCGGACAATGGCGTGCGGGGTGGCGGCTTTCCGGCCCGCGCTGCGGCGGCCGCCCGCGGGACCTGCGGCTGTCGCCCCCGGTGCAGGCGGCCCGCAATGCAATCAGCCCTGGCTGGCCAGCGGCGACCCCGCCTCCACCGTGAACGACGCCAGCCGCGACAGCCGCCCGGAGCGGTCGCTGACGCGATCCACCTTCATGATGTCCGTGCGCCAGCGGTCCGCATCCAGCGTGAACACCTGGTAGCCGCGCTGGCCGTTGATGAACAGCATGTTCGGGTTCTCGGCCACGATGGCGCGCCAGTCCCCGCCGCGGATCTTCACGTCGCTGCCGTCGCCGAGCGAGCTGATGGACGTGCAGACGAACTCGGTGGCGACCTGGTTGCGGTCCGGCTCCTCCTCGCGCAGCGGCAGGTAACCGACCATGTTCTGGTGCACGTCGCCGGTGGCGATGATGACGTTGCCGGGGCGCTTCTCGTTGATGGCGCGCACGAGGCGCCGTCGGGACTCGGGGTAGCCGGACCAGGCATCGAGGCCGATGCGTGCGCCCTCCGCGGCCAGCGACTGGTAGGGCATGACCACCACCTGCTGCGCGATGAGGTTCCAGGTGAAGGCGGCATCGAGGCCCTGGTGCAGCCAGTCGTGCGCGCGGTCGCCGAGGATGGTGCCCTGCGCGAAGGTCGCGGGGTCGCGGCAGTGCTTCGTCGCGGACTCGCCGCAGAGCTGGTCGTCGCGATGCTGCCGGGTGTCGAGCAGGTGCACGCGCAGCAGGCGGCCGTAGTCGAGGCGGCGATACATCTGCATGCCTTCTGGCGTGGGCAACTGCGCTGCGCGCACCGGCATGTTCTCGTACCAGGCGCGCAGGCCGGCATGGCGGCGGCGCAGGAAGGTGGCCGGATCGGTGCCATCCTGGTCCTGGGCGCCGGCCCAGTTGTTGTCGATCTCGTGATCGTCATAGGTCATCAGGAACGCGGCCGACGCGTGCGCGGCCTGCAGGTCCGGATCCATCTTGTAGAGCGCATAGCGCAACCGGTAATCCTCCACCACCATGGGCTCGGGCCCGACGTGGCGACGGATGACCGGAATGTCGGCGGCATGCCGGCCGGCGGCCCCTTCATAGATGTAATCGCCGTAGTGGAACACGGCATCGAGGTCTTCACCGGCCAGGTACTGCCACGCGGTGAAGAAGCCGTGCTCATAGTTCTGGCAGCCGCCCACGCCGATGCGCAGTCGTGCGACGTCGCTCATCGTGGTCGGCGCGGTGCGCGCGCGGCCCGCGGGGCTGATGTGGCCGGCGCAGGTGAAGCGATACCAGTAGGGGCGGGCCGCTTCGAGGCCGGTGAGCTCGACGTGCACGCTATGGCCCATCGTCGGGCTCGCCAGCGCGGCGCCGTGGCGGACAATGGTGCGGAACCGCTCGTCGGCGGCGATTTCCCAGGCGACCTCGTAGGTGTCGTCGCTCATGCCGCTGCCAGGCTGCAGCGGGGCGGGGGCCAGGCGGGTCCAGATGACGAACCCGTCGGGCCACGGGTCGCCGGCGGCGACCCCGAGCGTGAAGGGATTGTCCCGCAGCGGCGCGGCAATGCCGCGCCGGGGGAGCACGGCCACCGCGCCGGCGGCGCCCATCTGCAGCAGAAAATCGCGTCGGTTCAACATGGTGGCGCGACTCACGGGCTGAAGTTCAGGCGCAGGAACCACGAACTGCCCACCTCGAGGCCGGCGCGGAACCAGCCGTGGTCCGGACCGGTGGAGCGCTCGCGGTTCGCGCCGAGGATATTGCGGCCCTCTGCCCTCACCTGCCAGCGCGGCGACACAACCCAGCGCGCGGTCAGGTCGACCGTGGTGAAGGGCTCGATGTAGATCTCCTGCCAGGGGTTCGCGGCGTACTCCTCGAGGTAGCGGCCCTGGTGGTTCACGGCCAGTCGCAGCTCCGATCCGCCGCCCAATCCATAGAACAGGGCAGCGTTCACGGCGCGTTCGGCCTGGAACAGCAGCATGTCGCGCTTGCGGCGCTCGCCGTTGTACTGGAAGCCCGAGGAGCCGCGCACCCACACGCCGTTCAGCGACGCACCGACCCGGTCGAGCCACGGCGCCACGCCGCCGAAGCTGTTGTTGATCAGGCCGAGTTCGAGGCCCCGGTAACGGGTGCGTTCGCCGTTGATTGGCTGCGTGACCGTGTAGTCCTGGCCGCCAATCGACTCGATGCCGGAAAGATCGAGGATGTCGTCGCGGATGTCCTTGTAGAAGCCGGTCACCGTGGCCATGCCCTGGCCCGCGTTGAAGAAGTGCTCGAGGCCCAGGTCATAGTTGCTGGAGCGCAGCGGCTGGATGTCGGGATTGCCGCGCGCGATGGTCAGTTCGGTGTCATCGACCCGCTCGACGGTGGCGATGGTTTCGGGATTCGGCCGGCCCATCGTGCGGCTGAGGCCAGCCTTCACGCGCAGCGACGGGGTCAGCGTGTAGCGTGCCGTCAGGTACGGGAGCAGCGTCGTGTCGCTGCCACGCTTGCGCACCATCGCGTCCTGCAGGGCGCCGTCGACCACCTGCGCCATCCCGGCGACGAATCGCGCATCGTCCAGGCGCAGGCCGAGGTCCACGCGCGCCCGCTCCGCGGTGAAGTTGGCGTTCACGTGAAGCGCGCGAACCTGCTCGTCGAAGGTGTAGTCATTCAGTCGCGAGTTGTTCGCAGACAGCGCGGCGTTCACGGGCACGGAGCCGATGACGTCGTTCCAGAAAGTCCTCTGGTGCAGCCACAGGCCCGGCGTGTCGTAGCCCGGCAGCCCGAAGTCCGGGACGAAGCTGATCCCCTCCATCGAGGTGGTGCCGGTGACGTAGTTGATCGAGGTGTTGTCGCGGTAGAGGTCCAGGTCGCGGAACCCGGCGCCTGCCGCGAATCCCCAGCCGCGATCGTCGGCGGCGTTGTTGAAGCCCACGTCGAGGCGCGCGTCGAGCAGATGCTCCTTGGCGATGCGCCAGTCCCGATACAGCGTGTTGGTCCGGAAGTTGGCCGGATCCGTATAGGCCGCCGCGTTGTCGAGCACGAACAGCGGGCCATCGCTGTCGAGGTCGTAGCGCAGGCGCGTGTTCGGACGGTAGACGAAGGTTGCGTAGGGACGCTCGGAACGGAACCACGCACGGGTGTAGCCTGCCGCAGCCGAAATGGTCAGATCGTCGCTGGGCGCGAGGCTGGTCAGCCACTGCAGTCCGCGCTGGTCACGCTCGAAGGTGTTGTAGCGCCACTGGGAGTCGGCATTGCGCACGCGCATCGTGCCGGTGGATTCCGTCTGGTCCTGCGCCTGGTCCAGGCCGAACACGCGGTTGGTGTTGCGGGTCTCTTCCTCATCGGAATAGTAAGCGAACGCGAACAGGCTGCTGTGCAGGTGATCGCCCGGCTTGTACTCCAGACGCGCGGTGCCGCCGAACTTGCCGAAGCGGTTGGTGTAGTTGTGCGACACGAAGGAATCCGGCGCCGCGTAGCCGTTCCAGTCCGCCGATTCGGGCGTCGTTGCCTGCCCGGCGTCGTTGAAGTACACGCGGTTGGTGATCGCATTGTTCGACTGCGTGCGCGGCCGTGACTCGTACATGCCGGTGAGCACCGCGCCGAAGTGCCCGCTGGCGCCGAAGCGCGGCGCCCAGATGCCGCTCGCCGTCGTTCCCAGCGGCGAGTTCTTGCGGCTGCCACCGGAGTTCACGTCCGGGACATCCATGTAGGTGGTGAAGCTGCTGCCCAGCGTGAGGCCGCTGCGGCTGCGCGGGCTGTCGAACGCGCTGACGGTGGCCATGTTGAGCAGGCCGCCGAGGGCGCCGGCATCGAGGTCCGGTGAAGGGGTCTTGTAGGCCTGCAACTGACGCACGGCCTCGCCCGGGATGACCTGCAGGTTCACCTTGCGTGTGCCCTCGCCCAGATCGCCGGTGGTGGCGACGGCCAGGCCGTTGAGCGTCACCGGCACATAGTCCGGATGCACGCCGCGGATCGAGGCGAACTGGCCGATGTCGTCGTTGTAGATGGTCGTGACGCCGGTGATGCGACGCATCGACTCGGCGATGGTGATGTCGGGCAGTGCACCGATCTCGTCACGCGAGAGGGTATCGATGATGGCGGTGGCGTCCATGCGCGCGGCGATCTCGGCGCGGTTCTGGAACGCGGAGCCGGTCACGACGACTTCGTCGAGTTCCACTTCCTGCGCATGCGATTCGCTGGAAAGACCGGAGAGGCAGATGCCGGAGACGAACGCGGCGGTGGCCGCAACGGGAAGCCGTGAAGAAGACGAAACGGAAATTCGACGCGCCATGGACCTGCAGTCCTCCTGAAGAAAAAGGTGCAGGCGCAGGCTAGGGACAGGGCGTGACGGCGAGATGAAGTGGATGTGGCAGTTTGGCGAAGGTGCGTCGCTAGCTCGC
>CAZWDR010000122.1:0-7420 GCA_964632365.1 uncultured Steroidobacteraceae bacterium
TGCGGGACGCGGTGGCCGTGCGGGCGTCGCGGGAATCGCAATGGCGGCGGGGCGGGCGGGGGGGCGGGACGGCCGGCGGCCGGGCAGTGCGCAGCGAACGCAGTACGCGTAGCCGTCGCGAGCGCCCGCAACGGCCGGCGAATTACCGCTCCTCGCCGAGCATCTCCCTGAGTTCATAGAGCTTCGCCAGCGCATCGCGCGGGGTCAGGGCATCCGGGTCGATCTGCGCCAGGCGCTGGCGCAGCGCGTCGGTCTGTCCTGCCTGCGGTTCCCCGTCCCGTTCTGGCGTGATATCGATCGTCACGGGTCCGAAGGGCAGTGACACCTGCGGCGACGGGGCCGCCTCGGCCTGCGCGTCGCGCCGTGCCTCCAGTTCCGCCAGAAACCGCCGCGCCGCATTGATCACCGGCTGCGGGACGCCGGCCAGCCGCGCCACCGCCAGTCCATAGCTGCGATTGGCCGGACCCTCCTTCACCGCATGCAGGAACACCAGGTCCTCGCCATGCTCGGTGGCATCCAGGTGCAGGTTCACCACGCCCGGCAGTTCCGCCGCCAGCGTGGTGAGCTCGAAGTAGTGCGTCGCGAACAGCGTGAACGCGCCGATCTTCGTGGCCAGGTGCCGCGCCACCGCCCAGGCCAGTGACAGTCCGTCGAAGGTGCTGGTGCCGCGCCCGATCTCATCCATCAGCACGAGGCTGTTGCGCGTGGCGTTGTGCAGGATGCTCGCCGTCTCGGTCATCTCCACCATGAACGTGGAGCGTCCGCCGGCCAGGTCATCCGCCGCGCCGATGCGCGTGAAAACGCGGTCGATTGGCCCGATCACGGCCGCGCGCGCCGGCACGAAGCTGCCGATGTGCGCCAGCACCGCGATCAGCGCCGCCTGCCGCATGTAGGTGGACTTGCCGCCCATGTTCGGGCCGGTGACGATCAGCATGCGCCGCGAATCATCGAAGCACAGGTCATTGGCGACGAACTGCGTGCCGCTGAACTGTTCCACCACCGGGTGGCGTCCGCCCTCCACGCGGAACAGCGTCGCTTCGGTCAGCTCCGGCTGTACCCACCCCAGCGTATCGGCGCGCTCCGCCAGCGTGTTCAGCGCGTCGAGGCTGGCCAGCGCGGATGCTGCATCCTGCAGCGCCGGCAGCGCCTGGATCAGCTGGTCCAGCACGCCGTCATACAGCTCGCGCTCACGCGCCAGCGCGCGGTCACGCGCGCCCAGCACCGCGTCCTCGAACTTCTTCAGCTCCGGCGTGATGAAGCGCTCGGCGGACTTCACCGTCTGGCGCCGCAGGTAGTCCGCCGGCACCTTCTCCGCATGCGCGCGGGGGATCTCGATGAAGAAGCCCTGCACGCGGTTGTAGCCCAGCTTCAGCTGCGCGATGCCGCTGCGCTCGCGCTCCTTGCGCTCCAGGTCGAGCAGGAACTCGTCGGTGTTGGTGGCGATGCGGCGCAGCTGATCGAGCGTCGCGTCGTAGTCGGGCGCAATGACATCCCCATCCCGCAGCAGCGCGGAGGGCTCGGCTGCAATCGCGCGTGCCAGCAGATGCAGCTCGACCGGATGCTCGGCCATCCGCGTCGCGAGCGACAGCACCAACGGCACGTCCTGACCCTGCAGGGCCGCGTGCACCGCGGGCAGCTGCGACAGCGCGGCGCGCAGCTGCACCAGGTCGCGCGGGCGGGCAGAGCGCAGCGCGACGCGCGCCAGCACGCGCTCCAGATCCCCGATGGGGGCCAGCGCCTCGGCCAGCGCGGCGTGCCGTCGCGACTCGCCCAGCGCGTTGACGGCGGCATGGCGCTGGCGCAGCACGCCGCGATCGCGCAGCGGGCGATTCAGCCAGCGGCGCAGTTCGCGCGAACCCATCGCGGTGCTGGCCCGGTTCAGCAGCGCGAACAGCGTCGCGTCCTCGTTGCCGCCCAGGCTGCGGTCCAGCTCCAGGTTGCGGCGTGTGGCCGCATCCAGCTGCAGACCATCGTCGCGCCCCTGCACCGAGATCGCGCGCACATGGGGCAGGGCGGCCTTCTGCGTATCGCGCGCGTATTGCAACAGCGCGCCGGCCGCGCGCAGGCCGACGGTCAGTTCCGCCGCGCCGAAGCCGGCGAGATCGCGGGTGCCGAACTGCTCGGTCAGCAGCCTGCGGCCGGCTTCAAGCTCGAAATGCCACGGGGGGCGCAGCCGCGGCGCAGGGTTCGTCTCGCGTCGCTGGTCCTCCGGCAGCAGCAGTTCGGCCGGTCGCAGCCGTTCCAGTTCCGCCGCGACCTCGGCCGCATCACCCAGCTCACTGGCGCAGAAGCGGCCGCTGGCGAGATCCAGCCACGCAAGGCCGTGCCGCTGGCCGTCGAACACCAGCGCGGCGAGCAGGCTTTCGCGCTGTCGGTCGAGCAGTGCATCCTCGACCAGCGTGCCGGGCGTGACGATGCGCACCACCTGGCGCTCCACCGGTCCCTTGGTCTTGCCGGCCTCGCCGATCTGCTCGCAGATCGCCACTGATTCACCGCGCCGGACCAGCCGCGCCAGATAGGTCTCGACACTGACGGCCGGCACGCCGGCCATAGGAATCGGCTCGCCAGCCGACTGCCCGCGCACCGTCAGCGCGATGTCGATCAACGCGGCTGCGCGGCGCGCGTCGTCGTAGAACATCTCGTAGAAATCGCCCATGCGATAGAACAGCAGCACGTCGGGGTGCTCGGCCTTGATGCGCAGGTATTGCTGCATCATTGGCGTATGGTTCGAAAGTGCTTCGGACACGGTCAACGGCTGGCGGGCAATCGGACTTGAAAGACCCCCAGCCAGGCTGGGACCTAGGGCGCCGACTCCCACGAACGACTGAGCCGCAGCGCGCAGCTGATGATACCCACCATGCTGTAGGTCTGGGGATAATTGCCCCAGTGCTGGCCACTGGCCGGGTCGATGTCCTCGGACATCAGCCCGAGGTGATTGCGGTGCTTCAGCAGCTGCACGAACTGCTCGCGCGCCGCCTCGACGCGGCCCGTCGCCGCCAGCGCATTCACATACCAGAACGCGCACACGGTGAACGCCACCTCCGGCCGGCCGAAGTCGTCCTTGTGGCGGTAGCGGAACACCAGGTCGCCGTCGCGCAGTTCGCGTCCCACGGCATCGACGGTGTCGATGAAGCGCGGATCACGGCCATCGATCAGCCCCAGATCGGGCAGCAGCAGCAGCGAGGCATCCAGGTCGTCGGTGCCGTCGAGCGAGGCGACCAGCGCGCGCCGCTGCGGATTCCAGGCGCGCTCCAGGATGGACTCGCGCATGGCGTCGGCATGCTGCCGCCACTGCGCCGCTTCCGCGTCAAGTCCGAGACGCGCGGCGATGCGCGACAGGCGATCGCAGCCCGCCCAGGACATCGCGGCCGAATAGGTGTGCGCGCGGGCGCTGCCGCGGAACTCCCACGGGCCGGCGTCGGGCTGGTCGAAGGTCTGCAGCGCGCGTTCACCGAGCTTCTCGAGTTGGCGGAACAGGGCCTCGTCACCCGGTGTGACCAGCCGGCGGTCGAAGAACAATTGCGCCAGCGCCAGGATCAGCGCGCCATAGACGTCATGCTGGATCTGTTCGGCCGCCTGGTTGCCGTCGCGCACCGGCCCCATGCCGAGGAAGCCCTCGAGCGTGTCGACGATGCGCTCCTCGAGCGCGGCATCGCCGGCAATGCGGTACACGGGCTGGATCGGTTCGTCGCCGGCCGCACCGACCACGCGGTCGATGTAGTGCAGGTAGTCCTCCATCGTGCGGGTCGTGCCCAGCCGGTTCAGCGCCTGCACGGTGAAGTACGCATCGCGCAGCCAGCAATACCGGTAGTCCCAGTTGCGGCCGCTGTGGGCGCTTTCCGGAATCGACGTGGTGAGTGCCGCGAGCACGGCACCGGAGTCCTCCACCGTGCACAGTTTCAATGTGATGGCGGCGCGGATCACCTCATCCTGCCATTCGAACGGAATGCCGAGCCCGCGCGACCAGACCTGCCAGTAGTGGCGGGTTTCCTCCAGCCAGCGCATCGCCAGCGCGTGGGGCGCCTCCTTCAGCGGCTGGTCGCGGCCGAGCACGAAGGTCAGCGGTGTGTCGAGCAGCGTCAGCGTGCACTCGGAGATCTGCCGCAGCGAGGCGTCGGTGGTGATGCGATAGCGGTAGTCCTGCGCTTCGAGCGCCAGGTGATGGCTGCCCCGGCCCGTCAGGCCGGAGGCCGCGCCATATCCCTTCTCGGGCGTGATCCGCAGGCGCACGCGCGGCCGTCCGGCCACCGGCTCGATGATGCGCACCAGCGCCGGGGGCCGGGAGATCTGCCCGCGCGCTTCGAAGCGCGGGCAGAAATCGGTGATGCGCACGACGCTGCCGTCCTCGCACGTCAGCGTGGTCTCGACGATGGCCGTGTTGCGCTGGTACTGCTGGTGCGTGGTGGCGAGATTGGCCATCCCGATGGCGAACACGCCGCGATGCGACTGGCCCAGTTCCGGACGCAGCAACGCGTTGAACACGGGGTCACCATCCGGCTGCGGCAGACACATCCACACGATGGTGCCGCAGCGGTCGATCAATGCCGCGACTTCGCAATTGCCGACGACAGCCAGGTCGAGCGGCTGTGTTTCAGCCATGTTCACCTCCGCGGTTGACTGCCGTCATTCTGGCAGCGCCGTCACCGGCGCGAAGTCGGACAACGGGCCATCCTGCCGGTCAGTTCCCCGGTGCCTCCGGGAAGTCGAGTTGCTGGTAATGCGCGAGCGGCTGCGGTGGCGGCGCGAAACCCTCGGGCCATGGCAAGCCATTCAGGCTTTGCCAGTAGGCCATGCTCGCGTCGCGCCACCACTGCGCCTCGCGCTGCTGGATGGCGAGGAAAGTGGCCGTCTGCGCGTGGCGCTGCGCGTCGATGTGCGGCGCAAGTCCGGCCCAGGCGGCGCGCAGGTCCGCCACCGCATCGACGCCGCGCTGGTAGCGATGCGCCAGTTCCTCCCACAGCGTGCGCCCCGAAGGCATCGGATGCCGCCACGGCACATGGTGGAACCACAACAGGTATCCATCCGTGATGCGGGCAAGGTCGTCGAACACCTCACGCACCGGGGGCGCGTACTGCGCGACGGCATTGCTGCCGGTGCTGCTGCGATCGAAGCCGATGCCCCCGGCATCCGCGCGGTGGTAGTACACCGGCGTCCAGTCCGCGCGCGGCCCGCCGGCATCCCATGGCATCGGCCCGTAGTGATGACCGCGGCCCATCAGATGGTGCAGGCCCAGTGGCGTCATGTAATCAACCACCGCCTGGTGCGAAGCCATCATCATGTCGACGATCGGGCGCGTCACGGCCTCATCGATGGCGAAGGTCATGCGCGCCCATTCCCCGGCGATGCCGCGGGCATCGAGCGCGGGATTCCAGGCGAGCCGGCCGAAGGCGTACCAGTTCGCTTGGTCGAACACCGAGCCGGACCAGTTGCGGTCGGTGCCGATGTTGGCCACGCCCGCCATGCCGGTGAGCGTGTGGCCGTGCTGCGCGCCGCTGACGACGCGGGCGACCGTGGAGCCAGGGCCGTCCGCATGCGTATCGGCCTGCAGCACTTCCTCATACAGCGAGCCCAGATAGGCCAGGTGTGTGGCGAAGCCCAGGTATTCCTTGGTGATCTGGAACTCCATCATCAGCGGCGTCTGCGGCATTGCGCCGAACAGCGGGCTGAAGGGTTCGCGGGGCTGGAAATCGATGGGGCCGTTCTTCACCTGCACCAGCACGTTGTCGCGGAAGGTGCCATCCAGCGGCTCGAACTCGGTATAGGCCTGCTTCGCGCGATCGTCCGGATTGTGCTGCGAATACACGAAGGCGCGCCACATGACGATACCGCCGTGGGGCGCGAGCGCATCGGCCAGCATGTTCGCGCCGTCGGCATGCGTGCGCCCATAGTCCTGCGGTCCGGGCTGGCCCTCGGAGTTCGCCTTGACCAGCAGGCCGCCGAAATCCGGGATCAGGCCGTAGATCTCCTGCGCCTTCGACGCCCACCAGGCGCGCACGGCGGGCTCCAGTGGATCGGCGGTGGCGAGACCACCAATCTCCATCGGTGCGCTGAAACGCGCGCTCAGGTACACGCGGATGCCATACGGACGCAGGGCGTCGGCCAGCGCTGCAACCCGCGCCAGGTAGCGTGGCGTCAGGATCGTGGCATTGGCATTCACGTTGTTCAGCACCGCGCCATTGATGCCCAGCGAGGCATTGGCGCGCGCGTAATCGGTGTAGCGCGGGTCCAGATAGTCGGGCAGCTTCCACCAGTCCCAGATCGACGCACCGGCATAGCCGCGTTCCACATGGCCATCGAGGTTGTCCCAGTGGTTCAGCACGCGCACGCGCACCTGCGGGGCTTCGCGCACATGCAGCGCGTCGAGCGAGCCGCCGGTCTGCAGCAGGCGCAGCAGCCCGAACGCGCCGTACAGCAGTCCGGCATCGGCGTTGGCGGCCAGCACGATGGCTGAGCGCCCGTCGAGGCGCACGCTGCGCAGCAGGTAGCCCTCGGGGCCCAGTCCCTCCAGGCCGAGGTCGAGTCCCTGCAGCAGCGGCTGCGATTGCGGCGTGCCGACGATCAGTGCGCCCTCCGCGGATACTTCGTCCACCGTGGGCGGCGAGCGACCGATCAGCCCTTCCAGGCCGCGTACGAGCTCGTCGCGGGTCACGGCGCGCATCGGCGTGCCGTCATCGATCACCAGCTGCGACAGATGGGCGCGCGCGGCGCGGGCCTGGGCCTCCGGCAGTGCCTGGTACCGCAGCCAGAGTTCATAGCCGTCCTCGGCCGCGGCGCGCGTTGGCACCAGTGATCCGAACGCCAGCGCCAGCGCACAGCACACGGCACCCAGGCGCACGCCACGCATGCAATTCCATCGAGTCATCTTTTCCCCCTCGTTGGCGACGCGTGGTGCGCAATCGCGCCGCTGGCTATCGCAGCAGGTACTGGTTCAGCAGGTTCTCGTAGCGCTCCTGTCGTCCGCTGGTCTGCGGCGGCTCTCCCTGACGGCGGGCCAGGTCCACAAGATCGGTCAACGACAGCTTCCCCGCGGCAAAGTCGCTGCCCGCGCCGATGTCGAAGCTCGCATAGCGCTCGCGCCGCCACGTCTCCCACGGGGAGTCGTGCAGCAGCGCGTGCGCGACCTCGAGCCCGCGCGCGAAGGCGTCCATGCCGCCGATGTGCGCGATGAACAGGTCCTCAAGATCAGTGGATTCGCGTCGCGGCTTGGCATCGAAGTTCAGCCCGCCGACGAGTCCGCCCTGGCGCAGCACCACCAGCATTGCCCCCACGGTGTCGTACAGGTCAGTGGGGAACTGGTCGGTGTCCCAGCCATTCTGCGCATTGCCCCGGTTCGCATCGATGCTGCCGAGCAGGCCGTGGTCCGCGGCCACCTGCAGGTCGTGCTCGAAGGTGTGGCCCGACAGCGTGGCGTGGTTGGCCT
>CAZWDR010000123.1:0-7294 GCA_964632365.1 uncultured Steroidobacteraceae bacterium
CGCGAGGGTGGGCGCACGGTCGGCGCCGGCGTCGTCTCGAAGATCCTGAAGTAAGTTTCTTTTCACAGTGTACGAGGGCGCGCGCAAGGCGCCCCTCGTCGGAGGCAGGGCAACCCCCTGGCAATACAGATGGCTAACCAGAACATCCGCATCCGCCTGAAGGCGTTCGACCACAGGCTGATCGACAATTCGGCGAGGGAAATCGTCGAGACCGCCAAGCGCACGGGCGCGACCGTGCGTGGGCCGGTGCCGCTGCCGACCAAGATGGAGAAGTTCACCGTGCTGGTCTCCCCGCACGGCGACAAGGACGCGCGCGACCAGTTCGAGCTGCGCACGCACAAGCGCCTGATGGACATCCTCGATCCCACCGACAAGACGGTGGACGCGCTGATGAAGCTGGAGCTGCCCGCCGGCGTCGACGTGCAGATCAAGCTGAACTGAAGTACCCGAGCGCGGCGGCGGTCCTCGCCGCCGCGCCTGGCCGGTGCTGCCGGCCGCCCCGCCCGAGGGGCTCCTCCCGTCCCGTTTGCCCACCGCCTCGCCAGAACTGTGCGCGGTGTCCTTCCCGTGTGCGCATGCTGCGGCAGACTGCGCGCAGGCCCACCAGGGATGTGACCGCGGGTGCGACCCGCACGAAAAAGGCAGCAGCGAACAGTGCCCGCCCCCACCAATGAGCCCCGGGTTGGGCTGCCTTCGGGTCTGCGCGGCGACCCCTGGCAGGCCATCGCCCTGGTCGTGCTGCTCGGCATGGCGGTGGCCCTGTTGTGGCTGCACTTCCAGCTGCGCGGCGAGGCGTCGGCCGGCCCGGGCCCGGGCAGCCCCGTGCCATTGGCGGCGGCCATGCTGCTGCTGCTGTTCGCCGCCGGTGCGATCCTGCTGGAACGCAAGCGCTCGCGCACCGAGCGCGAACGGGCCGCGCTGACCTCGCGTTACCAGGCCATCTTCGAACTGGCCCAGGACAGCGTCATCGTGGCCGACAGCCGCTCCGGGCGCGTGGTCGATGCGAACCCGGCGGCCCTCGCGCAGCTCGGCTACGACGCCGCGACCCTGTGCACACTGCCGCTGAAGAGCGTGCTGCGAGGCCAGCGGGTCGATTCCACCGTCGTCGACATGCTGCTGCAGAGCCGCGTGCCGGGGCGCGGCCACGAGCTGCAGCTCATCGCCCACGACGGCACGCTGCTGGATGTGGACGTGAGCTGCGTGCCGGTGCGGCTGGAGTCCGGTTATGTGGTGTCGTTCCTCGCGCGCGACCTCACCGAGCGCAAGAAGGCCCAGGCGCTGCTGCTGGCCAACCACGAGCGGCTGGACCGCCTCGCCAACCACGACCATCTGACCGGCCTGCCGAACCGCATGTTCCTGCAGGCGCACCTGCCCGCCGCCATCGAACGCAGCCGTGCCGGCAACGCGATGCTGGCGGTGCTGTTCCTGGACCTGGACCGCTTCAAGCACATCAACGACTCGCGCGGCCACGAGGTGGGCGACAAGCTGCTGCAGGAGATCGCCCGGCGCGTGCGCGGCGCGGTGCGGCCCGATGACGTGGTGGTGCGCATGGGCGGCGATGAATTCATCGTCGTGCTCGAGCGGGTGGCCGGCATCGAGCAGGTGCACAGCACGGCCGCGCGCGTCAACGAGGTGCTGGGTGCGCCGGTGCTCATCGACGGGCGCGCGCTGGTGGCCACGGTGAGCATCGGCGTCAGCCTGTATCCGCGCGACGGCGACAGCATGGTCGAGCTGCTGAAGCACTCGGACACGGCCATGTACCACGCGAAGGACAGCGGTCGGAACAACTTCCAGGTGTTCAACCCGCAGCTGGACATGGCGCTGAAGCGCCGCGTCGCGATCGAGGCCAGCCTGCGCGCCGCGATGAAGCTGAACCAGCTCGACGTGCACTACCAGCCCATCGTCGACATCCAGACGCGCAAGGTCTGCGGGCTGGAGGCGCTGCTGCGCTGGCATCATCCCACGCAGGGCTGGTTGTCGCCGGCGCAGTTCATCGGCGTGGCCGAGGAAACCGGCCTGATCGTGCCCATCGGCAACTTCGTGATCGACCGCGCCACGCAGGATCTGGCGCGCTGGCGCGAGCAGGGCGCCGCGGTGGTGCCGGTGAGCGTGAACATCTCGGCGGTGCAGCTGGAACGCTCCGACCTGTGCCAGATCATCAAGGACGCGCTGGACCGCGCGAAGATCGCACCCGGCCTGCTGCAGGTGGAACTCACCGAGGGCTCGCTGTTCGAGAAACGCACCGGCGAGTTCCGCGAGGATGCGATCGAGCGGCTGCGCGAGCTGGGGGTGCAGATCGCCATCGACGATTTCGGCACGGGGTATTCCTCGCTGTCGTACCTGAAGCGCTGGCGCGTCGACTGGATCAAGATCGACCGCGGTTTCGTGCGCGACATCGTCACCGATCTTTCCGACCATGCCATCGTCAGCGCGATCATCGCGATGGCGCGCAACCTGAACATCCAGGTGGTGGCCGAGGGCATCGAGGGCTGGCAGCAGCTGGAGATGCTGCGCGACATGGGCTGCCACAAGGCGCAGGGCTACCTGTTCGCGCGGCCGGTGCCCGCGACCGAGGTGCGGCGTTTCCTGCGCACCGGCACCTTCGACATGCTCGACAGCGGCAGCTGGCGGTGCTGGGAGCAGCCGCGCCGGCTCGATGCGACGGCCGGCTAGCCGGACGCGTCCGGTCCGTCTTCCTCGCAGTACTCGAAATACGCGAAGTCCGCAGGCTGGCGACGCCCGCTGATGTCGTGGCAGGCCATGCCGACGAACGCGCCGGTGAAGCTCTTGGAGAAGCCGCGTCCGGCCTCGTCGGACACGATGGAGTAATCCAGGTGTCCCTCGGCGGCCGTCCACCGGTCGCCGTCCAGTGACCAGGAGAAGCGCAACACATCGTGCTCCACCTCGGCGCGCAACCACACGGCCCGGTCGCGCGGCAGCGGGATGTGTCGCGCCGAGTCGACCGGGTAGGCGAGGTTGAACTGCTGCTCGCCCAGGCAGCTGATGATGGCGAGGTGCTTCTGCCCCTGCTCGTCGCAGGTGATGTGCAGGTAATGGAACTTGTGCGCGTTGTAATAGCAGATCAGGCCGGCCGCCTGCTGCAGCGTGTCTGGCTCGAACTCCACCTTCGTGGTGGCGGTGAAGCAGAACGCCTGCTGGCGGCGGGCCACCAGCGCCTGCCGGAACCACGACCCGAAGGATTCCGCGCCATGCAGACGCAGGAAGCCGGGCCGTGCCCGCAGCGAGTACAGGGCCTCGTCCCACGGATAGCGCAGCCACTGGAAGTCGAGCGGCAGCCGGTCCGCGTCGAAACGGGTCAGCGCCGGTGGTCGCGGCCAGCGGTGCTCGGGAAGGTTCGGTGCCGGCGTCTCGAGGTCGGGCTGGTTCGTGCCATTGGCCAGGCGCAGCCAGCCATCCTCGCTCCAATAGCCCTTCTGTATCGCCGTCTCGCGCCCCAGCGGACATCGCTGCTGCTCTGACTGCGAATGCAACGACAGCGGCCGCCCACACAGGTGCACGATGTACACCTCGCCATTCTGCGTCTCCACCCAGTCGCCGTGTCCGGCGCGTTGCAGTGGCAGGGTCGGGTTGTCTTTCGCCGTCAAAAAATGCTTGAGGGGATCCACTTCATAGGGGCCTTCCAGCCGCCGCGAGCGTGCCATCGTGATGGCGTGCGTGTAGCCGGTGCCGCCCTCGGCCGTGAGCAGGTAATACCAGCCATCGCGCTTGTAGACATGCGGACCTTCGGTCACGCGCAGGTCCGTGCCACGGAAGATGTTGCGCACGGGCCCCTTCAGCCGCTGCTGCGCCGGGTCGTATTCCTGCAGCAGGATGCCGTTGAAGGGATGTCGCCCCGGACGGTAGTCCCACTCCATGTTGAGCAGCCACTTGCGTCCGTCATCGTCATGGAACAGCGAGGCGTCGAAGCCGCTGCTGTTCAGGTACACCCGCTCGGACCACCGGCCGTCGATGGTGGGGCAGGTGGTCAGGTAGTTGTGCATGTCCTTGAAGCTGCCCTCGTGGCGCTTCACGTCCGTGTAGACCAGCCAGAACCGGCCATCGGCCCAGGTCAGGCAGGGCGCCCAGATGCCGCCGGAGTCAGGATTGCCGCGCATGTCGAGCAGGTCGGCGCGGTCCAGCGGCCGTGCCACCAGGCGCCAGTTCACCAGGTCGCGCGAATGGTGGATCTGCACGCCCGGGTACCACTCGAAGGTGGAAGTGGCGATGTAGTAGTCATCCCCCACGCGCACGATCGAGGGATCGGGATTGAAGCCCGGGAGGATGGGATTGCGGATCTTGCGTGTCATGTCACGTCGTCCCGGGGATGCGATCCTGCCAGCCGCGCGTGAGCCGGTACCCGCGCAGGCAGAGGAAGGCCAGCAGGCCGCCGACGATCGAGCTGCCGGCGAAGGCAATCTTGATGCCGAGCAGCGCCGTGTCAGTCTGTGCGACGTTGGCCTCGTATCCAAAAATGGCCAGCACGCCGCCAGCCAGGACCTGGCCCACGGCCATGCCCAGGCTCAGCGCGCACAGGTGCCCGGCGCAGAACATCGCCATTGCACCCTTGCGAACAGTGCGCAGCCCGTAATCCACGGTATCCGGCACGGTGGAGAACAGCAGCGGGATGAACATCATGTGGAAGAAATTCGACAGCATGGTCAACATCAGCGCCTGCGGGATCCACTCGCGCGGCACCATGAACAGCAGCACGTTGGTCGCCACCGTGCCGAGCAGCGCCAGCCGCATCACGCGCACCTTGCAATGCGTGCGGATCAGCCGGTTGGCGAAGATCACCCCGCCCACGCCGGCCAGCATGGTCAGGCCCATGAACAGCGCGATCAGGTTCTCGGTGATGGCGAAGACGCCAGCCAGCCACGCGACCAGGGCATTGCCCGACACCACCGAGCCGTAGTTGTTGATCAGGTAATAATCGACGAAAAAGGCCTTGGCCGCCCCCTGCATGCCGCCACGCGTCTGGATGATCAGGGTCACCAGCGCGATCACCAGCCACTGCCGGTTGGTGAGCATGCTGGCGAAATCCTGCCACCATTTCTGGCGCGGCTGGCTCGTGTGCTCGTCGTGGTAGACGCGCTCCTTCGTCATCGCGAAGCAGCCGAAGAAGCCCACCACCGCAATGGCGGCCAGGATGCACATGGCCAGCGGGAAGCCCTTCTGCAGGTCCGACGGTTCGCCGCCGCCACCCAGCGCGCGCGCCAGTGGCCAGATCGCGGTGGTGACGATGAAGCCGCCCACCATGGCCATCGCGAAGCGCCAGGTCTGCAGGTTCGCGCGCTCGGCGCTGTCGGCGGTCATCGTGCCGCCCAGCGCCGAGTAGGGGATGTTGATTGCCGAATACACCACCACCAGCAGGATGTAGCTGACATAGGCGTACACCAGCCTGGCGCCTTCGCTGACGCCGGGTGTGATGAAAGCCGCCACCGCGATCAGCCCATAGGGGATGGCCAGCCACAGCACCCATGGACGGTAGCGTCCATGCCGCGAGCGCGTGCGGTCCGCCATCGCGCCGATGGCCGGGTCGATGACGGCGTCGATGATGCGCACCACGGCCATCAGCAATGTGGCCGCGGCGGCTGTCAGGCCGAAGACGTCCGTGTAGAAATAGAGCAGGACATTGCCCACCGCCTGGAAGACGATGTTGCTGGACAGGTCCCCGAGGCCGAAGCCGATCTTCTCGCGCCTCGCGAGCCCGACCGGGGCGGTCCTCGATGCCGCGGCGTCCCGCGGCAGCACGGCCCCCGCCTCAGCGACCATCGCGTGCCATCTCCATCAGGCGATGCCAGGCGGGCTTGGGTTGCATCCTGCGGTCGAACAGCAGCGGATGGTTGGTGCGCCCGGCGATCGGAAAGTCGTTCTTCCACGAGATGCCGTCGTGCAGTCCCCAGAACGTCACGCGCTGCACGGCGCGATGCCGCCGCAGGATGGTGAAGATCTGCGCGTAGCGGTCGGCCAGCTGCTGCTGCACCTCGGTGGGCAGTCCGTCGGGGAATGGGTCGTTCTCGCGCGAATAGGCGAAGCGGTCAGAGATCTCCGCGCTCATCTGGTAGGGACTCGGCAGCACATCGACCTCCAGCTCGGTGATGTGCACCTGCAGGCCGAGCGCCTCGTACGCCGCGATGCTGCGCTCCCATTCCGCCAGGTCCGGATAGTCGAGGCCCAGATGCCCCTGCAGCCCGATGCCGTCGATCGGCACGCCCCGATCCAGGTAGTCGCGCAGCACCCGCAGCAGGAATTCCCGCTTGGCGGGGTTGTGCATGTTGTAGTCGTTGTAGAGCAGCTTCGCCGCCGGATCCGCCTGCCTTGCGAAGCGGAAGGCCTGCTCCATGAAGTCCTCCCCGACGATCTGCAGCCAGCGCGAACGGCGCCAGCCATTCCCTTCGTCGATAGCCTCGTTCACCACATCCCAGGCATGGACGCGGCCCCTGTAACGACCCACCAGCGTCGCGATGTGCGCTTCCATGCGCGCCAGCAGCGCCGTGCGCGTCAGCGCGGCGCCCTGCGCGTCGGTGAAGACCGATGCGGGGACCTGCGAATGCCAGACCAGCGTGTGGCCGAGCACGTGCATGCCCTGGCGGGTCGCGAAATCGACCAGGCGGTCGGCGCGCTGCCACTGCCAGGTGACGCCGTCGGGGCGGATCTCGCCCCACTTCATCGCGTTCTCGGCCGTGACCGAGTTGAACTCCTCGCCGATCAGCGCAAGTTCGGCGGGCGCCTGCCCGTCCAGTGTGTGGTTCGCGACGGCGACGCCGACCAGGAACTCGTCGCGGTAGGCCGCGGCCAGGCCGGAGGGCATTGCGGGCGCGGCGGGCCGGGCAGACCCGCCCGCCTGGGATGCCTGGGATGCCTGGGATGCCTGTGCGGACTGCGCGGACTGCGCGGACTGCGCGGGCGGTGCGCCCTGGGCGGCCAGCGCCGGTCGCGCGAGCGCCAGCGCACCGCAGGCGGCGGCCGCACTGCGCAGCATCTGGCGACGATCAATGGTTGCCCGCATGGCCGGTCGCGGGCGCAGTTCGGCTGGCATGGATCCCTCCCCCCAGTTCGGCGACGCCGCCCTGCTGTGTGGCGGTCGCGCGCTGTCTTCTGGAACCAGCATGCCATGTGCGGGTCGGGGCAGGCCAGCGCGGTCCTACAGACCGGCCGACGCCATGACTGTTTAAATATACAGTATGGAGATCCAGAAAAAGCTCGCGCTGCTGGCGGATGCGGCCAAGTACGACGCCTCCTGCGCCAGCAGCGGCGCGCCGACGCGGCAGTCCGCGCCGGGGCAGGGCCTGGG
>CAZWDR010000124.1:0-7166 GCA_964632365.1 uncultured Steroidobacteraceae bacterium
ATCCATCGCGCCGAGATGCAGTCGGTGGTGTTCGGCCTGCTGGGCATCGATGCCGAAGAGGCGCAGCGCAAGTTCGGCTTCCTGCTCGATGCGCTGAAATACGGCGCGCCGCCGCATGGCGGCATCGCGTTCGGCATCGACCGGCTGACGATGCTGATGTCGGGCACCGAGAGCATCCGTGACGTGATCGCGTTCCCGAAGACGCAGACCGCGGCCGACCTGATGACCGACGCACCGACGACGGTCAGCGAGGCGCAGCTGCGCGAGCTGTCGATCCGTGTCCGCACGCCACCGCCCGCCAGTTAAGGGCATCGTCCTCTACGTCCACGGCCTGTGGATGACCGGCGCTGAATCGCTGTTCCTGCGCCGGCACATGGCGACGCAGGGCTGGCGCCTGCGGGTGTTCCGCTACTCCTCGCTGGCCGAGCCCATGGACCGCGTGGCCAGCCGCTGCGCGCGCACCGTGCAGGAGCTGGCCCGCAGCAGCGCGCAGCCGGTGCACCTGATGGGCCACAGCCTGGGTGGTCTGGTGATCTATCGCATGTTCGAGACCGGGCTGCTGCAGCCGCAGGCATTCTGCGGGGAGGCCTGTCGCGTGGCTCTCGTCGGCACCCCGGCCCGGGGCAGCGCTGCCGCGCGCGCGCTGGCGCGTCACCGGCTCACGCTGAAGCTGCTCGGGCACGTGGGCGAACAGGATCTGCTGCGCGGCGTGCCGGGCGAATGGCGATTCGCCGCCCAGTTGGGGATCATCGCCGGCTCGGGCGGTCGCGGTCTGGGCCGGCTGGTGGCGCCGCTGGAACGTCCGCACGATGGCACCGTCAGTGTCAGCGAGACGCATCTGGATGGAGCCACCGACCGCTGCGTGCTGCCGGTCGATCACGTGATGATGTGCGTGTCGCGCCAGGTCGCGGACCATGTGATCCGCTTCTTCGAGACGGGCCGCTTCGGCGCGCCGCAGGGCGTGGCAGCCGCCTAGCGCAGCATCGTCCGGGGCGCATCAGGCAGCGTCGCCGCGCTCGCCACGTGCAGGCTGCGATACAGCCCGAACAGCAGCGCCAGCAGCACCGCGCTGCAGCCGGGGATCCACATCACCAGTCCGCCGAGCTGCTGGTCCGCCAGCGGCGTGACGCCCCAGGCCAGCGTCGTGGTGACATGCGCTTCGTAGAGCAGCGACGGTGACAGCGTCAGCAGTGCGCCCAGGATGCCCATCTGCATGAACGTGGCGAAGCCCAGCAGCGCGCGCAGCAGCAGCTGCCGGCTGCCCGGCTGCAGCAGCTGCATCCACAGCGGCACGGCGGCGGCCAGCAGCGAGATGTGCATTGCCCAGTAGGCCAGGTCGCTGCGGAACGTGGCGTCATAGAGCACCGGCACATGCCAGGCCCACAGCAACACCGCGAACAGCAGCGCGGACGCGCAGGCCGGCCCGGTCCCGCGCATCCAGCGTGGTGATCGTGCTGCCCGGGCCCCGCCGGCCCGCGCGGAAAGACCCAACGCCAGCAGCGGTGCCGCAATCACCAGCAGCACCATGTGCTGAGTCGCGCGCGCCGCAAACAGCGCCACCGACAGCGCGCACAGCGGCGAAATCAGTGCCAGGGCGAGCACACTCCAGCCGCCCAGCAGGTAGCCGCGCGGTGCCGCACCAAGCTGGCGGCGCGCAGCGAACAGCATCAATGCTGCAAGCAGCATTCCCAGCACACCGAGCAGCAGCGGATCGGTGACCCATCGCTGCCACAGCCCGGCTGGCAGCGGCGGGAGGCCGCAGAATGGTACGAAGGGGAATGTGGGCATGGCCGCATCATTGCACCTTGGCATCCCTCTCGTACGGCATCCGCAAGCCGCGCGGGGGCCGGTAGGATTCGACTGTCATTGCGTCGCCGCGAACGTACAATCGGGCAGGCCCGCGTCTGCGGGTGCTGCACCGGAGAGCCCTTGGCACTGCTGCAAGTCCGCGACCTGAGTGTCTCGTTCCATACCCGCAACGGCATTGTCCGTGCGGTGCGCAATATCAGTTTCGACGTGGAACGCGGGCAGACACTGGGCATCGTCGGGGAGTCCGGATCGGGCAAGTCGGTGTCCTGCTATGCGCTGCTGGGGCTGGTGCCGATGCCGCCGGGACGCATCGAGAGCGGCACGGCGCTGTTCAACGGCCGCGACCTGCTGCGCCTGCAGGGCGAGGAACTGCGCCAGGTGCGCGGCAATGACATCGCATTCGTGTTCCAGGACCCGATGACGTGCCTGAACCCGTTCCTGACGGTAGGCGAGCAGCTGATCGAACCGCTCATCTACCACCGCCAGCGCAGCCGCGCCGAGGCGCGGGCGCGCGCCATCGAGCTGCTGGCCGAAGTGGGCATCCGCGATCCTTCCTCGACGATCGATGCCTGGCCGCACCAGTTCTCCGGCGGCATGCGCCAGCGGGTGATGATTGCGATGGCGCTGATCGCCGAGCCGAGCCTGCTGATCGCCGACGAGCCCACCACTGCGCTCGATGTGACCGTGCAGCACCAGATCCTGGCGCTGATCAACGAGCTGCGCCTGCGCCGCAACCTCGGCGTGATCTTCGTCAGCCATGACCTGGGCGTCGTCGCGGGCCTCGCGGACCACGTGCTGGTGATGCAGGACGGCCAGGCGGTGGAACAGGGGCCTGCGCGGGAGCTCTTCGCAGCGCCGGAGGCGGCATACACGCGCAAGCTGCTGGCGGCGATTCCCCGCGGCAGCAAGCCGGTGCCCGCACGCGCCGCGCCAGCGCCACTGCTGCAGGTCAGCGAGCTCACCACGCGCTTTCGCGCTCCGGGCGCGCCCGGTGGCCAGGTCACCGCCGTCGATGCCGTCAGCTTCGACCTGCGCCGCGGCGAGGTGCTGGGGCTGGTGGGGGAGAGCGGATCGGGCAAGTCGACGCTTGGCCGCAGCGTGCTGGGTCTGGTGCCGGCGCAGGGCTCGGTGCTGTTCGATGGCGAGCAGGTCATCGGCCGCGACAATGCCGCGATGCGGCCGCTGCGCCGGCGCATGCAGATGATCTTCCAGGATCCCTATGCGTCGCTGAATCCGCGCATGACCATCTATGACACGCTGGCCGAGCCGCTGCTGCTGCACAGGCTGGCCGAACGGCGCACGCTCGATGCCGCGGTGTTCAGCCTGATGGATGACGTGGGCCTGGCGCGCGCGCATGTGCGCAAGTACCCGCATGAGTTCTCCGGCGGGCAGCGCCAGCGCATCGCGATCGGGCGCGCGATCGCCACGAAGCCGGAACTGGTGGTCGCCGACGAGCCGGTGTCGTCGCTCGACGTCACCATCCAGAAGCAGATCCTGGAGCTGCTGCTGGTGCTGGTCGAGAAGCACAACCTGAGCATGCTGTTCATCTCGCACGACCTGGCGGTGGTGCGTTACCTGTGTGACCGCGTGATGGTGATGCACCGTGGGCGATTGATCGAGCGCGGCGACACCGAGACGCTGTGGGCAGCGCCGCAGACCGATTACGCGCGCACGCTGCTGGCCCATGGCACCCGCGGACTGGCTGGAGCGGAGGCAGTGGCGCTGACATGAACCTGTGGAACCGACGCGAGATGCTGCTCTCCACCGCTGCAGCGGGCGCCTTGCTGGCGGCCTGTTCTTCCGGCGAGCGACGGGTGGACAGTGGCAATGCCACCGGTGTGCTGCACTTCGGCAACGGCACCGAGCCGCAGGCCATCGACCCGCACATCACCACCGGCGTCCCTGAATCGCGCATCCAGTACGCGTTGCTCGAGGGGCTGGCGAACAAGGATCCCGCGACCCTCGAGCCGGTGCCAGGGGTGTCCGACCGGTGGGAGGTGAGCGCCGATGGCCTGATCTACCGCTTCCACATCCGCGAGGATGCGCGCTGGTCCGATGGCACGCCGCTCACCGCCGAGGACTTCCGCTGGAGCTGGTGGCGCGCGCTGCAGCCGGCGCTGGCCAATGAATATGCCTACATGCTGTATCCGCTGAAGAATGCGGAGCAGTACCTGACCGGCAAGATCACCGATTTCACCCAGGTGGGCGTGCGCGTGATCGATCCCCGGACCCTCGAGGTGGAGCTCACCGAGGCGACGCCGTACTTCCTGCAGCTGCTGGATCACCACAGCTACTACCCGCTGCCCCGCCATGTGATCGAACGCTTCGGGTCGCCCACCGATCGCTTCACCGACTGGACGCGGCCAGGAAACTTCGTCGGCAATGGCGCGTTCCGGCTGAAGGAATGGAAGCTCAACCAGCACGTGCGCGTGGAGCGCAATCCCGAGTACTGGAATGCCAGGTCCGTGCGCCTGGAGGCGATCATGTTCTATCCCACCGAGAACGTGGCCACCGAGGAGCGCATGTTCCGCTCCGGCCAGCTGCACATCACCAATGACATCCCGGTGGACAAGATCCCGGTGTATCGCCGCGACCGCCCGGAGCACATCCGCACCGAACCCTACCTGGGATCCTACTTCTACACGTGCAACGTGAAGCGGCCCGGCATCGACGATGCGCGCGTGCGGCGCGCGCTGGCCATGACGGTGGACCGCCGCAGCCTGATCGACACGGTGCTGCGCGGCGTGAATACGCCGGCCTATGCGCTGACGCCGCCGGGCACGCTGGGCTATGAGCCGCCCCAGCTGTTCGGATTCGATCCGGAGCAGGCACGGGCGCTGCTCGAGGAGGCGGGCTACCCGAACGGCCGCGGCATGCCGCCGCTGGAGATCCTCTACAACACGCATGACACGCATCGCAAGATCGCGGTGGCGCTCCAGCAGATGTGGAAGACGCACCTGAACATCGACGTGACGATGGTGAACCAGGAATGGAAGGTCTATCTCGACACCCGGCAGAACCGTGACTACACGCTGTGCCGCTATGGCTGGATCGGCGACTACGTCGATCCGAACTCCTTCCTCGACATGTGGACCACCGAGTCGGGCAACAACCAGACCGGCTGGAGCAACGCGCAGTTCGACGAGCTGATCCTGCGCCGCATCCCGACCATGAAGACCCACGAGGAACGCCTGCAGGGCTTCTTCGAGGCCGAGACCATCCTGATGACCGAAATGCCGGTGATCCCGATCTACATCTATGACAACAAGCACCTGGTGCACCCGAGCGTGAAGGGCGCGCCGTCGAACATCATGGATTATTTCTCGTTCAAGGATATCTACCTGGAGTCCGACGCCTGATGTGGCGCTTCATCGTGGGGAGGCTGCTGCAGGCCATTCCGGTGCTGCTGGTGGTGATCACGGCCACGTTCTTCCTGATCCGCTTCGCGCCCGGCGGGCCGTTCGACCAGGAAAAGGCCGTGATTCCCGAGGTCAAGCGCGCCCTCGAGGCACAGTACCGCCTCGACCAGCCGCTGCTGGCGCAGTACGGCAGTTACCTGGGCGATCTCGCGCAGGGTGATCTCGGGCCGTCGTTCCGCTATCCCGGGCGCAGCGTGAACGAGCTGATCGCGGCCGGCTTCCCGGCCACGGCGGAGCTGGGCGTCTATGCGCTGATCGTGGCCATGCTGATGGGCATGACCGCGGGCACGGTGGCAGCGCTGTGGCCGAACACCTGGCGCGACTACCTGCCGATGTCGCTGGCGATGATCGGCATTGGGGTGCCGACGCTGCTGCTCGGGCCGATCCTGGTGCTGGTCTTCGGCATCTGGCTGGAGTGGCTGCCGGTGTCCGGCTGGGGCAACCTGCCCGGCGACAAGATCCTGCCCAGCCTGACGCTGGGCGCGGCCTATGCCGCGTACATCGCGCGGCTCACGCGCGGCGGCATGCTCGAGGTGCTGTCGCAGGATTACATCCGCACCGCCCGCGCGAAGGGCCTGCCCGAGCGCGTGGTGGTCTTCAAGCACGCGCTGCGCGGGGGGCTGGTGCCGGTGGTCGCGTTCCTGGGCCCGGCGTTCGCGGCGCTGCTGAGCGGCTCCTTCGTGGTCGAGACGGTGTTCCAGATTCCCGGTCTCGGCCGCTTCTTCGTGCAGGCGGCCTTCAATCGCGACTACACGATGATCCTCGGCACCACCACTTTCCTTGCGGTGCTGATCATCGTGTTCAACCTGCTGTCCGACCTGCTGGCGGCCTGGCTCAACCCGCGCATGCGCAGCGCGATGCAGGCCCGGGCATGAGCGCGGTGGTGGAAGACGTCTCGCGCTTCGAGCAGGGCACCTCGCTGTGGCAGGACGCCTGGGCGCGGCTGCGTCGCAACCGCCTGGCGGTGATCAGCGGCGCGGTGTTCGCGTTCGTCGCGCTGGCCTGCGTCGTCGGCCCCTGGATCAGTCCCTATGGCTACGAGGAGCAGAACCTGATCCTCGGTGCCGCGCCGCCATCTGCCGCGCACTGGTTCGGCACCGATCCCTTCGGGCGCGACCTGCTCACGCGCATCCTCTACGGGGGGCGCATCTCGCTGATGGTGGGCCTGATCGCCACCGCGGTCGCGCTGCTGATCGGCGTGACATGGGGTGCCATCGCCGGCTATCTGGGCGGGCGCACCGATGCGGTGATGATGCGCATCGTCGACATCATCTATGCGCTGCCATTCATGATCTTCGTGGTGCTGCTGACCGTGGTGTTCGGCCGCAGCCTGCTGCTGCTGTTCCTGGCCATCGGCGCGGTCGAGTGGCTGACCATGGCGCGCATCATCCGCGGCCAGGTGCAGGCGCTGCGCCACCAGGAGTTCGTCGAGGCGGCGATCTCGATCGGCCTGTCGCGCCGGACCATCATCGCGCGGCACCTGATCCCGAACGCGCTGGGCCCGCTGATCGTCTACACCACACTGACCATTCCGGCGGTGATGCTGCTGGAGGCGTTCATCTCGTTCCTGGGTCTTGGCGTGCAGCCGCCGCAGTCCTCGTGGGGATCGCTGATCTCGGAAGGCGCGGAGACCATGGAGGAATATCCGTGGCTGCTGATCTTCCCCGGCATCGCGCTGAGCGTCACGCTGTTCGCGCTGAATTTCATCGGGGATGGATTGCGGGACGCGCTGGACGTGCGGGCGTCGCGGGACTAGCAAAGATGGCCGGGCGGGCCGGGGGGCCGGACGGCCCGGCGGCCGGGCAGTGCGCAGCGAACGCGGTACGCGTGGCCGTCGCGGGCGCCCGCGACGGCCGCCGACTTACCGCTCCTCGCCGAGCATCGCGCGGAGTTCATAGAGCGTCGCCAGCGCAGCGCGCGGGGTCCGGGCATCCGGGT
>CAZWDR010000125.1:0-7044 GCA_964632365.1 uncultured Steroidobacteraceae bacterium
GCGGTCCTGGCGGTCCTGGCGGTCCAGGCGCCGGCGCGCCGCGCGGCCCCGGCGGCGCGGGCGGCGCGGGCGGCGCGGGCGGTCCCGGTGGTGCGGGGGCGTCCGGTGCCCCGGCTGGCGGTGGTGCACCCGGCGCCCCGCGGCAATAGCCGCGAGCCGGACTTCCGTTCCGCAAGCTGTGGAACTGGGTGACCTGCAGAAGCCCCCGGCATGACGCCGGGGGTTTTCGCTTTTCAGACGCCACGGATCCAGACTCGACCACGGGCCCGGACGCGATTCCTGCGCCACCCCTCCGATCTTGCGGCACACTGGCAGCCATCAGAAAAATGGATCGGGGGATCTGAGGCTCGTGAATGCATTGAAGCAGGGGCTCATCGCGCTCGCGCTGGGCATCATCGGCACCGCGCAGGCGGCAGGACAGCAGCCGGACACCGCAGTCGCGCCATCATCGGCCACTTCAGCGACCGCAGAGCCACCGCCGCTGGTCGAACTCGAGGAAGTGCTCGTCCACGGCAAGCGGCTGCAGCAGCGCATCATCGAAGCCGAGGATGAGTTCTACAAGCTGTACAACCAGATCAACAAGGACGACGACTACGACACGAACTGCGCGCAGGTGCCGCTGGGCGCCGACTCCGGGTCGCGCATTGACTCGCGCCTGTGCCTGCCGGTGTTCGTGGCCAATGCGGTTGCCGATTACACGGTCTGGCGCCGCGCCTGCCAGCCTCCGCTCGACGGCTTCGACGAGTTCTCCTGTCTCGACCGCAACCGCGACGAGCGACTGACCCACCAGGAAGCCGCGGTGCGACCCTCGCTCGACGCCCAGTTCTTCTCGCTCGATGCGGACAGCAGCGGTTACCTCAGCCGCGACGAACTGCCCGAGGAGGGCATGTCCGGTCCTGCCAGCTACCAGCCGCCACCGCCCGAACTTGTGCTCGCCGAAGGCACCAAGCGGTGGTACGACCACACGCTCAAGGTGATCAACAGCGACCCGCGCCTGCGCGAGATGGCCGGCAAGCTCGACGAGATGCACATGGAGTTCAACGGCATGCGGCGCCAGGCCGCGCAGCTCGAGGCCGAGATCAAGGCCAGCGAGCCGCCGGTGAAGCGCGGCAAGCCGCGTCCCCCTCGCTGATTCCAGGCATCCGCGCTGATTCCAGGCATCGGACCTGGCGGCGCGGCGTCTGGTGCTGGCGGGTCGGATGGCCTGGGAGACAAGGCATCGCGCGGCGCCCACATTCTGGAGCCGGCCGCGTGCTTCGTAGCAGAATGCGGCGCATGACCAGAATGCCCCGCCAGATCCGTCGCCCGGCGCGCACCGTCATCCTGCTGCCGCTGGCGCTGCTGGCACTGGCGGCCTGCCGCGAAGCGCCGCCGCCCCCGGAGCGCCCGGCCCCTGAGGTGGTGACCCTGACCGTCGGCACCGAGGCGGTGACCCTGCAGGCGGAGTTGCCCGGCCGGGTGGCGCCGCAGATGGCCGCGGAGGTGCGCCCGCAGGTGGGCGGCATCCTGCTCGAGCGCCTGTTCGTCGAAGGCGAGCGCGTGCGCAAGGGGCAGATCCTCTACCGCATCGATGCGGCGCCGTTTGCCGCGGCGCTGGAGCGTGCCGAGGCGGCCCTGGCCAGCAGCGAGGCCGCGGCGCGCAGCGCCGAGCTGCTGCTCGACCGGTATCGGCGGCTGTTGCCCGAGCGCAGCATCAGCCAGCAGGACTTCGACAATGCCGAGGTCGCCCATGCGCAGGCGCAGGCCACCATCCGCGAGCGGCGCGCGGCCGCCAATGCCGCGCGCATCGACCTGCAGTGGACGCGCGTCGCCGCGCCCATCGACGGCCGCACCGGCCGCAGCCTGGTGTCGCCGGGGCAGCTGGTCAGCGCCAACCAGGCCACGCCGCTGACGACGATCTCGCAGCTGGATCCGGTCTACGTGGACGTCACCCAGTCCAGCGCCGAGCTGCTGTGGATGCGCCGCGCCGCGCTCGAGGGCCGCATCGAGCGGGGTGAGGATGCCACCCGCAAGGTGAGCCTCGTGCTCGAGGATGGCTCGGCCTATCCACATCCCGGCCGGCTGCGCCTGGCGGAAGTGGCGGTGGACGCGACCACCGGCGCGGTGACGCTGCGCGCCGAGTTTCCGAACCCCGACGGCCTGCTGTTGCCGGGCATGTACGTGCGCGCGGTGCTGGACGAGGGGGTGCATCCGGCGGCGGTGCTGGTGCCGCAGCAGGCGCTGGCGCGCAATCGCCAGGGCCGCCCGGTGGTCAGCGTGGTCAATGCCGACAGCAAGGTCGAAGTGCGCGAAGTGGTCGCCACGCGCGCCATCGGTGCGCGCTGGCTGGTGGAGCAGGGGCTCTCGCCCGGCGACCGGGTGATCGTCGAAGGTGGCCAGAACGCGCCGCCGGGCACCACTGTGCGCGTCGCCACCGGCACGTGATCTCGCGCTTCTTCATCGACCGGCCGATCTTCGCGTGGGTGATCGCGATCGCGATCGCCGTGGCGGGACTGCTGACGCTGCCGAACCTGCCGGTGACCCAGTACCCGTCAGTGGCGCCGCCGACGATCCAGATCCAGGCGAACTATCCGGGCGCCAGCGGCGACATCGTCGAGAAGACCGTGACGCAGCTGATCGAGCAGCAGCTCGCGGCGTTGGATGGCTACCTGTACATGCAGGCGAGCAGCAATTCCAACGGCCAGGCCAGCATCAGCGTCAGCTTTGCCGCCGGCACCGATCCGGACGTGGCGCAGGTGCAGGTGCAGAATCGCGTGCAGCAGGCCATGCCGCGGCTGCCGGCCGAGGTGCAGCGGCAGGGCGTGACGGTGCGCAAGGTGGCGCCGGCGAACGCGCTGATGATCACCCTGTATGACACCTCGCGGCGCCTGCGGCAGGGGGATCTGGCCGACTTCCTGAACAGCGTCGTGCTGGACTCGGTCAACCGCACCACCGGCGTGGGCGAATCGCAGGTGTTCGGCGGCCAGTATGCGATGCGCATCTGGCTCGATCCGCACCGCCTGGCGGCGCTGCGCCTGACCCCGGCCGATGTGGTTGCGGCCATCCAGGTGGAGAACGTGCAGGTCTCCGCCGGCCAGCTCGGTGCGCAGCCGGTGGTGCCGGGCCAGCGCCTGAACGCGGTGGTCAACGTGCAGTCGCGCTTCACGACCGCCGAGGAGTTCCAGCAGATCCTGCTGCGCACGAACCCGGATGGCTCGGTGGTGCGGCTGCAGGACGTGGCCCGCGTCGAGCTGGGCTCGGAGAGCTACAACGTCGCGCACCGCTACAACGGCTTCCCGGCCTCGGCGATGGTGGTGCGGCTGACGCCCGACGCCAATGCGCTGGAGAGCATCGCGGCAGTCAAGGCGGTGATCGAGGACCTGCGTCCGCAGCTGCCGCCCGGCGTCGAGGTCACCTATCCGGTGGACATCTCGCCGTTCATCCAGCGCTCGATCCGCGGTGTGGTGATGACGCTGTTCGAGGGCATCGCGCTGGTCGTGGTGGTGATCTTCCTGTTCCTGCAGAGCTGGCGCGCCACGCTGATCCCGGCCATCGCCGTGCCGGTGGTGCTGCTGGGCACCTTCGCGGTGCTGCATGTGTTCGGCATGTCGATCAACATGCTGACGATGTTCGGCGCGGTGCTCGCCATCGGCCTGCTGGTGGATGACGCGATCGTGGTCGTGGAGAACGTCGAGCGGCTCATGCGCGAGCGCGGCCTCTCGCCGCGCGAGGCCACGCGCGAGTCGATGCGCGAGATCACCGGCGCGCTGGTGGGCATCGCGGTGGTGCTGTCGGCGGTGTTCCTGCCGATGGCCTTCTTCGGCGGCTCCACCGGCGTCATCTACCGGCAGTTCTCGGTCACGCTGGTGGCCGCGATGATGCTGTCACTGTTCGTCGCGCTGACGCTGACCCCGGCGCTGTGCGCACAGATCCTGCGCGCGCATGATGTGCACACGGCGCCGCGGCGCGGATTCTTCGGGGCCTTCAACCGCACGGTGGACCGCGCGCGCGACCGGTATGTCGGCGCCACCGCACGCATGATCCCGCGGCGCGCGCTCTGGTATGGGGTGTATGTGCTGATCTGCGCGGGCATCTGGGTGCTGTTCGAACGCACCCCCACCGCGTTCCTGCCGGAGGAGGACCAGGGCCGCGTCGCCGCGCTGTACATGCTGCCAGAAGGCTCCACGCTGGAGCAGACCGCCGAGGTGGCAGACCGCGTTGCCGAATACCTGCTCGAGCACGAGAAGGATTCCATCGTCGGTGTGTTTGCCGTGCCCGGCTTCAGCAGTTCAGGCAACGGGCAGAGCCAGGGACAGGCCTTCGCGGTGCTGAAGGACTGGCGCGAGCGCGGCGATGCGGACCAGCATGTGTCGGCCATCGTGCAGCGCATGTCGGCCGCGTTCGCGGGCGACCGGCAGGCGCGCATCATCGCCTCGGTGCCCGCGCCGGTGCAGGAGCTGGGCAACTCCTCGGGCTTCGACCTGCAACTGCGCAACACGGGCGGGCTGCCCTATGAGCAGTTCGTCGATGCGCGCCAGCGCTTCCTGCAGCTGGCCCAGCAGGACCCGCTGCTGTCGAACGTGCGCTACAGCGGCATCGATGACCAGCCGCAGCTGAAGATCGACATCGACCGGGCGAAGGCCGGCGCACTCGGCGTGTCGCAGCAGGACATCAACACGTTGCTGTCGATCGCGCTGGGCGGCGCCTACGTGAACGACTTCGTGGACCAGGAGCGCATCAAGCGCGTCTACGTGCAGGCCGATGCGCCATTCCGCATGGCGCCGGAACACATCGGGCTGTGGAACCTGCGCACGCGCAGCGGCACGATGGCCCCGTTCTCGTCCGTGGCCGACTGGCACTGGATGCACGGGCCGCTGCAGGTATTCCGCTACAACGGATTGCCCTCGTTCGCGATCCAGGGCACGCCCGCCCCGGGCGGCAGCACCGGCATGGCGATGCAGCGCGTGGAGGAGATCGTCGCGCAGATGGACGCCGGCGTCGGCGTCGCGTGGTCGGGCATCTCGTTCCAGGAGCAGCAGTCCTCCGGCCAGGCGCTGCCGCTGTATCTGCTGTCGCTGCTGGTGGTGTTCCTGGCGCTGGCTGCGCTGTATGAGAGCTGGACCATCCCTGCTGCTGTGGTGCTGGTGATCCCGCTGGGCATCATCGGCGCGCTGCTGGGCGCGAACCTGCGCGGCATGCAGAACGACATCCTGTTCCAGGTCGGCCTGCTCACCACGATGGGTCTTGCGGCCAAGAATGCCATCCTGATCGTGGAATTCGCGGCCCGTTCCGAGGCGCAGGGCATGGGGCTGATCGAGGCCACCTTGCAGGCGGCGCGGCTGCGCCTGCGCCCGATCGTGATGACCTCGCTGGCGTTTGGCGCGGGCGTGCTGCCGCTGGCGCTGGCCAGTGGCGCCGGCGCCGGCAGCCAGAACGCCATCGGAACTGCGGTGATCGGCGGCATGGTCACCGGCATGCTGCTGTCGATCTTCTTCGTGCCGCTGTTCTACGTCGGCATCCGCAGCCTGCAGCGCACGCCGCCCGCCGCGCGCACGCCGCAGGTTCCCGCAGTGTAGGGAGGGTCCTCCTACGCGCAGCGACGGCGCACACTGGCGTCCGCTGCGGCGCGCAAGTCCGTATCCTGCCGCCCATGTATCGGGACCCAAGGCCGGCGTGCGCCCTGCTGGCGTCGATTCTGCTCGCAGGCTGTGCGACCGCGCGCTACGAGGCGCCGCCCGAAGTGGCCCCCCAGCCGCCCGACGTCACGACCACCGAGGTCGTGGAAGAGGCGCGCACGGCCTCGGAGCAGGAGGCGCCCGCGGAGCAGCAGGCGGGCCCGGATGCGGCGACCGATGCCGGTGCGGTTTCGGCGCAGGCGCCCGCGCCGCCATCGCCAGCCGCGCCGGCCGGCGCCCGGGATGTGGCGTTCACGCCCGCGCCGGTTACATCCGCCGACGACACCGACCGGCGCTTCCGGCCGACCCGCAGCTCGATCGAGGAGATCCGCAGCCGGCGCGATGCGACGCCGATTCCGCTGGATTTCCGCCAGCGCCTGGACCACGTCCACGACCGGATCTATGTGTGGATGCAGTCGCGCGTCGAAGGCCTCGACCACGGGCTCGGCGGCGACACCCGGCCCCGCAAGCCCGTGCCCGCCGCGCCGTTCCGGCTCGGCCTCGTCGGTGAGGCCATCGACCGCAACGGCAAGGCCGACCTCGGGATCGACGCGAACTTCGACATCGCGCTGCGGCTGCCGAACCTCGAGGAGCGCCTGCGCATCTTCGTCACCAGCGGCGAGCTCGACGAGGCGCCGCGCAGCGAGCGCGAGGAGCAGAACCTCAGCGCCGGCCTGCGCTACGAGCTGTGGCAGTTCCTGGATTTCGACATCGGCCTGCGCATCGACAAGGCGCCGGTCGCGTTCGCGGCACTCAAATGGTCACGCGAGATTCCGCTCGGCCGCTGGGACTTCTACCCGTTCGCGAAGATCTTCGCCGAGACCAAGGACAGCGTGGGCTACGTTGCCGCGGTCACCTTCGATCGCTGGGTGGGGCGGCATCTGTTCCGCACGGCCACGTACGCCAAGTGGCGCGCCGACACCTCGGACACCAAATGGTCCGAGACGCTGGTCTATGCGCGCGCCAACCAGCTCATCGTGCCCGATCGCTACGGCTCCTATACGCGTGCCAGCGACATCGGCCGCGGCTGGGGTGTGCGGCTGCTGGCGGGCGGCAATTCGGCCAGTTCGATCGACCAGTACGAGACGGGCATCTTCTATCGCCGCCCGACGCGCACCCGCTGGCTGTACTGGTCGGTCGAGCCGCTGGTGCGCTGGGATCGCGAGCATGCGTGGAGCGCCGACCCGGGCCTGCGGGTGGGCGTGGAGGCGCTGTTCTGGGATCTGGCGCGCCCGGCTCGCTGAATGCGGGCCGGACGCGTGAGGAACAGGCCCGGTCGCGGGATGCGCCGGGCAGGCGCTGGCGGAAACACTTGCGCGTTCCCGCCAGCGGACGCTGATCAGAGCAGCGGCACCAACAGCAGTGCCACGATGTTGATGATCTTGATCAG
>CAZWDR010000126.1:0-7037 GCA_964632365.1 uncultured Steroidobacteraceae bacterium
GACCACATCGCAGACGTTTGACATAATGGGCGTCAACCGGGCGGCTGGCCGCAGCGCGCGCAGCCGCCGGTAAACACGCCGACCGCGAGCCTCCTCAATCCGGCGTGCGGCGAGTCGCGCTCTTCAGGAAGACATCTTCCTTCGTCATGCCACTCTGGCTCCCGTCCGGATCGCCGTCCAGGCCCTGCGCACCCGTCTGGCTCTCTTCCCGCGCGCTCTGCGCGCCCTGCTGATCCGAGCCGCCGCCGCCGTCCACACGCTCACAGGCGCGGCGCCAGTGCTCCTGCTCCTTGCCCTCCGGTCGACCTTCCTCCTCCCAGAACTGATGGGCCAGCGACCGGATGCGCGATTCGATTTCGGGATTCATGTTTCGACTCCACGTGCGTTGCGTTGAGAGGCCCATGCTCGAATGGGCGGGCGAACAAAGCTGTCGGGAACAGGAATCGCGCCCTGTAAGACGTGGCGGACTCACCGAGGCAATCCGCAGCAACGCCCCAACCCGACTGCGCCAACCGCCCCGACCGCGCCGACGGCGCGTTGGCCATCAGGCGTGTTGGCAACGTCAGGGCGTCAGCACCACCTTGCGGCAGTCCTCCTCCTTCTCGTTGAAGATCCGGTAGCCGGCGGCGGCATCGGCGAGCTTCATCCGGTGCGTGATGATGATCTCCGGATCCAGTTCGCCTTTCTCGATGTGCTCGAGCACGGGCTTCATGTACTTCTGCATGTGCGTCTGGCCCATGCGGAACGTGAGTCCCTTGTCGAAGGCGTCGCCGAACAGGAAACCGTGGATGAATCCGGCATAGACGCCGGGCACGCTGACCGCGCCGCCGCGGCGCACGGAGGCGATGCACTGGCGCAGCGCCTTGCCGCTGCTGCCTTCGAGCTTCAGGTTCGCGAGCACCGTCTCGGTGGTGCTGCCCTTGGCCTCGAAGCCCACGGCATCGATCACCGCGTCGGCGCCGCGGCCCTGCGTGAAATCGATGATGCATTCAGCCACGTCATCGACCTGGTCGAAATTGATCGGTACCGCGCCATAGGCCTTCGCGGCGAAGTCGAGCCGGTACTGGTGATGATCGATGATGAACAGTGCCTCGGCGCCGAACAGCCGCGCGCACGCAAGGCTCAGCAGTCCCACGGGTCCGGCACCATACACGGCGACGCTGGATCCCTTCTTCACCTCGGCATTGACCACCGCCTGGTACGCGGTGGGCAGGATGTCGCTGAGGAACAGCACCTTTTCGTCGGGCATGTTGTCCGGCACGCGCAGCGGACCGACATTGCCCCTGGGCACCCGCACATACTCGGCCTGGCCGCCGGGCATGCCGCCATACAGGTGCGTGTAGCCGAACAGCGCCGCGCCCGATGGAATGCTCTTCTTGTTGAGGATGGCGCCGCGTCCGTCCATCGTGCCGGTCTGCGGATTGGTGGTCTCGCAGGCGGCGAACAGGTCGCGCGAGCAGAAGAAGCATTGCCCGCAGGCGATCACGAACGGGATCACCACGCGATCGCCGCGCTTCACGGCGGTCACTTCCGGACCGGTCTCCTCCACCACGCCCATGAACTCGTGACCGAGGATGTCGCCATCCTTCATGCCCGGCACCTTGCCGCGATACAGGTGCAGGTCCGACCCGCAGATCGCGGTGGCCGTGACGCGCAGGATCAGGTCTTCGGCCTCGCGCAGCGAGGGATCGGGGACATTCTCGACGCGGACGTCATGGACGCCATGCCAGGTCAATGCGCGCATTGTGTTGCAGCTCCCTCAGTGCGGATGTTTGTTCTTGCCGTCACCGCTGCCGGGCTCGGCCATGCGGCGATGCTGCTCGGCGAGCATCGTGTCGGGCGTGATGTTCGAGACGGCCGCCTGCAGCTTGTTCTTCAGGCCCGCCACCACATCGGCATCGCCATCGAGCATGGCCTTGAAGCCGATGCGCGCGACGTCGGCCGGATCCATCTTCGAGTCCGAGACGCCGAACTTCGTGTCCGTCAGCCCCGCGCGCTCGAAGAAATCCGTCTCGGTGGGCCCGGGCATCAGGCAGGTCACCGTCACTCCGGAATCCTTCAGCTCATTGCGCAGCGCCAGCGAGAAGGAGTCGATGAACGCCTTCGAGCCGTTGTACACGGCCTGGTACGCGCCGGGCATCATGCCGGCAATCGAACCGGTGATCAGGATGCGCCCGGTGCCGGCACGGCGCATCAGGTTGCCGACGCGATGGATCAGCAGCAGGGTGCCGCTGATGTTGGTGTCGACGACGTGCAGCACATCGCGCATGTCCTGGTCGAGGAAGGCCTTGCCGAGGCCGTGGCCGGCATTGGCGATCAGCACCTCCGGCACGCGGCCCTGCAGCCCGGCACACAGGGTCTCGACGCCAGCGGCATCGGCCAGATCCACCTCGACGCCCTCGACGCGGGCGCCGCGTGCGCTGATGTCCTGCTGCGCACCGTGCAACGGGCGGTCCGCGGCGATGAGCAGGTCATAGCCGTGCTCGGCACAGCACAGCGCCAGTTCCAGCCCGATGCCGGATGACGCGCCGGTGACGACCGCCAGCGGTCGCGAAGAAGTGGGTGCAGGCATGGGGACCTCCGCAAGGCAGGATCGGAACGAGTGCCACGGTGGCAACCCGAGGTGGCCCATCACAGCAATGCCGCCGCGTGCGCGGCTGTAAGGAGTGGACCGCAGCGACTGTAGGAGTGCGCGACGAGGGCTTCAGCTGGACGCGACGCCGGGCCTCAGCTGGCGCAGCAGCGCGATCAGCGCGCCCACGTCATACGGCTTCGTCACATAGGCCTGGTAGCCAGCCTGCAGCGCGCGTTCGCGGTCCGCCTGCCGCGCATAGGCGCTCACCGCCACGGCCGGCAGCCTGGCCGCGTCGAGGCGCAGCTCCTCGCGCACGACGCGGATGAACGCGTTGCCATCCATGGCCGGCAGGCCGATGTCACTGACCAGCACGTCGAAGGGCGGTGCGGCGCCGCCCGCGCGCAGCAGCGCCAGCGCCGCAGCGGCGTCGTCCGCCATCGTGACCTGGGCGCGATGATCCGCGAGGATGCGCCGCAGCAGCTCGCGCATGTCCGCCTGGTCCTCGATGGCCAGGACCCGCAGTCCGGCCAGCGCCTCCACCGGCGGGCTTACACCGAGAAACGCTCCGGTTGCCCGCGCCGCGCGGTCCGCGAGCTGCCCCGGCAGCACCACGGTGAAGCACGATCCGGTTCCCGGGCCGACGCTGTGCGCATGGATGGTGCCGCCATGCCGCTCGATGATCTCGCGCGCGATGGATAGGCCGAGTCCGAGACCGCCACGGCGCCGGTCGCGCACCCCGTTGGCCTGCGCGAAGCGATGGAAAATCAGCGGCAGGAAAGCCGTGTCGATGCCGTCGCCATTGTCCTCGACCTCGATCAGGAACTGTCCGTCCGCGCGCCGGCACGACACGCCGATGCGTCCGCCTGATTGCGTGAACTTGATCGAATTGGAGAGCAGGTTCAGCACCACCTGCCGCAGACGCGGCCCGTCGGCGAGGATCTGCGGAATCTCGCCCTCCATCCGGCACTCCAGCGCGACGCCCTTGCTCTCGGCGGCGGGACGCAGCGTCGAACACACCGAACTGATCAGCGCCTGCAGGTCGAGCACCTCGTGGTCGAGCTCGAACTTGCCCGCAACCATGCGGCTGGTGTCGAGCAGGTCCGAGATGAGGCGCCCCAGCGCCATCGCGTTGTCACCGATCACGGACAGACCCTTGCGCAGCATCTCCTCGTCTTGCACGAACTGCGTCTGCAGCAGCCGGCTCCAGGTGACGATGCTGGCCAGTGGCGTGCGCAGCTCATGCGACAGCGTCGCGAGGATCTCGTCCTTGGCGCGCATCGCGCGGTCGGCCTCGATGCGCGCGGTGCGCTCCGCCTCGAGCAGCTGCGCCCGGTCCGTGGCCAGCGCCCGAAAGCGCTGCTCGCTGTCGCGCAGCGCCGCCTCGGTGGATTTGCGTTCGGAGATGTCGTTGAACACGATCGCCACGCGGTGCTGTTCCGGCGCACCGACGCGGAACGCGTAGGCGTCATACCAGTGGCGCATCGCGTCCGCGCGCAGCTCGTAGCGCTCCGCGATGCCGGTCAACGCGACGCGGCCGAAGGTGTCGAACCATCCCTGCTCATGTTCCGGCGCGAACTCGCGCACGTGGCGTCCGACCACATCGCGCAAGCCGCTGAGCCGCTCGAAGGCAGCATTGTTCTCGAGGAAGCGATAGTCGACCACCTTCTGGTCCGCATCGAAGATCACCTCGATGATGCAGAAGCCCTCGTCGAGCGCCGCGAACAGCTGGCGGTAGGTTTCTTCGATCGGAGGAGGCGCCGTGACGGGGGGCACTGCGCCGGCGGACGGGGTTACGTCGGGGGGGTCATCGCCGGAAGTGCTCGTTCCGACCATGGCCGCCATACCGGGTCACGGCGCAGAGCGCTTCGGATCAGGGAACGAAGCCGCGGTCGCTGGCGTCCTCCGGTAGCTGCGGGGCAGGGCCTGGCAGGCCTTCACCCATGCGCGATAGCAGCAGACGTGGAAATGCAGGCGAAGGTCGGGTTCGTCGTCGGCGCCGGGGGCCACCTGATAGCCCACATCGCCGCGCTCGATCGAATGGTCACAGAGTCCGCAGGTGTGGCCACGACCAGGGCCGGCCAGCACGCGGGTCATCTGCTCGCGCGGCAGGGCCCCCTCATGGATGCGCGTCAGCGCCGCCTCCATCAGCCACTGGGGCGGAGAGACGGCCTCACTGCCTGCACCGGGCTCCCTGATGGAGACCATGGACCTGCTCCGTTGCTGTCTGGAGACAGATCATGGATCAGGCAGTGGACATAATCCTTAACCTGCGTTATGCGATCTGGCCAGGCCGGTGCTGACGCGGATTGATTGCGCTGACAACGCGTCATCATGGCCGATGAGCGCCGACGGCGCGCGCGCCTGCAGATGCAGGTACGAGGGATCGAATCCGCCCGCCCGCTGCAGCGCCTCGCGATCGAGCAGCTCGAGTGTTCCACCATGCAGGCGGACCAGCCCCGCGCGGCGCATGCCCATCAGCGTGCGGTTGATGTGCACCGCAGAGAGGGCCACCGCATCGCCCAGTTCGGTCTGCGTGAGCGGCAAGCGGCAGTGGTTGTCCTGCGTGAGGCCCACCGCCTCGAGCCGCCAGAACACTTCGCAGAGCAGGTGCGCCACGCGCTCCCACGCGGTGCGGTAGCCGGCGTTGACCAGCCACTGGTGCGTGATCGCATCCTCGACGGCGGTGCGCCACCACAGCGCGCGCGCGACGCGCGGGTGCCGGTCCATCATCGCCGCGACGGCGCCCATTGGCATCGACGAGGCGCGCACCGCGCACAGCGCGATGACGGCATGGTCGAGCCGGCCGAGCACCAGCAGGCGCAGGTCGCAGACATCCCCGGGCAGCAGCAGTCCCAGGATCTGGCGACGCCCGTCGGGCAGCAGCTTGGCGCGCGCGGCGATGCCTTCGACGATGAGGTGCAGTCCGTCGACGGCGCGATGCCCGGGCACCAGCTCGTCGCGGGGCGCGAAGGCGCGTTCCGGGCCCAGCACGCCGGCCAGCGCGAGCCGCTCGTCCGTGGACAGGTTGCAGAAATCCGCAAGCCGGTTGGTCAGCTTCTCCAGTCCTGCATTCAGCGTCACCGACCGCATGGCAAGCCCACGATAAGGGCGGGGACCGGCCGGTCGGAACCGCAGAAAACACAATGCCGCCGTAGGGTTAGGACTACGACCGGCGGTCAGGCGGGATGGTGGACAGCGCGTGGCTTGCCGGCACAGCCCGGCGGGCCGAGCGGGGCCCACGGCCGGCCGCTTCAGGGGCTATAATAATAAGGAGCAACCCAGGGGTTCCCGATGTCCGGCGAAGAAGCCTATACCTCCAGCCATATCAAGGTCTTGAAGGGCCTCGACGCGGTGCGCAAGCGGCCCGGCATGTACATCGGCGACACCGATGATGGCACGGGCCTGCACCACATGGTGTTCGAGGTGGTCGACAACGCCATCGACGAGGCCCTGGCCGGGCACTGCAATCGCATCCAGGTGGTCATCCATGCGGATGAATCCATCACCGTGCGCGACAACGGTCGCGGCATCCCGGTGGATATTCACCCGGAGGAGGGGCGCTCTGCGGCCGAGGTCGTCATGACCGTGCTCCATGCCGGCGGCAAGTTCGATGACAGCTCCTACAAGGTCTCCGGCGGCCTGCATGGCGTCGGCGTGTCGGTGGTCAATGCGCTGTCCGACGTGCTGAACCTGACCATCCACCAGCGCGGCCACACCTGGACGCAGCAATACCGCCTCGGCACGCCGGTGGCGCCGCTGACGCAGGCCGGCACCACCACCGAGCGGGGCACCACCGTCCACTTCAAGCCCTCCGCGACCATCTTCACGAACATCAACTTCGACTACGACGTGCTGGCCAAGCGCCTGCGCGAGCTGTCGTTCCTGAACTCCGGCGTGCGCATCGAGCTGAAGGATGAGCGCGAGGACAAGGGCGAGGTGTTCCAGTACGAGGGCGGGCTGCGCGCGTTCGTGCAGCACCTGAACCGCGCGCGCTCGGCCATCCATCCCACCGTGATGCACTTCGCGGCGCAGGACGGCACCATCGGCATCGAGGTCGCGCTGCAGTGGAACGACTCCTACCAGGAGACGATGCTCTGCTACACGAACAACATCCCGCAGCGCGATGGCGGCACGCACCTGTCTGGCTTCCGCGCCGCGCTGACGCGCACGCTGAACGACTACATCGAGAAAGAGGCCAAGAAGGAGAAAGTCGCCACCACCGGTGACGATGCGCGCGAAGGGCTCACGGCGATCCTGTCGGTGAAGCTGCCCGACCCGAAGTTCTCGTCGCAGACCAAGGACAAACTCGTGTCCTCCGAGGTGAAGGGTCCGGTCGAGACGCGCGTCGCGCAGAAACTGGCCGAGTTCCTGCTCGAGCATCCCAACGAGGCCAAGGGCATCGTCGGCAAGATCATCGATGCCGCGCGCGCGCGCGAGGCGGCGCGCAAGGCCCGCGAGATGA
>CAZWDR010000127.1:0-6906 GCA_964632365.1 uncultured Steroidobacteraceae bacterium
GGCACGCCGAGCTTCTCGTAGGTGGCCAGCAGCTTCGGGTCCACCTCCTCGAGGCTCTTCGGGCCGTCCTTGTTCATCTTCGGCGCCGAGTAGTAGGAGATCGACTGGTAGTCGATGGGCGGATAGTTCACCCGCGCCCAGTGCGGCTCCTTCATCGTCAGCCAGCGCTCGAGCGCGCGCAGGCGCCAGTCGAGCATGAACTGCGGCTCGTCCTTCTTCGCCGAGATGAAGCGGACGGTTTCCTCGTCGAGCCCCGGCGGCAGCGTGTCCGACTCGATGTCGGTGACGAAGCCATGCTGGTAGCCGCGCGCGAGGACTGCGGAAAGTTGTGGATCGGTGCTCATCGTTTCCTTATCGGTTGACCCCGGACACGCCGTTGCGCAGCCGCAGGTCAAACAGCGCGAAATGGCGCGGGTTGCTTTCGAGGCCGGCCAGATCCGCCAGCGAGATCTCCTCCAGCGACTGGCGGATGGCCTGGTTGATGCGTTGCCAGCCGACGCCGACGCTGCAGTTGGCCTGCAGGTCGCAGCGGCTGTGCGCGCCGGTGGCGCACTCGGTGAGGGCCAGCGGCCCCTCGAGCGCGTCAAGGATCGCCGCGGCGGAGATCTGCCGCGCCGGACGCGCCAGCCGGTAGCCGCCCCGCAGCCCGCGCGTGGACTCCACCAGCCCCGCCCGCTGCAGCTGTTTGAGCAGCTTGCTGACGGTGGGCGGCGCGAGGTTGCACTCGCGGGCAAGCTCGGCAGCTGCCCGCTGCGCCATGTCTTCGCGCGCCAGCGTTGCCAGCAGCACGGTGGCGTAATCCGTCAGCTTGCCGATGCGCAGCACGTGGGCCTCGTTGCGGGGGTGGGGGGATACAGGACGATTTTAGTCCCATATGCGGCGCCTGTCATTGCAGCTTTCGGTTCGGGGGGCTGCTCCGGCCGCTGTCGGCCGGTCCCCGGGGCCCGCAGGCGCCTGTGGCCGGTTTGCCACCGCCGGTGGGGCACCCTAACATCCGCTTCCCGCACGCAACGTGGCAAGAGGACGTTCAATGAGCAATTCCGGACAGCAGGCCGCCAGGATCCGCAACCAGCCGGGCTTCATCGCAGCGCTGGACCAGAGCGGCGGCAGCACCCCGAAGGCGCTGAAGCTGTACGGCATTGCCGAAACCTCTTATTCCGGCGAGGCGCAGATGATGGACCTGATCCACGCCATGCGCTCGCGCATCATCACCAGCCCGTCGTTCAACGGTGACCGCGTCGCCGGCGCGATCCTGTTCGAAGCCACGATGGACCGCGACATCCAGGGCATGGCCACGGCCGAATTCCTGTGGACGAAGAAGCAGGTGGTGCCGTTCCTGAAGATCGACAAGGGCCTCACCGACGAGGCCAACGGCGTGCAGCTGATGAAGCCGATGCCGGGCCTCGATGCGCTGCTGGCGAAGGCGAAGTCCAAGGGCATCTTCGGTACCAAGGAACGCTCGGTCATCAAGCAGGCCAATGCCGAGGGCATCCGCGCCGTGGTGGCGCAGCAGTTCGAGGTGGCGAAGCAGGTGCTGGGCCATGGCCTGGTGCCCATCGTCGAGCCCGAGGTGGACATCCATTGCCCCGACAAGGCGGCCGCCGAGAAGCTGCTGAAGGCCGGGCTGCTGCAGCAGCTGGACCAGCTGCCCGACGACCAGCAGGTGATGCTGAAGCTGACGCTGCCCGAGGTCGACGACTTCTACCAGGAACTGGTGGCGCACCCGCGCGTGCTGAAGGTGGTGGCGCTGTCGGGCGGCTACTCGCGTGACGAGGCCAATGCGCGCCTGTCGCGCCAGAAGGGCATGATCGCCAGTTTCTCGCGCGCGCTGACCGAGGGCCTCTCGGCGCAGCAGTCCGACGAGCAGTTCAACGCGGCGCTCGACCAGGCGATCGAGGGCATCTACCAGGCGTCGAAGACCTGACCGGTCCTGTGAACGTGCGCGAGGCGTCAACGACCCCGGCGGTGGTCGAGGTCCGCGGAGCCCGCTACAGCGTCGGCTCGCGGGCCATCTTTGACGGCCTCGACCTCACCGTGCGCCAGGGCAGCATCACCGCGGTGATGGGCCCCAGCGGCACTGGCAAGACCACGCTGCTGCGCCTGCTCACCGGGCAGGCGCAGGCCAGCGGCGGCAGCGTGCGCGTGCTGGGGCAGGAGGTGTCGGGTCTCAACCGCAAGCACCTCTTCGCGCTGCGTCGGCGCCTCGGCGTGCTGTTCCAGAACGGCGCGCTGCTCACCGACATGAATGTGTTCGAGAACGTGGCCTTTCCGGTGCGCGAGCATGCGCGCCTGCCTGAAGCGGTGCTGCGCCGCCTGGTGCTGATGAAGCTCGAGGCGGTGGGACTGCGCGGTGCCGCGACCCTGATGCCGCAGGAACTCTCCGGTGGCATGGCGCGTCGCGTCGCGCTGGCGCGCGCCATCGTGCTCGATCCGGAGGTGCTGATCTATGACGAGCCCTTCGTCGGCCTCGATCCGGTGTCGATGGGCGTGGTGGTGCGGCTGATCAAGCACCTGAACGATGCGCTGGGCATCACCAGCATCGTCGTGTCGCATGACGTCGCCGAGGTCGGCAGCATCGCCGACTACAGCTATCTGCTCGCCGGCGGCCGCGCGATCGCCGAAGGCACCACCGCACAGCTCAACGCGAGCAGTGATCCGGCGGTGCGCCAGTTCATGCTCGGCGACAGCGACGGTCCGGTGTCCTTCCATTATCCGGCCGGCGACTACCTGGGCGCGCTGCTGGACGGCGCCGACCTTGCGACGCCGAAGCCCGTCGCGGCGCCGCGTGCCACGAAGGCCGACGCCATCGATGCGGCCACCCGCGGTGACCGCCGATGAACACGCTTCGCTCGATCGGCGCGGTGACGCTGTTCCTGCTGCGCCTGCTGGCGGCCTGCGGGCCGGCGCTGCGCCGTCCTGGCCTGATCATCCGCCAGGTCTACAACAGCGGCGCGCGCTCGCTGATCATCATCATGCTGTCGGGCCTGGTGGTCGGCATGATCATGGGCCTTGCGTTTTCCGACATGCTGGCGCGATTCGGCAGCGAATCCGCACTGGGCGTGGCGGCGGGACTGGCGCTGCTGAAGGAGCTGGGACCGGTGCTCACCGCGCTGCTGTTCGCCGGCCGCGCCGGCACCTCGCTGGCGTCGGAGATCGGCCTGATGCGCGCCACCGACCAGCTCACCGCGATGCAGGTGATGGCGGTGGACCCGATGCGCTATGTGGCCGCGCCGCGATTCCTCGGTGGCCTGATCGCGATGCCGCTGCTGGTGTGCATCTTCAACATCCTGGGCCTGTATGGCGCGCAGCTGATCGGCGTGTCGGTGATGGGCGTGGACTCGGGCACCTTCTGGTCGCAGCTGCAGAACGCCGTCGACCTGCGCGACGTGGGTGAGATGCTGGTGAAGGCGGTGGTGTTCGGCGCCACCTGCACGCTGCTGGCGGTGTTCAACGGCTACCACGCCCAGCCGACGGCCGAAGGGGTTGGACTGGCCACCACCCGGACGGTGATCGCCTCGTCCGTGCTGGTGCTGATTTTTGACTATATGCTGACGGCGGCCTTCCTGTGATGCCTTGCGGCGGCGCATTAAGGGGCCATTCAGCGGTTTACCGGAGAATGCACCCATGAAGAATGAACGCAGCCTGGAGATCGGCACTGGATTGTTCGTGCTGCTGGGCTTTGCGGCGCTGGCCTTCCTGACCACGCAGCTGCCGGGCAGCAAGCTCGCGGTGTTCTCGCAGGCGGCCGGCTTCCAGGTGGAGGCCCGCTTCGAGAATGTCGCCGACCTGCAGGCCGGCGCGCCGGTCAGCATGGCCGGTGTCACCGTCGGCCGGGTGACCGCCGTCGGCTTCGATTCCACCGACTACAAGGCCGTGGTCACGATGAGCATCGACCAGCGGTATGACCGCATTCCGGATGACAGCTGGGCGAATATCGAAACCGCGGGGCTGCTGGGCGCCAAATACGTGGCGCTGGATGCGGGCGGTTCGGAAACCTACCTGGCGCAGGGCAGTCGAATCGAGAATACCCAGTCGGCGATGGTGCTGGAGAAGCTCGTCAACCGGCTGTTCTCGGCCTTTGCCAGCCGCGGCAGCAACGAGGAGGAGTGACACAATGCGAATCCAAACCCTGACGCGTCGCGCGGGCCTGCTGGGGGCGCTGATGCTGGCCTTCGCGCCGCTGGGCCAGGCTGGCCAGGCGCAGGCCATCGACAACAGCACGCCGGCGAAGCTGGTCGAGTCCAGTGCCCAGCTGCTGCTGGCCGACCTCGACGCCAACCGCGCCGCGTACAAGCGCGACATCAAGTCGCTGTACAAGGTCATCGACGCGAAGTTCCTGCCGCATGTGGACGTGCAGTACGCCGCGCAGCAGGTGCTGGGCAAGCACTGGCGCACTGCCACGCCGGAGCAGCGCAAGCGCTTCGTCGATGCTTTCTACCAGTCGATGCTGACCACCTATGGGGACGCGCTGCTGGAATTCACCGCCGACAACCTGCGCATCAAGCCGTTCCGCGGCGACGCGAACGCCGATCGGGCCACGGTCGACACCGAGATCCGCCGCTCCAATGGCGCCAGCGTCGCCGTGTCCTATGGCGTGCGCAAGACGCCTGCGGGCTGGAAGGTGTGGGACGTCGTGATCGAAGGCATCAGCTACGTGAAGAGCTTCCGCGAGGACTTTGGCCTCGAGATCGACCAGAAGGGGCTCGACTCGCTGCTGACCCGGCTGGAATCCGGCCAGATCAAGGTGCCCGCCCCGTGAGTGTGGATGCGGGCACCTCGCAGCTGGCCGACCAGGGCCAGGGGCGGTGTGTGCTGTCGGGGCCGCTGACCATCGAGAGCGCCCCCTGGCTGTGGAAGGAACTGTCGGGCACCGGGCTGCTGTCGACGGCACGCGTGGCGGATCTGACCGGCGTGACGGAATCGGACAGCGCGGGACTTGCACTGCTGATGACGTGGAAAGCGCAGTGCCGGCGCGAGGGCGGCGATCTGGCCTTCCACGGTGTGCCGCAGCGGCTGCTGGCGCTGGCGGCCCTGACGGACGCGCAGGGGTTGCTGGCCGCCGCCTGAGATCCGGTCACGCGGCCCGTCGCCGCGGGGTCCCCTACTGCGGTTGCGCGACCGGCTCCGCGCCGGCGGCATCGGCGGCTTCCGCCTCTGCGTCCGCTTCCGCGTCCGCGGCATCGCCATCCCCGGCTTCCTGCCCGTCCCCGGATTCCTCATCGTCGAACTCGAAGATCTCGAAATCCTCGCTGTCGGCCGCGCCGGCGCCATCGCGCACCTGGAAGTCGCGCCGCTGCAGGTAGGCGTTGCGCATGAACACATAGGGATCGAACGAGCGCGCCAGCAGCTCATCGGTGCCGAGCAGTCCGGCGCGCGTGTCGAGCAGGCTCAGCACCGTCAGCCCGACCTTCACCCAGATGTCGTCCAGCAGGTAGTACTTCGGATCGGTGAACTGGTCGGCGGCGACGCCGACGGTGTCGCGCACCGTGGACGGCCCGAGGAAGGGCAGCACCACATAGGGACCGGGCGGTGTGCCCCATCGTCCCAGCGTCTGTCCGAAATCCTCGTCACCGGCGGGGATGCCCAGCTGCGAGGCCGGATCGAACAGGCCGCCGATGCCGATCGTGGTATTCACCACCAGCCGCAGCGTCTCGGTGGCGAAGCCCTTCGGCTTGGCCTGCAGCAGGCTGTTGACGATGACCGTGGTGGAGTTGAGGTTGCGGAAGAAGTTGCCGACGCCGCTGCGCACCGGCGCAGGCGTCACCTTCACATAGGCCTGCGCGGCCGGGCGGGCGACGTTGCGGTCCAGGGCGTCGTTGAGGCGGTACACCGAGCGGTTGAAGCGCTCGAACGGGTCACGCGGATCGCGCTCGCCGGGCGGAAGGGTTGCACACGCGGGGAGCAGGCTGGCGCACAGCAGGGCCAGCAGGATCGGGCGGGATGGCATCGTGCGGATTCTAGCAGGGCGCCTTTGCGCCGGAGCGGGGCTCTTCAGTGGCGATGGATCTGCCAGGACGGCGCGGCGGGCGCCGTGGGGTCGCGCTCGGCCTCCGACGGGGGTTCGCGCCGGCGCTTGTTCGAGTCGCGCAGCACATCGCGCACCTCGTCCTGGCGCGCCCGGAAGCGCTTGCGCTGCACATCGGAGATGCCCGGGGTGGCCAGCGCCAGGTCCAGCTGCATCACTGCCAGCGGCAGGTCGCCGTTGGCCAGGTGCAGCTCGGCCATGTAGGAATAAGCATCGGCCGTGTCGCCGGCGGCATTCGCCGCAATCGCGATCAGCCGGATCTGCTCAGGGGTCGGGGCCACATTGTTGAACAGGTCGAGCAGCACCTGGTGCGAGCGGCGCGGCTGCTCGAGCTGCAGCAGCACCTCGCCATAGCGCACCGTCAGCGGCACATTGCGCGGTGACAGCGCCAGCGCCTGCTCGTAGGTGGCGAGGGCCTCCTTCTGCAGGCCCGCATCGGCCTGGGCCTTGCCCAGCGCCGCGTGCAGCAGGGGCAGGTGCGGACGCTCGTCGATGAGCTTTTCCAGTCGTGCGATCGCGGCCTGCGGATCGCCGGATTCGATGTCGAGCAGCGCCGCGCCATAACGCAGCGCGCCATCTTCCGGGTTGCGCTCGAGCTCGCGCTCGTAGTGGCGGCGCAGGTCGTTGCCGGTGCCCGCGCTGAGCACCCGCACGCGCTCCTTGATGTAGGCGTAGGTCTCGGAGTCGGGGCGGCGCGGTGTCTCGGGCATGGAGGCGATGCGCGCGCGCGCCTCGGCAAGACGCACCGTGTCGACCGGATGGGTCAGCAGCATCGGCGGGATCTCGGCGCCGCCCAGGCCGCGCTGGCGCATCATCGTCGCGAAGAATTGCGCCATGCCGTTCGGATCGAAGCCCGCCGCGGCGAGGTAGTTGATGCCGAC
>CAZWDR010000128.1:0-6726 GCA_964632365.1 uncultured Steroidobacteraceae bacterium
GAATGGTGCCCCATCAGCGGCACGGCCGCGGCCACCACTCCGGCCACCGCAACCAGACGCAGGCGCCACAGCTGCTTCGATCCTGTCATGTTGCCCCCGGGCTGGGCGCGAAGCGTGGAGGGGATGCCTCGTTCCGCTCTGGCCGCAGCGATGTTTGAAGTCCTCACGCCATCTTAGCCGAGCGCCCGCCGCCGTGGCGGGCACCAGGAGTCATCATCCGGGCAATATCGTCCGGGCGGCCAGACTGGTTTCGAGCCGTCGCGTTCGATAATCGCAGGCCGGACGCATTACCGACCGGCGAGCCGCCCCTCACTCGAAGTCGAACAGTTCTTCCAGCTGCTGCTTCGCCGGGTTCTTCATGCCCTGTTCGAAGTGTTCCTCCCACATGCGCGCCCACGGCCGGCCGTACATGTCGGGCACCTGGTACTGGATCACCTGGCCGGGGCTGGTGGAATGTGCCCTGCCCTCCACCGGGAAGATGGTCGGCACACACTCGATGTAGGTGTAGGGATTGCCCTCGTCGAGGCCGCTGGTGCGCGGCAGGCTGCGCACGATGCGGATCGGCTCGACCAGCGATTCCGGGTCATAGAACACCGCCTCGTGGTTCAGCCCCGTCACCGCGCCGTCGGGGCCCCGCTCCGGCGTGTAGATCTCGACGGTCTGCAGCTTGCTCGAGAACTCCGGCTTGCCGTGGATCATCCAGCCCTGGATGTTCGAGGTCCAGGTGATCAGCGTGTCCTTGTCCCAGAAGCCGATGCTCTCGCCATACCAGCGCGGCACGTCGGCACCGAGCCGCGGCACGCCACCGCTGGTGTTGAACGCGCGCCCCACGTGGATGTTGGTGACGAAATTGCGCGCCACGCCGGCGGAGATCTGTACCTGGTCGGGCGTGACGATGATCTGGTGCGGATTGATCCACGGCTGCACGGCCACTGGATCGAAGCGGCGCATGAAGCCCTCGGGCCAGCAATATTGCGAAGGCCAGTGCGAGGCGCCCGTGACGGCCTCGTGATAGAGCATCTGCACCATGCGCGTCTGGTACTCGGGCGTCAGCAGCGACAGGATGGTGGGCGTCTGGTTGTAGCGCAGGCCATACCAGTCGCCGCGCAGGCCCAGCGAATAGCGCCCGGAGATCTCGCCCGGCACCGTCGCATAGGTGTGCTTCGTCGGGCCGCCGCGCGCCTTCGTCTCGGCCAGCAGCGCGTCGTAGTGCTCCTGTGCACTCTTGAAGGGATACGGACTGACGATGGCATCGCGCGGATAGTCGCGATCGCAGAAGCCCCATGGCGCACTGGCCGCATCGTCCACGATCATCGCCGGACCATTCGACCCGCGCTGCGATTCCAGCGCCAGCGGGCTGTTGCAGCGGAAGTAGCGCGGATCGCTCCATAGTTCGCGGTCCTGGTAGAAGTCGCTGGTGGTGAAGAAGTCGACCGGCAACGCGGTCACTCCGGGCGGCACGGCGCCGTTGATCGCCGCGCCGGTCACCACCACCGACTGTGCGTCCGCCGCGGCGGCACCCGGGGCGCGCGGCGGCTGCGGCGTGCCCGGCGCCGGCGCGCCGCCACCGGGGCCGCCGCCGCCGATGCGCTGGGCGACGGGACCAACCGTGAACGGCTCGCGCTGACGCAACGTTGCCGCACGCTGCTCCGGGGTCTGCGCCTGCTGTGCGGGTGGCGCCCCGAGCTGGCCGGGTCCGGCAGGCGTGTTCGGCGACCCGGCAGTGAGATCGAGCTTGACCGGCGCACCACGTCCGACACTGCGGAAGCCGGGATCGGCGACCTGCTGTCCGCTCACGCTGCCGATCGACGCCAGCGTTGCGGCAACGGCAACCCAGGCGGTCTTCTTCATAATCCGCATGTCGCTTCCCCCGTCCGTTCCAGCGCTATGGTCGTCGCGCGGTGACGAGGGAATAGTAGCCCCCGCCCGTTTCCGATGCCTCGACATCCACGAACCCGGCTTGCTCAAGGAAGCCGCGCAGTTCGGGCAGGCTGTACTGCCGCCCCTTGGTGCCGATCAGCATCAGCAGCGAGAACGCCGCCACCGGCAGCGGGCCGCAGCCATCATCATCCATCAGCATCTCGTGCAGCACGATGCGCCCGCCAGGCGACAACGCGTCGAACGAGCGGCGCGCCAGCAGCCGGCACGTGTCGTCCGACCAGTCGTGGAAGATGTTCGAGAAGAAATGCACGGCGTGCCCGCGCGGCCACGGCTGCGTGAACATGTTTGCGGCATGGGTGGCCACCTGCCCGCAGACGCCAGCGGCATCGATGTAGCGCGCCGCCTCGGTGCAGATGGTGTCGATCTCGAGCACCGTCGCGCGCAGCTGCGGCCACGCCCTGGCCATCTCGATGGAGAAGATGCCGGAACCCCCGCCGACATCGAGCACCGTGCCCACCTCCCGCCACAGCGGCTGCAACGCCACCGCGCGCGCCGAGGCGCGGCTGTGTGCGTTCATGAACGCGGTGATCATGGCCGCCAGGTCAGGCGGCATCTCGCCGCGCTCCCACTCCGCCGACGCCGACTTGTAGGCCTCGGCCCGACCGCCGGTGCGCAGCGTGACCAGCAGCTGCTCGTGCAGCGGCTGGTTCAGCGCGAAGCGTTTCAGCAGCGGGCCGGCATAGCCTTCCGCCTGCGGATGCAGCCAGGTGCGGGCCGCGGCCGTGGCCCGCCACCTTCCGTCGCGCCGGGCGACGAAACCCAGCGCGGCCAGCATGCCCAGGTGGATGCCGAGCGCGCGCGCGTCGACCCCGAGTTCGGCCGCCAGCTCCGCGGTGCCCTTCGCCGCCGTTGTCAGTGCCGCGAACGTGCCCACCTCGTCCGCGGCCGACACCACCGGAAAGCGGAACATGGACAGCCAGGTGTCCCAGACGATGCGGTCGTCCGTGGTGACCGGCAGCGTGCTCATCGGACCCTGCGCGGGGCGGTTTCCTTCAGGAACAGCGCGACCACGAAGCCCACCACCAGGCCGCACGCGGCGAAGTACAGTGCCGCCTTCAGGCCGTGCTCGGCGGCCAGGTTGCCGGCGATGATCGGGCTGACGCCGCCGCCCACGAACTCGCCGGCGAAGATCACGAACCCGGCCATCGAGGCCAGCATGCCCGGTGGCGCCGCCTCGGCGGCGACAGGGCCGGCCAGGATCGCCAGCGCCGCGAAATTGAACAGTGACGCGAAGAACAGCAGCACCCACAGCGTCGTGGTGTTGTCGCCACCGGCCTGCGTGAACAGGTACAGGAACACCGCGGCGAAGATATAGGACGCCAGCGTCGACAGCTTGCGCCCGATGAAATCCGACAGCGCGGGCATCGCGAACTGCCCGATGCAGCCGCCGATGCCCACCGCCGAGAACACGTTGCCGGCCGTCACCGGATCGAGCCCGAGTCCGGCGCCGGCGGGCGCGGTGAGATAGGCCGTCAGCATCGCGGCGATCACGAAGATGCCGCCCATCGCGCAGATCAGCGTCAACGGCGCGACGATGGAATTGCGGTGCTGGAACATGCTCATGAACGGCGGCGCGCTGGCACGCTGGCCCGCGACGACGCGCTTGAGCGGCTCGCGCACCACCATCCACATCAGCGCCGCGAGCACCAGGCCCGGCACGCCGACGATCATGAACACCGCATGCCAGCTGTAGCTGTCGAGCAGGCGTGTCGCGATGATCGGTGCCAGCGCGAGGCCGAACAGCGAGACCATGCACTGGAAGATGCCGTTGTTCATGCCACGGCGTTCGGGCTTGGAAGCTTCCACGGCCACCGCGACGCCGGTGGATGCAACCGGGCCTTCGGCGATGCCCATGACCACACGGAAGATCACCAGCGCGACGACCGAACCGGCCAGGCCGCTGAACACCGACATCAGCGAGAACAGCACGATCGCCGGCACCAGCACCGCGCGCCGGCCGATGCGGTCGGCGAGATAGCCCATCACGAATGCCGAAATGCCCCAGGCCATGCCCAGGTAGCCGGCGAGCCGGCCGCCATCCGCCGCGGTGAGCCCCAGGTCCGCCGCCATCGTCGAGTTCGGCGACTGCAGGATGATCGGCAGCACGAAGCGGTCGAGGCCCACCAGTCCGAAGGTGAGGCTCAGCAGCAGGATGATCTTCCACTCGTACGACGAGTCGTGACCCGTTCGGTCGGTCATTCCGGTTCCCCCCTTCCTTGTTGTTGTTGCGGGTCGTCAGCGACCCGCTCGAGCCATCTGTATCAGCGACGACCCCACAGGCGCCTGGAGGCCAGCGCCGCGCCATCGACCAGGGATTTCAGTTTCAGCCAGACGATGTCCGGGTCCACCGGCCCGAAGCCGGCGAAGGTGCCGAAGCCGCAGTCGGTGCCGGCCAGCACGCGCTCACGTCCGACGATGTCAGCGAAACGCTCGAGCCGCTCGGCCACCAGTTCCGGGTGCTCGACATAGTTCGTGGTGGTGCTGAGCACGCCGGGAACCAGCAGCTTGTCGTCGGGCACGATGGATTTCAGGTCCCTGAAGACCTGCCACTCGTGCGCATGGCGCGGGTTGGCGGCCTCGAACAGGATGGCCTGCGGCCTGGCCTTCATCACGACCGGCAGCAGCTTCTCCATCGGCACGTCGTGGGTGTGCGGCCCTTCGTAGTTGCCCCAGCACACATGCATGCGCACGCGGTCGGCCGGCACATTGCGCAATGCATGGTTCAGCACCTCGATGTGGCGCGCGGCGAGGCCGATGAAGTCAGTCTCGGAGCGGTCGCGATACATCGTGTGCCGGCCCATCGCCATGTCCGGCGCATCGATCTGGATCAGCAGCCCCGCCTGCGTGAGGCCCTCGTATTCTGCACGCATGCCCTCGGCCACGGCCTCGAGGTAGGCATCCTGGGTGGGATAGAACTCGTTGGGCTGGAACAGCGCGATGGTGCCGGGCGAAGCGGTGTTGATGAACCCCTCGGCCGGCTTTGCCGCCGCCATCGCGGCCTGCATGTTGGCGATGTCCTCGCGCATCGGCGCGAGATCCTTCACGCCGATGGCGGCCACGCAGCGCGGGCGCCGGTATTTCGCGGTCGATCCGAGCTTCGCCAGTTTCTCGAGCAGGCGGGGATGCTCCACCAGGTCCTGCCCGGGCTCGCGCGGCGTGTCACCATCGAAGCCGGAGAGCCGGTCCTTGATGTAGGTGGCATAGCTGATCTTGCCCATCTCGCCGTCGCTGACGATGTCGATGCCGACCTCGACCTGCTTCGCGACCACGGCGCTGACCGCGTCGGCGATCACCTTGCCGGGATCGGGCGGCAGTGGTCCGTTGTTCTCGCGCGCGAACAGCACGTCGGTGACGGCCTGCGAGCGCGGCAGGCTGCCGACATGCGTGGTGAGGATGCGGTCGGCGCTGCGCAGCATGTCAGTGCGCTTCCGAGCGGAACGGGTTGTTGTTGTGATGCTGGCCGGCCAGCCAGCGCTTCAGTTCGGCATGCGCGTTGCGGCGGTTTTCCTCATTGATGCGCGCGGCTTCCGGATGATCGCAGGTGAACTCGCAGATCATGCCGTTGGGATCTTCCACGTACAGCGAGCGGCAGTAGCCGTGTTCGAGCAGATAGGTCTGCGGCGCCTGGTAGCCCGCTTCCTGCAGGCGTTTCTCGATGCCCGCTTGGGTTTCGGCGTCGACGGTCAGCGCGATGTGGTGGAACGGCGAAGGGGGCATCTTCGGCGCGAACAGCGCCTCGTCCTCCTCGTCGGCGAACTGGAAGAACGCCAGCGCACTGCCATCGCCGAGGCCGAAGAAACAGTGGCAGTAGGTGCGCTCCTTGCCGAACAGTTCGTCCTTCTCGCACCACGTGGCCACCAGCGGCAGGCCGATGATGTCCTCATAGAAGCGGCGCGTGGCCTCGAGGTCCTTCGAGGTGTAGGCGGTGTGATGCAGTCGTGAAGGCAGCTTTGCAGAGATGGCCATGGTCAGTCCCCCTTCCTCAAGCATGTATCGGAATCAGAGCCGGCGGCGCTGGCGGGACCGGCGCATGCGGCCCGCCAGCGCCAGGAATTGTACTGCCGCACCGGTCGCCGGCGCCGCAGGTCAGCCGTGCCGCGCCGCCCCGCGCTGCACTTCGCCGCGGACGATCTGCGCGCCCGCCACCATCGCATGCAGCTTCGCGTCGGCCACATCGCGCGGCAGGTATTTCATGCCGCAGTCCTGCGCGACGATGATGTCCTCGGCGCGCACATGCTCCAGTGCACGGCGGATGCGCGCGGCCACGGCATCGGGCGTCTCGACGTCCGGGTCGGAAAGATCGATCACGCCCAGGATCACCTGCTTGCCCGGCAGCGTCTTCAGCACGCTGGTGTCGAGCTTCGACTGCGCGGTCTCGATCGACACCTGCCGGCAGTTGCACTGCGCCAGCTCCGACAGGAAGGAATAACCCGACGGACGCTCGTGGATGATGGCGGCGTAGCCGAAGCAGATGTGCACCGCCGTCTTGCCGGTGATGCCGTCGAGCGCGACGTTCAGTGCGTTCAGGCCATAGCGGCGCGCGTCATCCGGCCGTGCCTGCATGTAGGGCTCGTCGATCTGCACGATGTCGGCCCCGGCCGCGAACAGGTCGCGGATCTCCTCGTTCACGGCGCGGGCATAATCCATCGCCGCCTGCTCGCGGCTGCCGCCATAGTGGTCGATCTGCGCCTGCTGCGACATCGTGAACGGTCCGGGCACAGTGATCTTGATGCGCCGCTGCGTGTTGGCGGCGAGGAACTTCACGTCCTCGACCATCACGGCATG
>CAZWDR010000129.1:0-6672 GCA_964632365.1 uncultured Steroidobacteraceae bacterium
CGCGAGGCCCACCAGCACGATGAAGCCGATCTTCGTGAAGATGTTGTTGTCGCCGCCCACCAGCCACACGCCCGCCAGCGCGCAGACGATGCACATCGGCACGATCAGGATGACCGCGAGCGGCAGCGTCCAGCTCTCGTATTGCGCGGCCAGCACCAGGAACGCCAGCAGCACGCACAGCGGGAAGATCAGCGTCGAGCTGCCACGCGCGAGGATTTCCTGGTAGGAAAGGTCGGTCCACTCGAAGGTGACGCCGGCCGGCAGTCGCTCGCGTGCCAGTGTCTCCATCGCATCCAGCGCGGCGGCAGAACTGGTCCCCGGCGTCGGCTGGCCGTTGATGTCCGCGGCCAGGTAGCCGTTGTAGTGCGTGACACTGTCGGGCCCGAAGCTGTCGCGGACGGCCAGCACGGCGCCCAGCGGCACCATCTCGCCGTCGGCATTGCGCGTCTTCAGGTCGAGGATGTCCTCCTTGTGCGCCCGGAAGGGCGCATCCGCCTGTGCGATCACCTGGTAGCTGCGGCCGAACAGGTTCAGGTCGTTCACGTACAGCGAGCCCAGGTACACCTGCAGCGCCTCGAACACATTGGCCAGTGGCACATCCTCGCGCTTGGCCTTCGCGCGGTCGATGTCGGCATACAGCTGCGGCACGTTGACCAGGTAATTGGAGAACACCCCGGCGACGCCCGGCGTCTGGTTCGCGGCGGCGAGGAAATCCTGCAGCACGCGGTTGAGTTCCTGGTAGCCCAGCGAGCTGCGGTCCTCGATCTGCATCTTGAAGCCGCCCAGCGCGCCCATGCCCTCCACCGGCGGCGGCGGCACGACGCCGACGAAGGCCTCCTCGATCGCCGCCAGCCGGCCCTGCACGCTCTGCTGGATCTCATCGGCCGTGCGTCCGCCGCTGCGGTCGGCCTTCGGTTCGAGCGTCGCGAAGATCACGCCGCTGTTCGACGCGATGCCGAAGCCCGCCGTGACCGACATGCCGGAGAAGGCAATGATCGACTCGACCCCCTCCTCCTCGCGGATGAGGTCGGACATGCGCCGGACCACCTCCTCGGTGCGATCCAGCGAGGCGGCATCGGGCAGCTGCGCGAAGGCGATCAGGTAGTCCTTGTCCTGGACCGGCACGAAGCCGCCGGGCACGCGCACCAGCGCCAGTGCACCGAGCAGCAGCAACCCCGCGTACACCAGCAGCGCCAGCGCGCTCCGGCGCAGCACATGCCCGACGCCGCGGCTGTAGCGCGCCGAGGTCCGCGTGAAGAAGCGGTTGAATGGCCGGAACACAGGGCCCACCGTGCGGTCCAGCAGCCGCGTGAGGCCATCCTTTGGCGCATCGTGCGGCTTCAGCAGCGCCGCGGCCAGCGCCGGCGACAGCGTCAGCGAGTTGAAGGCCGAGATCAGCGTCGAGATCGCGATGGTGATCGCGAACTGCCGGTAGAAGCTGCCGGTGAGCCCGCCGATGAAGGCGATCGGGATGAACACCGCGGTGAGCACCAGCGCGATCGCGATGATGGGGCCGCTGACCTCGTCCATGGCCCGGTAGGTGGCATCGCGCGGGGAGAGCCCCGCGGCGATGTTCCGCTCCACGTTCTCCACCACGACGATGGCGTCATCGACGACGATGCCGATGGCCAGCACCAGGCCGAACAGCGACAGTGTGTTGATCGAGAAGCCCAGCATCAGCAGCACCGCGAACGTGCCGACGATGGACACCGGCACGGCCAGCAGCGGGATGATCGACGCGCGCCAGGTCTGCAGGAACAGCACCACCACCAGCACCACCAGCACCAGGGCCTCGAGCAGCGTCTCGACCACGGCATCGATGGAATGGCGCACGAACTGCGTAGGGTCGTAGACCACGCGATAGTCCACGCCGTCAGGAAAGTTGCGCGCCAGGTCCTGCATCTTCGCGCGGACCTGGTCGGCCAGCTCCAGCGCGTTGGATCCCGGCGCCTGGAAGATCGCGATCGCGACGGCCGGCATGCCATCGAGGTATCCCAGGATGCCGTATTCGGAGGTGCCCAGCTCGATGCGCGCCACATCGCGCAGCCGCGTCAGCTCGCCGCGCTCGCCGGTCTTGATGATGATGTCGCCGAAGTCCTCCTCGGAGGTCAGCCGGCCGAAGGCATTCACCAGCAGCTGCTGGCTGACCCCCGGCGTCATCGGCTGCGCGCCGACGATGCCGGCGGCCACCTGCACGTTCTGCTCGCGGATCGCGCCAATGACATCCCCGGCGGTCATGTTGCGGGCGGCGACGCGGCCAGGATCCAGCCACACGCGCATCGCGTACGGACCGCCGCCAAACACCTCGACCTGGCCCATGCCCGGAATGCGCGCCAGCGTGTCGCGCACCTGCAGCTCGGCATAGTTGCGCAGGTACTTCAGGTCGTACCGGCCGTCCGGCGAGACCAGCTGCACGAACATCGTGATGTTGGGATTGCTCTTCACGGTGCTGACGCCGATGCGCCGCACGTCCTCCGGCAGCTTCGTCAGCGCCTGGGCCACGCGGTTCTGCACCTGCACCTGCGCCAGGTTGATGTCGGTGCCGATGTTGAAGGTGACGGTGAGGGACAGCGCGCCGGAGGAGGACGCCTGCGAGGACATGTACAGCATGTTCTCGACGCCATTGATCGCCTGCTCCAGCGGCGCGGCCACCGTCTCGGCCACCACGGCAGGGCTCGCGCCGGGATAGGCCGTGGACACGATCACCGACGGCGGCGCGACCTCCGGGTATTCACTGACCGGCAGCACCTGCAGCGACAGCAGGCCAGCCAGGAAGATCACGATGGAGAGCACCGCCGCGAAGATCGGGCGGTCGATGAAGAAGTGCGCGAATCGCATGGAAGCTCTCTCAGCCCCCGGCAACGGCGGCGGCCGTTGCAGTGTCCGCCCCTTCCATCGGCACCATGCGCGGCGTCACCGCCATGCCCGGCCGCACCCGCTGCAGTCCGTTCACGACGATGCGTTCACCGCCCTTCAGGCCTTCGCGCACCGCGCGCAGCCCGTCGATCATCGGTCCGGTGGTGATGGCGCGGTACTCCAGCACGTCGCCCTCGCCGACCACCAGCACGAAGCGGCGATCCTGGTCGGTGAGGATCGCGCGGTCATTCACCAGCGTGCCGCGGTAGGTACTGGTGCCGAGCAGCCGGATGCGCACGAACATGCCCGGCACGAGGAAACGGTCGGGGTTGGGGAACACCGCGCGCCCCATCAGCGTGCCGGTGCCGGCATCCACGCGGTTGTCGACGAAGTCCATGCGGCCCTGGTGACGGAACTCGGCCTCATTGCCGATGGCCATCAGCACCGGGTTGCCGTGCTCGCGCGACAGCGGTCGCTGGCCGCTGCGCGCAAGGTCGATGTACTTCAGGTAATCCTTTTCGGCCGCCTCGAAGTACGCATGCATCGGCGAGATCGAGACCACGGTGGTCAGGCGCGTGGCGTCGCCATTGAGGCCGCCGGTGACGAGGTTGCCCACCGTCACTTCCGCGCGGCCGACCCTGCCGTCGATCGGCGAGGTCACGCGTGTATACGAGAGATTCAGCTGCGCCACCGCCACGGCCGCCTCGGCCGCCTTCACCGCGGCCAGTGCGCTGACATGTGCCGCGCGGCGGCTCTCGAACTGCTCCTGCGACACCGCGCCGCTGGACAGCAGCCGTTCGGCGCGCTGCAGGTCTGCACCCGCCAGCGCGGCCGTCGTGCGGGCGCGCTCGACTTCGGCTGCGGCCCGGTCATGCTCGGCCTGGTACGGGCGCGGGTCGATGACGAACAGCACATCGCCCTTGCGCACTTCGCGCCCTTCTTCGAAATTCATCTGCTGCAGGAAGCCGGACACCTGCGGGCGGATCTCGACCGATTCCACCGCTTCGAGATGACCGGTGTATTCGTCCCATTCGGAGATGTCGCGTTCGGGCACAGTGGCAACGCTGACTTCCACCGGAGGGGGCGCAACGGCCGCAGGATCAGGCGGCGCGCCACATCCGGCGGACAACGCGGACAGGAACAGCGCCAACGCGGCGACTGGGCGGGCTGACATTCTGGATCCTTGAACGTACGCAGGCGCCGGGCGCGGCCTGTCGGGGGCGGCGGATTATACATTCGGCCCGAATGGGCCGGAAAGTCCGCCGCACTCATGCACGGGCGGCGACATCGCAAGCCCGGCGGGGCATGGCATCATTGCCACGCGTGGGTCATCCACCTGCGATCCGGCACGGGGCAACGACGCGCTTGAATGCCAACCCATCACAGCCTGCTGCAACGGCACCATTGACGCGCCTGCGCGAGGTGTTCCAGCAGGCCTCCAACCCGATGGCGCTGCTATGGGGTGAGGATTACCGCATCGAGATGGCCAATCCGGCCTACCTGGCGCTGCTCGGCGTGCAGGACATCGAGGGCATGCCCCTGCTCGCGACGCTCCCCGACGAGGTGCGGCCGCGCGTGGCGGCAAACCTCGACCGGGTGCTGCGAACCGGCGTGGCGCATGTGGGTCACGAGGTGCCGGTGATGCGCACGCGTTCGCAGGACCGCATGGCCACCCCGCGGATCGTGGATTTCGTCTATGACCCGATATGCGATCACACCGGCAAGGTCGCGGGCATCTTTGTCAACGTCAACGATGTCACCGCCCGCGTCCACACGCGCGAACTCGCCGAGCAGCAGCGGCGCGCCGGCGAGCAGGCGCTGCGCGACAGCGAGGAGATGTTCCGCCTGGCAATCCGTGGCGCACGCATGGGCGCGTGGGCGCGCGACATGGCCGGCGACATCGTGCGGTGGAGCGCCGACCTGGAGTCGGTGTTCGGCCTGCCGTCGGGCAGCTTCGGTGGATCCGAAGAGGCCTTCATGGAACTGGTGCATCCGGATGACCGCCAGCGCGTCATGTCCGCCGTGCGGCGCGCGCTGTCCTCCGGCAGCGACTACCAGGTCGAGTTCCGCTTCCGGCACGCCTCTGGCGAATGGCGCTGGATGGAGGGACGCGGCCGCGCGGTCTATGACGTCGCGGGAACACCGGTGCGCCTGTACGGCATTGGCATCGACGTCACCGACCGCCGGCGCAGTGAGCTGCGCCTCAGCCGGCTGTTCGAGACCAACCTGCTCGGCGTGCTGTATTTCGACATCGGCGGTGGCGTGCAGGATGCGAACGGCGAGTTCCTGCGCATCGTCGGCCATGATCGCGAGGACCTCGAGGCGCAGCGCATCGACTGGGCGCGCATGACGCCACCGGAGTTCCAGGAACAGGATGGCAGGGCGGTGGCAGAACTGCGGCGCAACGGCAGCCACCCGCCGATCGAGAAGCAGTACCTCCGCAAGGACGGCTCGCGCATCTGGGTGCTGGTCGGCTCGGCGATGCTCGACCACAGCAGCGGGGTCGGCTTCGTGCTCGATGTGTCAGTGCTGAAACAGGCCGATGCCGCGCTGCGCGAGGCCGACCGGCGCAAGGACGAGTTCCTCGCCACACTCGGGCATGAGTTGCGCAACCCGCTGGCACCGATCCGCAACGCCGCGCAACTGCTCGCGCGGCTGCAGATCAGCGACCCGCAGGTGCAGCGCATCGCCCAGATCATCGACCGGCAGGTGCGCCACATGGTGCATCTGGTGGATGACCTGCTCGATGTCTCGCGCATCACGCTGGGGCACATCAGCCTGCGTCTGGAGGACATCCGGCTCGGCGACTTGCTCGAAGACGCCCTCGATGCGGTGCGCACCGCGGTGGAGACCGCAGGGCACCGGCTGGAACTGGACATCCAGGGTGGCGACTGCGTGCTCAGCGGCGATGCGACGCGACTGTCACAGGTGTTCCAGAACATCCTGAACAATGCGGTCAAGTACACGCCCCGGGGCGGCACCATCACCCTGCGCGCCACCGTCGACGACACGCTCGCGCGCGTGCGCATCCGGGACACCGGTGTCGGCATTCCGGCGGACATGCAGGCGCGCATCTTCGAACTGTTCACGCGCGCGCATCCCGAAGAGGAACTGAAGACCAGCGGGCTCGGCATCGGCCTGGCGTTGGCCCGCCAGCTGGTGTCGCTGCACGGGGGCACGCTCACCGTCGACAGCGCCGGCACGGGACACGGCAGCGAGTTCATCGTCGAACTGCCGGTGCGGCGCCTCGCTGGCTGAAAGTTCCTATCGCGCGGCGGCGGCGGAGGGTTCCACCGGTTCGGCGAGGATGGACTGCAGCGTGTCGAGGTCCGCCGGCTTGACCAGGTGATGGTCGAAGCCGGCCTCTTTGGTGCGGCGCCGATCCTCGCTCTGTCCCCAGCCGGTCAGCGCCACCAGCCGCAGGCCCGCCAGGCGTTCATCCTCGCGCATGCGCCTGGCCACTTCGAGGCCGTTCATGCCGGGCATGCCGAGGTCCAGCAACACCACGCCGGGACGGAACTGCGGCGCGCGCTCCAGCGCGGCGGGACCGTCGTGCACGACCTCGACCTCGGCGCCCAGCGCGGTCAGCAGCAGGCCCAGCGCCTCGGCCGCATCGCGGTTGTCGTCGACCACCAGCACGCGCGCCAGGGGCGCATGCGCCGCGTCGCCGCGCGCCTCCCGCGGGTTCCCCGCGGATCCGACCGGCCCGACCAGCGGCAGGCGCACGCGGAACTCGCAGCCCCGGTCGACCCCGTCGCTGTGCGCCTCGATGCTGCCGCCATGCAGATGCACCAGCGTCCGGGCCAGGGTCAGGCC
>CAZWDR010000130.1:0-6641 GCA_964632365.1 uncultured Steroidobacteraceae bacterium
CCGCCGGTGGTCTGGAACAGGATGTCGTCGCGGTTCACGGTGTGGAAGGCGCCCAGGTGCCAGGCGATGCCAGGCCCCGTCTTGCCGCGCACGCCGACCTCGGCGCTGCGCGCGACCACCTCGTCCAGCGGCGGATCGGCGAGGAAGGCGTTGGGCAGGCTGCAGGGCGCGTTCTCGTCGGCGCAGGCGAGCTCCACCGCGGTGGGGGTGCGGCTGGCCTGTGACAGGCTCGCATAGGCGACGAGACCCCTCGGAGCGCGCCACACCAGGCCCAGCGCCGGGTTGAGGCGATCGAAGCGATGGTTGCCGTCGAGCTCGGGGCTCTGCCCGGAGCGGTCGGCCAGCGTGATGCGCGTGTTGTCATAGCGCGCGGCGAGCGTCAGCGACAGGCTGCGGCTGAGGTCCAGCGTGTCCGCCGCATACAGGCTCCAGGTGCTGACGCGGCTGTCCACCTCGGTGCGGAACTCGTCGGCGAAGATGCCGGTGCGCGTGGTCGCACGCTCGTCGGTGAGCTGCGCCACTTCGACCACCGAGTCGAAGCTGCTGTTGCCCCGCTGCCAGGCGGCACCGAGTGTCAGGTCGTTGCGCCGCCCCTGGCCCAGCTCGGTCTCGTGGCCCAGCTGCACCGAGGCGCCGCGGCTGCGCTGCTTGCGCCGGCCGATGTTGTTGACGGCGTTGAGCTCCTCGCCATCCATCTCTGCTTCGATGGGGATGCCGGCGGGATCGAGCACCAGCGTGTAGGCATCGCCCGCGCCGCACTCGCCATCGGCATCCAGGTCGTCGAAGTCTTCCTCGACCAGCAGCTCCTCGCCACCGATGTCGCATTCCTCGAAGATCGTGCCGTCGCCATTGAACGAGTCGGTGCGCAGGTGGCGGTAGAACGCATTGCCCGACAGGCTCAGGTCCGCGCGCAGCGCGGTGCTGCCCGAGGCGATGACCTGGGTCAGCTTGTTCTCGGTGAGGTCCGGGTGCGTGAACACCGCGGCGCGGTCGAGGTCCAGCAGCTCGGTGGGCGAGGCGCCATTGCCGCGCAGCGAGCTGTCGGCATGCGCCACGGAAACATCCAGCCGGTCCTCGCCGGCGCGATAGCTCAACGCGCCGAAGCCGCGCAGCGCCTCGCTCTTCGAGAAGTCGCGCCAGCCGTCCTCGGCGAAATAATCCACGTTGCCGTACCAGCCCCAGGTGCCGTTGTTGCCGCCGTGCTGCAGCGAGCCGCCGCGGCGGCCGAACGAGCCGCCCCAGCCTTCAAGACCGGTGCCGTCGTAATTGAAGCCGTTCTTCGTCGTGATGGACAGCGCACCGCCCAGTGAATTGAGGCCGAACACCGGGTTGGTGCCCGCCAGCAGCTGCACGCCATGGATGGCCGACAGCGGCAGCAGGTCCCAGTTCACCGTGTCGCCGAAGCTCTCGTTCATGCGCACGCCATCGGCATACACGGACAGGCCCTGCGGCAGGCCGAGCAGCGGCGATGCGGTGTGCCCGCGGAAGTGCAGGTCCGGCTGCAGGGGATTGTTCTGCGCGTGGCTGAGGCTCACGCTGCCAAAGCCGCGGTGGAGCAGTTCGGTGAGGTCCAGCGGCTGCAGCGAATCGACGGTGTCGGTGGTGGCCGTCTGCACCCGGGCGGGCACGCGGTCGCGCGCGATGGATGGTCCGAAGGGCGCGGTGACCACGACCTCGTCGAGGATGTCCGCGGACGAGGATTCGGCGGCAAAGGCAACGCCCACGCAGGGCAACAGCAGCGCGGCGCGCACCGCGGCACGGATCATCGAATGCATCAGGTTCCCCAGGGATTGGCCGTGTGCGGCCTGTCCGCGCATTCTCGCGCTGCCGGCCGGATGCAGCCAGCCGGCCGTTTCCTGCCGGTGGCCGGGAAAAATTCCCGCACAGGAATGTTCAGGACCGCGCCTGGCAGGCGCAATGCCCGATGGCAATGCCTATCATCGGCCGATGACTCATTCGAACCGCCGGGCCCTGTTCAGAAGCTCACTGTGGCGTGACTTCGCCATCGCCATCGGCGCTGCATTGCTGGCGGCGATCATTGCCGCACGCATCGAGCTGAACGAGCGCCTCTTCGAGACCACCCGCGACTTCGAGCATTTCCAGCTCGATGAGTGGCCCAGCGCGATGCTGGTGTTCGCGCTGTGCATGGTGGTGCTCTACGCCCGTCGCCATGCGCAGCTGCAGCGCGCGCTGCGCGAAAACCGGCAGCTGGTGCGTCGTGTGCTGCAGGTGCAGGAGGATGAGGGCCGGCGCCTCGCGCGCGAACTGCACGATGAGCTGGGGCAGATGCTCAATGCCATCAAGCTGGACGCGCTGGCGCTGCCCGATTCGCCCGCGGCGAGCCGCATCGCGGCGAACGCCGACCAGGTGTATGCCGCCACCGGCGATCTGGTGCGGCGCCTGCGCCCGACGGCGCTGGATGAGCTCGGCCTGCGCGCCGCGCTCGAGGCCTGCGTGGATCGCTGGCGCCAGTCGCATCCGCAGCTTGCGGTGCAGCTGTCGATGAGCGGCGACCTGGATGCGCTCGACGTGGCGCGCAGCCTCGCGCTGTATCGCATCGTGCAGGAAGGCCTCACCAACTGCGTGCGGCATTCCGGCGCACGCCATTTCTACATCGACCTGACGCGCGACCCGGCGCCGGGCGGCGGCGTGTCGCTCGAGATGCGCGACGATGGCGCCGGCTTCCATCCCGATGCGCCGCGCGCGCACGGCAGCGGACTGGCCGGCATGCGCGAGCGCGTGACGCTGCTCGGCGGGCAGTTCGCGCTGTTGTCCGCGCCGGGGCGCGGTGTCACGATCCGTGCGGAGATTCCCTTCGCGCAGGAGGATGCATGAACGCCGAGGTGATCGTCACGGTGCTGCTGGTCGATGACCACGCTGTCGTGCGGGAGGGTTATCGCCGCCTGCTCGAGAACAGTCCGAGCATCCGCGTGGTGGGCGAGGCGGCCGACGGGCAGTCCGCCTATCTCGCCTGGCAGGACCATCACCCGCAGGTCACCGTGATGGACATCGCGTTGCCCGGCTCCAGCGGCATCGAGGCGCTGCGCCGCATCCGCGCGCGCGACCCGGAGGCGCGCGTGCTGATGTTCAGCATGTACGAGGAGGCGGTGTTTGCGGCGCGCGCGCTGCAGGCCGGCGCGCGCGGCTATGTGACCAAGGCCGCGGCGCCACAGGTGCTGGTGGAAGCGGTGATGGCCGTCGCGGCCGGCAAGGCCTATATCGTCCCCGGCATCGCGCAGGAGCTGGCGCTGCGCAGCCTTGCGCCGGAGGCCGGCGGCGGCGAGGCGCTGTCGCCGCGCGAGTTCGAGGTGCTGCGCATGCTGGTCGATGGCAAGTCCGTGGGCGACATCGCGCGCAGCCTCGGGCTGACGCCCAAGACCGTGGCGAACCACCAGTCGGCGCTGCGCCAGAAACTCGGTGCCGTGACCGCCGTGCAGCTGCTGCAGGCGGCGGCGCGGCTGGGCATCATGCCGCAGGCGCCAGCGGCGTGAGCCCGCCCACACCCGCCCGCACACCGCGCATCGACCTGGACCCGTTCCGCGTCGCGCCCGGTCGACGCGTGAACCTCGCGCGCTGGGCCACCCGCGTGCCCGATCTTTATCTGGACCGGGCCGATGCGTCGCGCCAGCAGGCGCTGCTGGTGGCGCGGACCGCGGATCTGCAGGAGCTGCTGTACGCCGACGACCGGCATGCGCTGCTGCTGATCTTCCAGGCGATGGATGCGGCCGGCAAGGACGGCGCCATCAAGCATGCAATGTCCGGCGTGAACCCGATGGGTTGCCAGGTCACGGCCTTCAAGGCGCCGGGCAGCGAGGAACTCGACCATGATTTCCTGTGGCGCTCGGCGCGCCACCTGCCCGAACGCGGCCGCATCGGCGTCTTCAATCGCTCGTGGTACGAAGAGGTGCTCGTCGTGCGCGTGCGTCCGGAGCTGCTCGCGGCGCAGCGCCTGCCAGACCCGCGCGCCGGCAGCACACGCTTCTGGAACGACCGGCTGCGCTCGATCCGCGACCACGAGGCGCATCTGGTCCGCAATGGCACCACCGTCGTGAAATTCTTCCTGCATGTCTCGAAGGAGGAGCAGCGCCGGCGCTTCCTCGACCGCATCGACGAGCCGGCGAAGAACTGGAAGTTCAGCATGGGCGATGTGGAGGACCGCGCGCTGTGGGACCAGTACATGCGCGCCTATGGCCAGGCCCTGTCGGCGACCAGCACGCGCGAGGCGCCGTGGTATGTGGTGCCCGCCGACGACAAGCGCAATGCGCGGCTGATCGTCTCGCAGGTGATCAACCGGACGCTGGAGGGGCTGCGGCTGCAGGCGCCGACGCTGGAGCGCAGCCAGCGGGCGGGGCTGGCCCGGGCACGCAGGGCCCTGCTGGCAGAAGGAAAAGTGGTGGAGCGGAAGGGGATCGAACCCTCGACCTTCGCATTGCGAACGCGACGCTCTCCCAACTGAGCTACCGCCCCACACGAGGGCGCGTATTCTAGGGGTACGCCGGGGCCTGCGCCAGCCGAACGCGAACAAAAAAAGCCCCGCCTAAGCGGGGCTCTCTTCATCCGGTGCCGGGCGGCGGTTCAGAACCGGACGTTCAGGCTCAGCCAGTAATTGCGCGCCTTGTCCTTGTTGTTGTAGTGGTCCAGGAACTGCACCTCGCCGGCCGTCTGGAACAGTCCGTCCCCATCCACGTCCTGGAAGAACGTGTCATAGGACGTGAAGTCCCGGTCGAGCAGGTTGTTGATGCGCGCGTTCAGCGTCAGCCAGTCGCCGAAGGCGTAGGAGGCGCCCGAGTGCAGCACGGCATAGCTGCGGTAGCTGCGCGGCTCGCCGGTGACCGGGTCCGCGTCGCGGAAGCGCTTCGAGCGGGCTTCGGAGCTCACGAACACATCCACGCGTGATGAGGCACGCCAGTTCAGCGTGGCGTTGGCGAGGTGGCGGGCGGTGTTGCCCAGAGGCAGTCCCGCCTCGGCGCCGCTCTTCTGCTCGCTGTCGGTGAAGGTGTAGTTGGCGCGCAGGCCGAGACGGTCGGTCATCTGCCAGCGCGCAGCGACTTCCGCGCCCTGCGTCACCACCTTGTTGATGTTGGTGGCGCGCGTGGTGCTGCCGTATCCCAGGTCCGCATACTCGCCGGCCGCGGCGCAGGGCAGGCTGGTGGCCGGTCCGCAGGGCTGGTTGTCGATCTTGTCGTCGAAGCGGTTGTGGAACAGCGTGACATTGAAGCCGTGGCCGGCGGGGCGCTGCCAATACACGGCCAGCTCGGTGCTGGTGCTGGTTTCCGGCTTCAGGTCCGGGTTGCCGAACATCGGCGAGGTGCCCTGGCCGCCGAAACCGACCACGCCGTCGTAGAGCTGGGTGGTCTTGGGCGTCTTGAAGCCGGTGCTGACGCCGCCCTTCACCGTCCACGCCTCGTTCACCGTGTACACGCCGTACAGCCGCGGGCTCACCTGGCTGCCGAAGGTCTCATGGTCATCGAACCGCAGGCCCGCGGTCAGCGCCAGCGGCCGGATGACTTTCCAGGTGTCCTCGGCGAACAGCGAGTGCATGTCATGGTCCTGCGTCAGCCCCGGGGTTCCCAGTTCCATGCCGAACACGCCGTCGGTGAGTTCGCCGCGGATCACCTGCCCGCCGATGACCGCCACATGGTCGCCCAGCGCCTGGAAGGGCAGGTCCATCTGCGCATCGAGGGTGTACTGCGCGCTTTGCAGCTCGCGCTGGGGCCGGGGCAGGAAGGTGGCTTCGGCCAGCGCGCGTCGCTCGGCTTCCCCAAGTGCCGCATAGGCGCCCTGCGCATCGATCATCGCCAGCAGCTGCGCGCGCTCGGCCACCGTGAAGGGCATCGTGCGCCCCTCGTTGCGCGTCGCCACGTGCGCCAGCGACACGAAGCTGTTGCCGCGGCGCCAGTTGCCTTGGTGGGTCAGCGACCAGCTGTCGCGGTGGAACTCCTGCACCGCGCCGTAGCCGGCGCGCGGATTCGCGCGCCGTGACCACGTGCCGCCATTGTTGCCGCAGGCGGTGGCGTTGTTGCCGGCCGCGCCGAGGCAGAACGAGCCGGCGGCCCAGATGCTGTCGATGTTGTCCACCGTGCCGACCGGATACTCCAGCTGTCCGCTGTCGTTGTTGCGGATGGCGTTGTCGTATTCCTGGCGCGAGACATCGGCATCGAAGGTCAGGCGCTGGCTGGCGGTGGGCGTCCACGACAGCGATGCACCGGCGCTGCGGTTGAGGTTGTCCACGGTCTTGCCGCCGCCGCCGAAGCCCAGCGCACGCGCATGCACGCCGCCGGCCGGATCGACCACATCCTCATAGACCGGGTTCGAGGCTTCGCGGTCATACAGGCTGGCGCGCACGCCGAGGGCGAGCTTGCCGGGCAGCAAGGGTCCGCGCGCGTTGAAGTCCAGCGTGGCATCGTCGCCATACGCGTCGTTGCTCTCGATCGTGCGGCTGTACGTCGTCGAGCCCTGCCAGCGGTCGGTGGTGCGGCGGGTGATGACATTGATCACGCCGCCCATCGCGTCCGCGCCATACAGCGTCGAAGCGGGCCCGCGGATCACTTCGATGCGCTCGATCGCATCCAGCGGCGGAATGTGATTGAACTGGTTGCCGCCGAAGTTGTTCGGGTAGATGTCGCCGTGGTTGTTCTGGC
>CAZWDR010000131.1:0-6503 GCA_964632365.1 uncultured Steroidobacteraceae bacterium
GGCGGCAGCGCCCCCACCATGAACGTCTCCACGATGGCCTCGGGATCCATCGGATTGGCCAGCGTGCCGCGATAGGGCGACACCTTCAGGTCGACCAGTCCTTCCTCGGGCCGCGGCAGACGCGATTCGGGCACGCCCTTCAGCGCTTCGCCCATGTAGTGCATCCAGATCGGCACCGCGGTGGTGGAGCCTTCGGCGCCGGCGCCCAGCGAGCGGTTGTCGTCATAGCCCACCCACACGCTGGCGACGAGGTTGCGCGTGAAGCCGTTGAACCAGTTGTCGCGCCCCTCGTTGGTGGTGCCGGTCTTGCCGGCCAGGTCGTTGCGGCCCAGCGCCCGGGTGCGCTGCGCGGTTCCGCGGACGGTGACATCGTGCAGGATGTCGCTCATCAGCCAGGCGTTCTGCGGCGAGAGCACGCGCGGGGCAAGCCGCTCCTCGGGCAGGAAGCCGGTGCCGCCGCGCACGCTGGCGATGGCGCGCAGCGATTCGGGCACGTCCTGCAGCCAGCGCGGCGGCGAAATGAAGGTGGGCTGTGTGGCGTCGACGGTGGCTGACAGCACGGCCGGGCTCAATGCCGGGCCCTCCGTCGTCGTGTCGATTGCGTTGGCGCCGCTCTCGCGGTCGAAGGCGCCTGCGGTGTCATCCCCCACATTCACCGTCGCCACGGCGTCGGCGGTTGGTGCCAGCACCGACTCCGCAGGCTCCGCGCAGGGCGCGCAGACGATCTTCGGTTCCGCCTGATAGACCACCTCGCCGGACGCGTCCTCGATGCGCTCGATGAAGTACGGGTCCACCTTGAAGCCGCCATTGGCGAACACGGCAAAGGCCGCACTCATCTGCAGCGGCGAAGTGACCTGAGTGCCCAGTGCGAGCGTTTCGTTACGCGGCAGTGAGGCCGGATTGAAGCCGAAGCGCTCGGCATAATGGATCAGCGTGCCGATCCCGATGTCCTGCAGGATGCGGATGGACACGACGTTGCGCGAACGCACCAGCGCCTCGCGCAGCCGCATCGGACCCAGGAACGAGCCAGTGGAATTGCCGGGCCGCCAGTTGTCCTCGCTGAGGCCAGGCGTCTGCAGGATGGGGATGTCCATGATGATCGACGCCGGCGTGAAGCCATTGTCCAGCGCCGCCGCATAGAGGATGGGTTTGAACGACGACCCCGGCTGGCGGCGTGCCTGCGTGACGCGGTTGAACTCGTTCGAATAAAAATCGAATCCGCCGGTCAGTGACACGATGGAGCCATCCACCGGATCGACCGCGACCAGCGCTGCCTGGGCCTCCGGCGCCTGCGCCAGCAGCGCATTGCCGCGACCATCGACGATCACGTGTACTACGTCGCCACGCTTCACGACCTCGCCGGCGGTCTTCGGCGCGGCCGCACGTCCGCCGCGGACGGCCTTCGCCGCCCACGAGAGGCCGTCCCAGCCGATGCGCGCGGTGCCACGGCGGCGCACATGCACCTCCGCGGTGGTTGCGCCCACGGACGTCACGACGGCCGGCTCGAGCACATTGACGCTGCGGTAGTCGCGCAGCAGTGCATCGAGTTCATCGGCCGACGCGGCGGCCGGCAGCTCGACCTTGCCAAGGTGGCCGCGATAGCCGCGCGGCCGGTCGTACTGCATCAGGCCCAGGCGCACGGCGCGATTGGCCGCCATCTGCAGCCGGCCGTCGATGGTGGTGTAGACGCGATAACCCGCATTGACCGCTTCGGGCCCGAAGCGCGTCACGATCTCCTGGCGCGCCATCTCGGCCACGTAGGGCGCATCCACATCAATCAGCGGCCCGAACCCGCGCGAAGCCACCGGCTCCTTCGCCGCCGCCTCTGCCGTCGCCGAATCGATGTATCCCAGATCCTGCATCCGCCGCAGCACGTAACCGCGCCGCATCTCCGCCAGCCGCGGGTTGGTCATCGGGTTCTGCGCCGACGGCCGCTGGATGATGCCCGCCAGCGTCGCCGCCTGCCCGACCGTCAGCTCATCCAGCCGCTTGCCGTAATAGGTCTCCGCGGCCGCCGCGATGCCATAGCTGCGCTGACCGAAGAGGATCACGTTCAGGTACGTGGCGAGGATCTCCTCCTTCGTGAAGTCGCGCTCCATGCGCCACGTCACGAACACCTCCGACAGCTTGCGCCGCATGGTCTTGTCCAGCGACAGGAACAGGTTGCGCGCGGCCTGCTGCGTGATCGTGCTGCCGCCCTGGCCGGCGTCCGCGGTGGCCACGTTGACCACCAGCGCGCGCAGGATGCCGCGCCAGGCAAACCCGCTGTGCTCGAAGAAGCGGTCGTCCTCGGCTGCCAGCACGGCCTGGCGCACGATCATCGGGATCTCCTCGAACTTCACCAGGATGCGGCGCTCCTCGCCGATCTGTGCGATCAGCTCGCCGGAGCTGGTGTAGACCCGCATCGGCACCGACAGCGGCACGGCGTTGTCGGCGGTGGGCAGCGAGGGCGCGAGGTACACATAGGTGCAAGAGAGGGCGAAGGCGAACAGCAGCACCAGCCCGCCAAGGCCGACTGCGACCCAGCGAAGGCTGCGAAGGAGGATGGGGTTCACGGATTTAACACGCCCTTATTGCGCAAGATCAGCCGGCAGTGCAGTTTCCACCCCACGGATCGATTGGACAATCCTCGAGGCAACAGGCCGCAGGAAGTGCGGACAACCTCACGGAAAGCACCACCCGGCTTCGCGTTCAATTTAACCGTTTCGTGGGTTATAGTGGCTGACCGGTTCAGGCAAGACAGGCGCTTTGGCGCGCAACTTGCTGAAAGGTAAGGGAGAAAAGTGTTTCTTAATTTTCGAAAACACCGCCCGGTCCTTGGCCTTGATATTACTACGTCGTCCATCAAGCTCATCGAACTGAGCCTGTCCGGCGGGCAATACACGGTCGATTCCTATGCGGCCGAACCCACCCCCCAGAACGCCATGAACGAGAAGGCGATCGTCGATGCCGACGCGGTCGGTGAGGCGATTGCCCGCGCGGTGCGCCGGGCCGGCTGCCGCACCAAGGAAGTGGCCGTGGCCATCCATGGCGACGCGGCGATCACCAAGGTGATCCAGATGCCGCGCAACCTCGCCGATGCCGACCTCGAAGCCCAGGTCGAGATGCAGGCGGACCAGTACATCCCGTTCCCGATGGAAGAAGTCGCCTACGACTTCGAGGTGCTCGGCGCCTCCGACAAGGATTCAGACTCGAACGACGTGCTGCTCGTGGCCTCGCGCACCGAGAACGTGGACCAGCGCCGCACGGCGGTGTCGGCCGCGGGGCTGTCGACGCGCGTGGTCGATGTCGAGGCCTTCGCCCTCGAGAACGCCTGCCGCCTGATGACGCACCAGATGCCCGACGGCGGCATCGACCGCACCGTGGCGGTGGTGGACTTTGGCGCCAGCACCACCACGTTCAGCGTGCTGCGCAACCTGAAGGTCGTCTACACGCGTGACTTCGCCTTCGGCGGCCAGCAGCTGACCGAAGAGATCATGCGCACCTACGGCCTCTCGCTCGAAGAGGCCGGCCGGTCGAAGAAGGAAGGCGGACTGCCCGCCAACTACCAGACCGACGTGCTCGATCCGTTCATCGACGACATGACGCAGCAGATCAGCCGCTCGCTGCAGTTCTACCTCGCCAGCGGCACCGGCCGCGAGCAGCCCGAGAAGGTGCTGGTGTGCGGTGGCTGCGCGAACATCCCCGGCGTCGCCGACGTGGTCCAGAGCCGCATCGGCATCGAGGCCGAGAAGGGCGATCCGCTCGGACAGATGCGCATTTCCTCGCGGGCGCGTGCCCAGAACGTGCATCGCGATGCCACTTCCCTGCTGACCGCCTGTGGTCTGGCGCTGCGGAGCTTCGACTGACATGCCTCGCATCAACCTACTTCCGTGGCGCGAACAGCAGCGCATCGAACGCAAGAAGGCGTTCGGCGTGGGCATGTTCGCCGCGTTCCTCGGCGCCGTCGCAGTGGCCGGCGTGGCCTGGTTCCTCATGAGCCAGATGCTCGATGCCCAGCGCTCGCGCAACAACCTGCTGCGCGCCGAGATCACCCAGCTCGACAAGATGATCGAGGAGATCAACAACCTCGAGCAGCAGAAGCAGCAGCACATCGCGCGCATGCAGATCATCGAGACGCTGCAACGCTCGCGTCCGGAGATCGTGCATGTGTTCGACACCTTCGTGCGCATCATCCCCGATGGCGTGTACTTCACCTCGCTGCAGCAGACCGGCCGGCGCTTCCGGATCCAGGGCATGACGCAGTCGCCGACCCGTGTGTCCACGTTCATGCGCGCGATCGAGGCGTCGGAGTGGTTGACCAAGGCCGAGGTCGAGTCGGTGCAGACCACCCGCGGTGGCGGCCAGAACAGCTCCTTCACGCTGCTGGCCGAGCAGGTCGCAGCCGATGGCGCAGCAGCCCAGGCCGCGCGCTAAGCGGCAGGAACCAACATGACTTTCGACGAACTGAAGCAACTTGATCCGAAGGACCCGGGCCGCTGGCCGCTGCCGGTGCGTGCTGGCGCCATCGCGCTGTTCTTCGTGCTCGCCTGCGTGCTGCTGGTCTGGCTGGGTGTGTGGAACCGCAGCAAGGACGAACTGGCGAAGCTCGAGAACGACGAGGTGACGCTGCGCAACGAGTTCCGGTCCAAGCACGCCAAGGCGGTCAACCTCGATCTCTACAAGCAGCAGCTCGCGGACATCGAGCGCTCATTCGGCGCAATGCTGCGGCAGCTGCCCGGCCGCACCGAAATGGAAGCGCTGCTCAACGACATCTCGCAGTCCGGCAATGGCGTCGTGCAGCAGGAGCTCTTCGAGCCGCAGGCCGAAGTCACCCGTGACTTCTACGCCGAGCGTCCGATCAAGATCCGCGTCAGCGGCAACTTCCACCAGCTGGCCGAGTTCGTCAGCACCGTCGCCGCGCTGCCGCGCATCGTGACGCTGCACGACATCAACATCACCGCGCCGCGCGGTGCGGCCTATGACCAGCTGACGATGGATGTCACCGCGCGCACCTACCGCTATCTCGACGAGGATGAGCTTGCCGCCCGTTCCGCCGAGGAGAAGCGCACCACGAACCGCAGGCAGCAGCGATGATCAGAAAAGCCATTCCGTTGCTGGCCCTGGTGCTGGCTGCCGGCTGCTCGTCGAAGGACGACGACCTGCGCCGGTTCATCGAGCAGACCAAGCAGGAACAGCCCGGCGGCGTCGAGCCGCTGCCCGAGATCAAGCCCTACGAGAGCTTTGCGTACACCGTGCAGCACATGCGCTCGCCGTTCGTGCCCGGTGGTGGCGGCAGCAGCAGCGCGCAGGGTGTGCGCCCGAACAGCAACCGCGCCCGCGAGCACCTCGAGCAGTACCCGCTCGACACGCTGCAGATGAAGGGCACGATGCGCATCGGCGGTCGCCAGTATGCGCTGGTGCGCACGCGTGACGGTGTCGTGCACCGCGTGCTGCCCGGCAATCACATGGGCCAGAACGAAGGCCGCATCACCAGTGTCGAGGCCACGCGGATCAGCCTGGTCGAGGTCGTCCCGGACGGTCTCGGCGGATTCATGGAGCGCCCGGCCACGCTTGATTTGGCCGAATGATGGCAGGAGACAGACGAATGAACCGTAGTATCGCCATGTCCACGACGCTGCGCAGCATGCTGCTGGCGATGGTGGCCATCATCGCCGCTCCTGTCGCGCTGGCCGCGGCCGCAGGCAACACGCTGCAATCCGTGGACGTGCAGCCCATGGGCACGCAGGGTGTGCAGCTGGTGCTCACCACCAGCGGCGCGGCTCCCGAGCCCAACGCATTCGCCATCGAGAACCCGGCGCGCATCTCGCTGACGCTGCAGGGCACGGCGCTCGGCATCAGCCAGCGCCGCATCGACGTGCGCAGCAACGGGCTCGACAGCGTGCTCGCTGCCGAAGCCGACGGCCGCACGCGCATCGTGCTGAACCTCGACCAGATGATGCCCTACACCTCGCGTGTCGACGGCAATCGCATCATCGTGACCGTGGGCAACGCCGCCGGAGCCGCGGGCGAGGCCGCATCCAGCGCTGCGCTGGCCGCTGCCGGCCCGGTGCAGGGCCAGGGCGCAGTGGGCGCCGCGCCGCGCATGGGTCGCGGCATCCAGACCATCGACTTCCGCCGCTCGGGTGATTCCACCGGTGCCGGTCGCCTGATCGTGCGCCTCGGTGATCCGCGCACGCCGGTGAACGTGCGCCAGCAGGGCAGCCAGATCATCGTCGACTTCGTCGGCGCGGAACTTCCCGCCGAGCTGCGCCGCCGCTTTGACGTCTCCGACTTCGCCACGCCCGTGTCCGGCTTCGACGCGCTCAGCACGCCCAATGGCGCACAGCTGGTGCTCAATGCCTCCGGCGACTTCGAGCAGCTCGCCTACCAGGCCGAGGACCAGTACGTGATCGAGGTGCAGCCGCGCCGCGTGCAGCGTGCGCAGGTGCTCGAGCGCCCGACCTACACCGGCGAGCGCATGAGCGCCACCTTCCAGGACATCGACACCCGCACGCTGCTGC
>CAZWDR010000132.1:0-6397 GCA_964632365.1 uncultured Steroidobacteraceae bacterium
CTCGCTCGCACCGGATGCCTCCGGCGCCGCGGCCTGCACGATCTGCCGGAACTGCTCCTGCAGCGCCTGCGACAGCGTCAGGTCCAGGGCCTGCGACCGCTGCTGTGCGGTCAGCATGCCGCGGATCACATCCACCGAATGCAGCAGTCCATCGCAGATCGCCGCGCTCACCTGGAGGCGATCGCAGCGCAGCTCATCGAGCAGCGTCTCGAGCGTGTGGGTGAACGAGGTGATCTCATTGAAGCCGAACATGCCGGCGCCGCCCTTGATCGAGTGGGCGACGCGGAAAATCGTGTTGACCGTCTCGAGGTCCGCGGCCCCCGGCGCCAGGCGCAGCAGCGCGGCCTCCATCGCGTCGAGCAGCTCGAAGCTCTCGGCGAAATAGACCTCGTGGAACTGGTCCATGTCGAGCATCACGACGCAGCTCCGGCGCTCGTGTCGAGCCCGAGCACGCCGGCAAGCCCGACGCGCACGGCGGAGTCGACCAGCTCACGGGACGGTTGCTCCCAGCGGATGCGCCGCCCCGCGCCCGCCTCGCGGCGCGCAAAGGCGACCAGCAACTGCAGGCCCGCTGCATCGATGCGGGTGACGGCAGCGGCCTGGATGATCACTTCGTCGGTGGGGGAAACGGTGGCCAGCAGCTGCGCCTGCAATGCGGCGCCATGGCGCACCACGCATTCGGCCGCCAGCGTGACGCGGGCCGCGGCGGCCATCTCGCGATTCTTCCCCGCGGATGCGGACTTCCGCCCCGCGGACGAGGCATTCTTCGCCGCGGACGAGGCCTTCTTCCCCGCAGGCGAGGCCTTCTTCACTGCCGTCGCAAGGCGCGACGTCGAAGCATCCGGCAGCTTCGGGTCGGCGGCCTTGCGCATGGAATCAGCTCGCAGCCCAGCTCGCCAGCACCTGGTCGATCCGTTCCTTGAGCGCCTCGGCAGTGAAGGGCTTGACGAGATAGCCGTTCACGCCGGCATGGATCGCCTCGACGATCTGCTGGCGCTTGTCTTCGGCGGTCACCATCAGCACGCGCAGGTTGGCCAGCGCCGGATCGGCGCGCGCGGCCTTCAGCAGTTCGATGCCGGGCATGCCCGGCATGTTCCAGTCGGTGACCAGGAAATCGATGTTGCCCTGCTTGAGGATCTTCAGCGCGGTCGCGCCGTCCTCCGCCTCGGTGACATCCGTGTAGCCAAGGTCATTGAGGAACTTCTTCATGATGCGGCGCATCGTGGAGAAGTCGTCGACGATCAGAAAACGCAGATCTACAGCCATCAGACTTGCTCCAGGGCTCTCCCGTATCCGTGCTTCGGTACGCATGCTTGATCTATGTTCCCTTGCCTGCCCGGCCGATACCGCGAACCGCGTATCAATCGGACATCTTTTTTGACGTAACGCCTTCCACTAAATGGCGCGCCGGGCCGTGTCGGGCGCGGCAACGCACTCCATCACCCGTGCAGCCAGCCGGCCGAGCGGCAGCACGTCGTCCGCGGCGCCGATCTCCACCGCCTCGCCGGGCATGCCCCAGACGACGCTGGTGGCCTCGTCCTGCGCGAACGTGGCGCCGCCAGCCTGCTGGATCTCCTTCAGGCCCAGCGCGCCGTCCTTGCCCATGCCGGTGAGCAGCACGCCGATGGCGTTGTGCCCGGCCTGCTGCGCCACGGAGCGGAACAGCACATCCACCGAGGGACGGTGGCGGTTCACGGCCGGGCCGTCGTCGAGCCGGCAGATCCAACGTCCGGCCTTGCGCACCACCATGAGATGCTGGTCACCGGGCGCGATGTAGGCATGGCCCGGGCGGATGTCCTCGCCATCCTCGGCCTCGGACACGCGCACCGGGCAGGTGCGGTCCAGGCGCTGCGCGAACGGCCCGCTGAACACCTTCGGAATGTGCTGCGCGATGACGATGCCGGGACAGTCCGGCGGCATCCCCATCAGCAACTCGCGGATGGCCTCGGTGCCGCCAGTGGAGGCGCCCACGGCGATCAGCCGCTCGGCGCTGCGGATGTCCAGTGGCGCAAGACGCGGCACGATCGCGGTGGCACTCTGCAGCGTGCGCAGCGGCAGCGTGTCACCCGGCGCGCGCGCGGGACGCAGCTTCGCGCGCGCCGCGGTGCGCACCTTCTCGATCAGCTCCTCGCGGTATTCGCACAGCTTGACGGCCACATCGAGCTTGGGCTTCGGCAGGTAGTCCACTGCGCCCAGCGACAGCGCATCGAGCGTGACCTCGGCGCCGCGATCGGTCAGCGACGACACCATCACCACCGGCATCGGGTGCAGACGCATCAGGTTGCGCAGGAAGGTGACGCCGTCCATGCGCGGCATCTCCACATCCAGCGTGAGCACATCGGGGTCAAGTGCCTTGATCTTGTCGCGCGCGATGTAAGCATCCGGCGCGGTGCCGACCACCTCGATGCCAGGGTCAGTACGCAGCAGCTCGGCGAGCAGCTGGCGCACGAGCGCCGAATCGTCGATGACCAGCACGCGGATGGGACGGGAGGGAATGGCCACCGCCGGTCAGTCCTTGTCGCGGAACAGCTCGATCTCGCCGACCAGCGGCCGCGCCGCCACGTCGCCGAGGTAGCGCCGCTCGCTGGTCAGCACGTCGCGGCTCTCGACGGCGCGCAGCTGCTTCACCTTCACGGTGCCGGAGGCGGGGAAGTACACAATGCGCCGCGGGGTCTTGCCGCCGACATCCTGCGCCACCACGGGCAGGCCTTCGGTGCGCAGCCAGCGATGCGCGAACTCGATGTTGCGCAGCCCGACCGGGATCTCCACATCGAGCACCTGGCCGCCGCCGAACAGCTTCACTTCCAGCCGTTCGCGCCGCGCGCCCAGTTTCAGCAGGCCATTGATCAGGCTTTCCATCGCATACGAGCCATAGCGGGTCGCGAGGCCCACCGCCTCGCGCCAGTCGCCGCGGCCGTGCTGCGCCTCTTCGGGCAGCATGAAATGGTTCATGCCGCCGATCGATGCGGACGGATCGCGGATGCAGGCCGCGATGCACGAGCCGAGCACCGTGGTGATCGCCTCCTCCGCATGCGCCACGGTGATGTAGAACTCGCCCGGCTGCACCTTCGTGGTCCAGCAGCCCATGCCGTTGTCCCAGGTGCGCGCCGCGGTGCTGGTGCCGCCGGCCGCGGGTGAACGCGCGTTCAGCACGGCGCCGCCCGCCGATAGACGGTCTTGCCGATCAGCGTCCACGCGGTGGAAACCTTGAACAGCCCCTCGGAGTGCCCGAGGAACAGCAGGTCGCCCGGGCGCTGCAGCGGCGCCATGCGCTGGAACAGGTCGCGCTGCGTGTCCTTGTCGAAATAGATGATCACGTTGCGGCAGAAGATCGCGTCCAGCGGCCCCTTCATCGGCAGCGGATGCGTCAGGTTCAGCGGGCGGAAACTGACCATGCGCGCCAGCTCCGGCCGCACCACATAGCGCAGCTGCTCGCCGTGACCCTGGCGGGTGAAATGCCGGTCAACCAGCGCGCGTGGCAGATGGCGCACCCGGTCGAGCGGATACGCGGCCGCCTCGGCCGTGCGCAGCACGTTCGTGTCGAGGTCCGTGGCGAGGATGCGGATGTCCCAGCGCTGCCAGTCCGGCAGTGCATCGGCAATGGTCATCGCGGCGGACCAGGCTTCCTCACCGGTGGAGGTCGCCGCGCACCAGATGCGGATGCGCCGCGAGGCGCGCCGGTCAGCCGCGCGCGGCAGCAGGAAGGCATCGCGCAGGTAGTCGAAATGGTGGCGCTCGCGGAAGAACGCGGTCAGGTTGGTGGTGACCGCATTGGTGAACTCGCGGATCTCGCCGCGACCCTCCTCGCTCGCCAGCAGCTCGCGATAGGCGACGAAGGAATTCAGCCCGAGATGGCGCAGCCGGCGCGCCAGCCGGCTGTAGACCAGCTCGCGCTTGCAGTCGGCCAGCGAGATGCCGGCGATCTCGCGCACGAGCCGCCGCAGCGAATTGAAATCCGCGTCGGTGAATTCGAATTCACGCAGGCGCGCCGTGTCGAGCATCTATCCGCAACCCTGTTGCGCGCAACCGCCGTGTCCGCCGCGCAACGATCAGCCCAGAACCTTGTCGATCGTCGCCAGCAACCGGTCCGGGTCGAAGGGCTTGACGATCCAGCCGGTCGCACCCGCGTTCCGGCCTTCCTGCTTGCGCTCGTTGCTGGCCTCGGTGGTCAGCACGAGCACCGGCACGCCCTGGTACTGCGGCAGCCGCCGCAGCTCGCGCACCAGCGTCATCCCGTCCATGTTCGGCATGTTCACATCCGTGATCACGAGGTCCACCGGCTGGCCGATGCTCGCCTTGGCGAGTCCATCGACGCCGTCGACCGCGCTGATCACATTGTGGCCGACGGACTTGAGCGTCAGGCCAACCATCTGGCGCATCGACGCCGAGTCATCCACCGCCAGGATCCGTGCCACTCTCATGCCCCTCCGCATTCCCTGTTCATGTTTGTCTTCCCTGTCAGGCAGCCGCCGCGGACGGCGACTGCAGATCCTGTGTGACCAGCTGGTCCACGTTCAGCAGGATCATCATCTGGTCATCCACCGTGGCGATGCCGCCGATGAAGTCGTGGCTCTGGCCGGCCTGCAGCGCAGGCGCGGGTTTCACCGCATCGGGCAGCAGGTCCACCACATCCGACACCGAATCAACCACCACGCCGCAGTCCCGCTGGCCGGAGGCCGTTGCCACGGACAGCACGATGATCACCGTCAGCGCGCAGAACGTGGCCTCCGGCAGGTCGAAGCGCAGTCGCAGGTCGATGATCGGCACGATCGCGCCGCGCAGGTTCAGCACGCCGAGCACATGGCGCGGCGAATGCGGGATGCGCGTCACCGGCGCCCACCCGCGGATTTCCTTCACGCGCAGGATGTCGACGCCATACGTCGAGGTGCCGAGCCGGAAGGTGAGCAGCTGACCGCGTGCGAGGCCAGTGGCCTTGTCGATTTCGTCGTTGGTCATGTCGGCGGCAAAAGCGTCCTGCGGGGCGGCGATGCCGCATATATCCGCCATCGCGATGCGGGCACGGCGGACCTGGATCACAGTTTGGCCGGGCGCGGCAATGCGCCGTCGGGAAGTGGGAGTCCGCTCGCAGTTGGCAGCGACGGGAAATTGCTGCCGGGTCAGCTCCTGGCGGCCGGTTCAGCCCGGCCGCAGGTCAGCCCTGGATGTACTGCTTCAGGTCCTCGATGGTGTGGGCCTGCTCCTCGATGAGGCTCTTCACCAGATCACCGATCGACACCACGCCGACCACCCGTTCATCGCGCACCACCGGCAGATGGCGGATGCGATGGGTGGTCATCTGGCGCATGGCCGCGTCGACGGTCTGGCCCGGCGCGGCGGTGATCACCGGCGCGCTCATGATCTCGCGCACCGCGGTGCTGTTCGAGGCGCGCCCGCTGAGCACCACCTTGCGCGCATAGTCGCGCTCCGAGACGATGCCCACGAGGCGCGCTCCATCCATCACCAGCAACGCGCCGACATGCCGCTCGGCCATCAGGCGGATGGCCTCGAGCACCGAGGCCCCCGGCGGGACCGAATACACGCTGCTTCCCTTTGCATCCAGCAACTGCGACAGCATCGTCATGTCGGAACCCTCCGCGCCCCCGGCGCCACGTGTCAGATCACCTCAGGTGCTCTCCACCTGCAGCACCGAGCCCTTCACGGCGACCACGCGCACGCTGGCGCCCAGCGGCGCGTCCGCGCCCTGCACCAGCCACACCGAGTCGCCAACCTGCACCTTGCCGCGGCCGCCCTGGATGGGCTCGGCGAGCTGGAAAACGCGACCGACGTACTGCGCGCCGCGCTGGTTCAGCATCGGCTGGCTGGATTCATCCCGGGTTCCGCGGCCGAAACGCCACCACAGCAGCGTGGCGATCACCGACAGGAAACCGAACAGCACCAGTTGCAGTTCCCAGCGGATGTCCACCGCCAGCAGCAGCGCGCCCAGCAGCAGCGCCGCGGCGGCGAACCAGATCGCCAGCACGCCCGGCATCACGGTCTCTGCCGCAGCGAGCGCCGCGGCGACGATCCACCAGTGCCACCACGTCAGTCCCTGCAGGAAGTCGTGCATGTCATTTCCCCGGATTCAGCGGCCCGGACTGCTTGCCCTGCATGGCGTCCTTCGCCAGTTCGGCGATGCCGCCGATCGACGCGATCAGGCTGGTGGCCTCGACGGGCAGGAAGAACACCTTCTGGTTGTTCGAGCGCGCGAACTCCGTCAGCGATTCGATGTATTTCTGCGCGATGAAGTAGTTCAGCGCGTTGGTGTTGCCACTGGCGATGGCCTGCGAAACCATCTCGGTGGCGCGGGCCTCGGCCTCGGCCGCGCGCTCGCGCGCCTCGGCGTCGCGGAACGCGGCCTCGCGCCGACCCTCGGCCTCGAGCACCGCCGACTGCTTCT
>CAZWDR010000133.1:0-6347 GCA_964632365.1 uncultured Steroidobacteraceae bacterium
GCACCGCAAGCTTCGCGCCGCGCCGCGCGGCCTGCTCCAGCAACGCGCGTGCGCGCGCGAGATTGGCCGGCACATCGACGCCGGAGGTCATCTGCACGGCGGCGACGGTGACCGCGTCGAGCTCGGCGTTCACGCGTCCGCCCGCAGCGCCAGCACCGGCCTCGGCGCCTGCACCTGCCTGTGCGCCGGCACCCGCCTGTGCGCCCGCACCTGCGCCCGCTTCCGCACCAGCGGTCATGCCAGCACCACATCGAAGTGATCGAGCGCGTACTGCGGCTCGGACTGCAACCGGATCGGCCGCCCGAGCTGCGTCTCCAGTTCGGCCAGCACCGCCGCCTCCTCGTTCTGCAGCCAGTCCACCACGTCCTGGTGCGCCAGCACCACCAGCTCATCGCTGTGGAACTGGCGGCTCTGGCGCATCAGCTCGCGGAACACCTCGTGGCTGACCGTCTCGGCGGTGCGCACATAGCCGCGGCCCTGGCACTGCGCGCAGGGCGCGCACAGCAGATGCTCGAGGCTCTCGCGGGTGCGCTTGCGCGTCATCTCGATCAGGCCCAGCGGCGACACGCAGGCGATGTGCGTCTGCGCGCGGTCACCGGACAGCGCCTTCTGCAAGGCCGCCAGCAGCGCCTCACGATGGTCGGCGTCCTGCATGTCGATGAAATCGAGCACGATGATGCCGCCCAGGTTGCGGATGCGAAGCTGCCGCGCAATCGTCACGGCGGCCTCGAGGTTGGTGCGGAAGATGGTCTCTTCCAGGTTGCGATGCCCGACGTAACCACCGGTGTTCACATCCACCGTGGTCATCGCCTCGGTCTGCTCGATCACGATGTAGCCGCCGGATTTCAGCGGCACGCGCGCCTCGAGCGCGCGGCTGATCTCATCTTCGACGCCATGCAGGTCGAAGATGGGCCGCGTGGCCGGATGCAGCTCGATGCGGTCCACATACTCGGGCATGAACGCGCGGCAGAACTCACGCATGCGCTCCAGCTCGGTCGCGGAATCCACCAGCACGCGCCGCACCTCGGCGCGCAGCTCGTCACGCAGCACGCGCGTGGTCAGTGGCAGGTCCTCGTGCACGAGGTTGCCGGCTGGCACCTTCGCGGCACGCCCGCTGACATGCGCCCACAGCTTGTGCAGGAACAGCATGTCCGCATGCAGGGCCGGCAGTTCCGCGCCCTGCGCGGCAGTGCGCACGATGTAGCCGCCGCGGCCGTGCTGCGCGGCGAATCCCGCGACCATCTCGCGCAGCCGGTTGCGCTCCGGTTCGGACTCGATGCGCGAGGAGACGCCAATGCCGGTGCCGCGCGGCATGTACACCAGATAGCGCGATGGCAGCGACACATGCGTCGACAGGCGCGCGCCCTTGGTGCCGAGCGGATCCTTGACCACCTGCACCAGCAGCTCATCGCCCTCGCGCACCAGGGTGCGGATGTCGGCCTCTGCCGGGCGTTCGGGCGCCGCGTCGTTGCCGGCATCCGGCGGCGGCGCGAGGATGTCATCCACATGCAGGAAGGCGGTGCGCGCCAGGCCGATCTCGAGGAACGCCGCCTGCATGCCGGGCAGCACGCGCATCACGCGGCCCTTGTAGAGGTTGCTGACCAGCCCGCGGCGGCTGGCGCGTTCGATGAACACCTCCTGCAGCGAACCATTCTCCAGCAGCGCGGCGCGCGTCTCGCGCGGCGCCACGTTCACCAGGATCTCGATGCTCATCCGCCCTCCGTGCCGGACGCCAGAGCGTGCAGCAGCGCGGCGGTTTCGTACAGGGGCAGCCCCATCACGCCGCTGTAGCTGCCGGTGATCCGTTCGATGAACACGGCACCCAGGCCCTGGATGGCATAGGCGCCGGCCTTGCCCGCCGGCTCGCCGGTATCCCAGTACTTGCCGGCCTCTGCGGCGCTGATGGCGCGCATGCGCACCTGCGTGGCGCTCACGGCCTCGCGCAGCGCGCCGCCTCCGGCCGGAGCCACCGCCACCGCGGTGATCACCGCGTGTTCGCGGCCGCCCAGATCCGTCAGCATGCGGATGGCATCGTCGCGATCCGCAGGTTTGCCGTAACTGACCGCACCGATCGCCACCACCGTATCGGCGCCGAGCACATGCCGCGCGCCAGCATCGCGCCGCCGGCCGGCCTCGGCCTTGGCGCGCGCGAGCCGCAGCGCGAGGGCCGCCGGCGCCTCGCCCGGCACCGGGGTCTCATCGATGTCCACCGCGAGCACATCGTGCGCGATGCCGAGTTGCCGCAGCAGTTCGCGGCGGCGGGGCGATCCGGAAGCCAGCACGATGCGTGGAAAGCCGAAGGGCATGCCCTACTCCCGGTGGTATGGATGGCCGTCGAGCAACGTGACGGCGCGATAGATCTGCTCGGCGAACACCACGCGCACCAGCGCGTGCGGCAGCGTCAGCGTGGACAGCGACCAGCGCTCCTGCGCCCGCTGCAGCACCTCCGGCGCCAGGCCGTCGGCACCGCCAACCATGAACGCAAGGTCATTGCCCGCCTGCAGGCGCGTCGCCAGCCACCGGGATAGCTCGATGCTGGTGCGCTGCCGGCCGTGCTCGTCCAGGGCCACGACATGATCCTGCGGACGCACCGCCGCCAGCAGTCGCTTGCCCTCGTCCGCCATCGCGCGCGGCACATCGCCGCTGCCGCGCTTCGCGGCCGGAATCTCGGTCAGATGGAGCGGCAGCCGCGCCTTCAGCCGCCGCTGGTAGTCGGTGAAGCCTTCGGTGACCCAACCGGGCATGCGCTGGCCCACCGCAAGCAGCGTGACCCGCACGATCAGGACCGCGGGCGCGCGCCTCTCGCGGCAGAGGATTTCTTCTTTGGTGCCGCGGCCGGGCGTGCCTTCGCACGCGCCGATGTGCCGGCCTTCCGCGGCGCGGACTTCTTCGCCGCTCCCGACTTGCCGGAAGGCGATGACTTGCCAGGCGCCTTCTTCCGGGCGCCACCGCTGGCTTTCGCGCGGGCGCGTGGCGCCGCCTTGGCGGCCGGTGCTTCCCAGAGTTCTTCGAGTCCGTAGAACTCGCGCACCCGCGGCAGCATCACATGCACCAGCACGTCGTTGAGGTCCACGAGCACCCATTCGGCATCGCGCTGGCCCTCGACCCCGATGGGACGGAAGCCCGCCGCCTTGGCGCGTTCGACGACCCGGTCGGCGATCGAGCGCACATGCCGGTCGGAGTTGCCGGAAGCCAGCACCATGCAGTCGGACACGTCGGTGACCTGTCGCACGTCAAGGACCTTGACGTTGACGGCCTTCATGTCTTCGAGGGCATCGGTGACCGTTCGGACGAGCGCGGAACGGGCTGGGGGGCGGGAAATCTTGCGGGCTGCCATGCGCCTTCAAGCATACCACCCCGTCTCCCGCAGCAGCTTGCAGACGCTGTCGGGGACGAGGTAGCGGGGATTGCGGCCGCGCGCGATCAGCGCCCGCAGTTCGGTGGATGAAATCTCCAGCTGCGTGACCGCATGCACGAAGACCCGGCCGCCGGGCGCCTCATGCAGGTCGCGCACGGAGCCGGTGCCGCGGTCGACCATCACCTCGCCCAGCGGACCCTGGGTGGGCGCCTTCCAGCCCGGACGGTGCGCCACGGCCACATGCGCCAGCTCGAGGATCTCGCGCCAGCGATGCCAGTTGGGCAGGCCGAGGAAGGCGTCCATGCCGAGCAGCAGGCAGATGGAGCGCTGCGGGAATTCCGCGCGCAGCTCGGCCAGCGTGTCCACCGAATAGGACAGTCCGCCACGGCGGGTCTCGCGATCATCCACGGTGAAGGCCGGTTCGTCCTGCACGGCGGCGCGCACCATGGCCAGGCGCATCTCGGCGCTGGCCAGCGTCGCATCACGATGCGGCGGATTGCCCGTGGGCAGGAACCGCACCTCGCCCAGGCGCAGCGCTTCGCGAAGTTCGAACGCGGTGCGCAGATGGCCATTGTGGATAGGATCGAACGTGCCGCCGAAGATGCCGAGCGGACCGCCGGGGGCGAGGGGTTGGTTCATCAGGCCGCCTCCAGCAGCGATCGTCCAGCGGCGAATTCGGCGACCACCAGTGCGAGTGCATCCCAGGCATTGCCCTGGCGACGGCCCTTCGCGATCAGGTCGACCTCTGCCATGCGCACGTCCAGGCGTGCGAAGAATGCGCGACCCAGAGGTCGCAGCCGAGCCGCCGCGGCGGGAATCAGCTCCTTGTTGCGCGAGAAGATGCCGCCGGCCGCAGGGCCCGGCACCAGCGCCAGCCACAGCACGCGCAGTTCCTGCCACACCGACCACAGCACCAGCGGCGTCTCGACGCCCTCGGCGCGCAGCCCGGCCAGCACACGCAGCGCACGCTCCACATCGCCCTCGAGGATCGCCGCGCCGAGCTGTGAGACGTCGAAGCGGCTGCTCTGCGCGCTGCTGGCCAGCACATCAACCGCCGTGGCCTGCTTCACGCCGGCCAGCGACAACTTGCGCAGTTCCTGCACGGCGGCCAGCAGGTTGCCTTCGGTCTGCTGGACCAGCACCTCGACCGCATCGTCGGCCAGTTCGAGGCCTTCGCGGCGGGCGCGCTGGTGCAGCCACCTGGGCAGGCGCTCGAGCGTCGGCGCTTCGGCATCGACCCAGGTGCCGCCGGCATCCAGTGCCTGCACCCAGGAGGTCTTGCGGCTGGTCCAGTCGAGTGCGCCGGTGACCACCATCAGCATCAGGTCCGGACCTGCCAGGCGCGCCAGTTCCTGCAGCGCCTTGCCTCCTTCGGTGCCGGGTTTGGAGTTGGGGATGCGGATCTCGACCAGGCGGCGGGCGCTGAACAGTGACATCGACTGGCAGCTGGCGAAGATCTCGTCCCACGGTCCGCCGACGGCACGTTCGATGAAGAACACGTCGCGCTCGGCGAAGCCGGCCGCACGCGCCGCGGCGCGGACGGCATCGGCCGACTCGCCCAGCGTGAGTGGCTCGGATCCGGAGACGAGGTACACGGGCGACAGATCGCGCGCGAGCAGCGCCGGGAGCTTTTCCGGTGTGGTTCTCAAGCCCGCTATTATAGGCGCAACCCCACGCCGCGACGGGAACCTCATGCCTACGCTCTTCGAACGCATCGTGTCGCGCGAACTGCCCGCCGACATCGTCTATCAGGACGACCAGGTCACCGCATTCCGCGACATCCATCCGCGTGCGCCCGTGCACATCCTGATCGTGCCGAACAAGGTGATCCCCACCGCCAACGACATCGCCAACGACGACGCGGCACTGATCGGCCGCCTGTTCATCGTCGCGCGCGATCTCGCACGCCAGCAGGGCATCGCCGAAGACGGCTACCGCCTGATCATCAACTGCAACCGCCATGGGGGACAGGAGGTGTATCACCTGCACCTGCACCTGATCGGCGGAGCGCCGCTGGGCCCGATGACCGGTAACCGCTGATGGCAACGCGGGCGAAGACGGCCAGCAAGGCACCGGCGCGCACGCGCGCCACCAGCGGCAGCGACGGGCTGTATCCGGCACTGCGCACCTATCGCACCGGACGGCTGAAGGTGTCGAAGCTGCACGAGCTCTACTACGAGGAAAGCGGCAATCCGAAGGGCAAGCCGGTGGTGTTCCTGCATGGCGGACCGGGCGGCGGCACCAATCCGCAGATGCGCCGGTTCTTCGATCCGGCGCGCTATCGCATCGTCATGTTCGACCAGCGTGGCTGCGGCAAGAGCACTCCGCATGCCAGCCTCGAAGAGAACACCACCTGGGACCTGGTCGCCGACACCGAGAAGCTGCGCGAACTGCTGGGCATCGAGCAGTGGCAGGTGTTCGGTGGCAGCTGGGGTTCGACGCTGGCACTGGCCTATGCGCAGAAGCATCCTGAGCGTGTGACCGAACTGGTGCTGCGCGGCATCTTCCTGCTGCGCCGCTCGGAGCTGGAGTGGTTCTACCAGAGCGACCAGGGCGCCGCCGCGCTGTTCCCCGACCTGTGGGAACACTACGTGGCGCCGATCCCGGAAGAGGAACGCTACGACCTGATGCGCGCGTATTACCGCCGGCTCACCAGCAGCGATGCACGGGAGCGCAACGCCGCGGCGCGCGCATGGTCGGTGTGGGAAGGCGCGACCAGCCACCTGCGCACCGATGCCGGCTATGTGGCGAGGTTCCGGGAGTCTGACTATGCCGCCGCGTTCGCGCGCATCGAATGCCACTACTTCGTCAACGGCGGATTCCTCGAGACGGACGACCAGCTGCTGCGCGATGTGCCGAAGATCCGCCACATCCCCGGCGTGATCGTGCAAGGACGTTATGACGTGGTGTGCCCGATGCGCAGTGCCTGGCACCTGCACCGGGCGTGGCCCGAGGCGGAACTGGTGGTCGTGCCTGAGGCCGGGCACTC
>CAZWDR010000134.1:0-6341 GCA_964632365.1 uncultured Steroidobacteraceae bacterium
CGTCGCGCACCACGTTGAAGCCGTCGCCCTGGTCGAGCGACAGGTCGACCACCAGCGCGTCGGGTCGCAGTTCGCGCACCAGTCGCCGTGCATCCTGCTCGGTCTGCGCCTCGCCGACGACCTTGAGGTCGGGCTGCGCATTCACCATCAGCTTGATGCCCTGCCGGACGACCGGATGGTCGTCGACGATCAGGATGCGGCGCGGTTCGGCTGGCGAGCCAATGTGTTCGGTCATGGGGGTGTTTCCGTCCTTGCCGGGCAGCGGCAACGCAGCCGTGAGCCGCCGCCGGGCCGTGACTCGATTGCGAGGTATCCGCGGGCCATCTCGGCACGGAACCGCATCATGCGCAGGCCCATGCCGGAGTCGCCCACCTTGGCCGCGTCGAAGCCGACCCCGTCGTCTTCGACCTGCAGCTCGAGCTCATCGCCGCGCAGCGCGAACTTCACGCTGATGCGACGCGCCCGCGCGTGCCGGGCCGAATTCTCGACCGCCTCGCGGGCGATGTGGAACAGATTGGTCACCGGGTTCTCGTCCACCGAAAGGTCTTCGGGCAGGTCAAGTTCGAGGCGTACGCGCAGACCATATACTTGATGCACGTTGTTGACCAGTTCCTCGAAGCCCTCCTTGATGCCTTCGGCCGAGGGACGCACGGGAGAGAGGCCGCGCGCGAGCAGGCGCGTGCGGCTGATCGCGCTGTTGAGCAAGACCACCACCTCGTTGAGTTCGCGGCCGATGGCCTCGCCATCGAGCCCGCCGACCCGCTGCCGCAGGCTCTGCAGCATCATCGCGATGCCCGAAAGCTGCTGGCCGAGGCCCTCGTGCAGGTCGCTGCCGACGCGCTGCTGCACGCGGGTGGCGATCTGCATCATCTCCCGCTCCAGCTGCTTGCGCGCGGTGATGTCGGACATCACGCCGACCACATGGCGCACGCCTTCGATGTCGAAGGCGGAGAAACGGCCCTGCAATGGCTGCAGCGTGCCGTCACGCCGCCTGCCCTCCAGGTCGATCACGGCCATGCTGCCTTTCTCGGTCGATTCGAAGATGGTCTTCACCAGCCCCTTGAACGCCATCGGCGGCCGGAAGCTCAGCAGGCCGGAGTGACGGCCCGCCAGGGTGCCCGCCGGGAAACGCATCATCGTCTCGAAGGCGGGGTTCACGAACAGGATCGCGCCGTCGCGCGACAGCAGCACCACCCCCTCACCCATGCGGTCGATGATCTCCGCCTGCAGGCGCATGCGCTCGGTCCAGGTGACATCCAACGCATGACCTCGCAACACGCCCGCGGCGGGCCCATCGCGGCGCTCCCAGCCGATGCGCGCCAGCACATGCACCCAGTGCCCGTCCCGGTGGCGCACGCGGTAGCGCGTCTGGAACTCCGAGGCATCGGTATCGAGAAAGTCGTCGTAAGCGGCACGGACCTGCGCGATGTCGTCAGGGTGGATGCGCTGGGACCAGGCCGAGGGGTCGCTGCGGAGTTCTTCGGGATCGAGGCCGACGAGGCGTGCAAAGCCGTCGGACAGCAGCACGCGGTTCTCGGGCAGCCGGTGCTCGAACACCGCCACACTCGGCACCCCGGGAAGGCCTTCGAGGATGTCGCGGGTCAGGCCGGGCAGCGGGGGCTGCTTCATCCGGGGTGGCCTGCGGACGGAAAAAGGCCGGTCCTGGCGGGGGAACCGGCCCATCCGGGGTGCATCGCGTAGTTCTGGCGTGCTCGCATTTTCTTGTTCTTCCTGCGCCGCATTCCCCCCGGATGCGACGCGGTGAGCAGACGATTTACATCTGGACGGTGAAATCCCCATCCTTCGGGTTGATCTGGAAGCGGCCCTTCTGCACGGCCGACACCCACTTGGTGGTCTTCAGGAAGCCGCCGAAGGCGAACAGGTGCACGCTGTCGAAGTCCGACTCACCGCTGCCCTTCGCGGCGGCCAGCGTGGTGACCACTTCTTCGGGGCCGCTGTCTTTCAGCAGGCCGGCGATCAGGCTGGCCTTGCCGCTGGTCAGCGCGCGGATCGACGCGCCGGCGCCGCAGATCTTGGCGTAGCGCAGCAGCGTCTTGATGCTGGCGGGGCCACCGAGGCCCGGACGGATGGTGTTGGTGATGCCGTTGGCGCGCATGACCTTCTCCCAGGCGATGATGGGCTCGGCCTCGAAGCACACCTGCGTGGTGAACTTCAGCTCGAAGCCCTGCTCCTTCGAGATCGCGACCTTGCGCGCCTCGAACTGCCGCTGCTGTTCCACCGTCATGTGCGCATGGCCTTCCGGATGGCCGGCCATGTAGAAGGTCTTGATGCCGGCGCGGGCGAAGTGGCCGGTCTCGAGCACGCCGATGGTGGAGTCGAACTGGCCCTCGGGCGCGGGCATGTCGCCGGCGATCAGCAACATCTTTTTCGCACCGGCGACCTCGGTGAGCTTGCGCGCGATCTCGGCCACCTCGGCAGCGTCCTTGATGCGGCGGCAGGGCACGTGCGGCACGGCGTTGAAGCCGGCTTCCTGCACGGCCTTCGCGGCCGCAGTCAGGTCGTCCCAGGTCTGGTTCGGGAACAGCGCGATGAAGATGTCCGTGGACTTCGGCACCAGCGTGGCGGCCTCGGCAAGGAACTCGGTGTCCTTGCAGGTCATCTCGATCGAGGCATTGGCAAGCAGCGCGCGGATCTGCTCGCTGGTGGCAGTGGTTACGGACATGTGGGTCTGGTCTCCTTCGTGTTTCGTGTGTAGAGCAGCGCCGCGATGGCCAGCAGCCACCACAGCGACAGCGCGCCGGCGCCGCCACCGCCATCCACCGGATCGAGCGTAGGTGCATTCACGAGCACGCCGGCCCACGCGAGGCGGACGGTGCGCGGCGTGCTCTCATCGCCGTCGTCGGCGTCGGTGCAGCTGAGGCCATAGGCGTAGGTTCCGGGCTGCGGGGTGAGGACCTGGCTGCCCGAGACCGTGGTGTCGCCGGTCCATCCCAGTGTACCGCCGATCTTCGTGCAGGTGGCCCCGGCCGGTGCACTCCAGTCGAAGGTGATACCGCTGCCGGCGGTGATTTCTGACGCCGACACGGAAAGGGTCACGGGCAGTGCACCGCCTGTGCCTTCATCGAGGCGGACCAGCGCGCCGGCACCGCCGAGCGTGTCGGAAAAACTCACGGCGTAGATGATGTCATGGGCGAGCAGCAGCCCGGCCCAGAGCTCCTGCCCGTCGGTCGCGGACCCGCTGAAGGAATGCAGCAGCGTGAAGGTGCTGCCATCGGGACTGAGCCGGAACGCGGCGCCGCGATGCAGGTAGCCACCGCGCTGGGTCGTGCCATAGAAATTGCCCGCGGCATCCTGCGTCAGCGCGGCCAGCGGATTGGCGCCACCGAATGAAGGTCCCATGAAGGCATGGAACACCGACAGCTCACCGGCCGGTGTCAGCCGGAACACGGTGCCGTGCCCGCCCGGGCCGCCCTGGTAGGTGGTGCCGTAGAAACTGCCATCGAGCGCCAGCATCAGCCCGGCGCGTGGGTTGGCGCCGGTGGAGTTCGTGGCCAGACCCTGCGAATTGAAGCGCGACAGCGACGGGAAGGAATAGAGCACCTCGTGCGCGCCGCTGGTGGAGATGCGATAGATCGTGCCGCGTTTGTCCGAGCCTCCCATCATCGTCGTGCCATAGAGCATGCCGTCGGGTGCGAGCAGCAACGTGCCCTCGGGATTCTCGCCGCTGTCGGCGCTGAAGTGATGCAGCACGGTGAAATCGCTGCCGTCCTTCGCGACGCGGTAGACCACGCCGGCGTCAGCGGTGCCGCCACGGAACGTGGTGCCGTAGATGAGGCCATCGGGCCCTTCGGTCACGCCGGTGTAGGGGAAGATCGGATTCGGCTCGCCGCCACCGAACTCATGCACCACGGAGAAATCGCTGCCATCGAGCGCCAGGCGAAACAGCGTGCCGCCACCCTCATCGCCGCCGAAATAGCTGGTGCCGTAGAGATAGCCATCGCTGGCCTGCATCAGCGGGCCGTAGATGGTCACGCCCTCGGTGCCGTTGCCATCGAGCGAATGGATGGTCGAGAGCACGCCCTCGGGCGTCAGCCTCGCGATGGCGCCGGCGCCGTCACCACCGGCATAGGAACCGAAATAGATGTTGCCGTCGCTGGCCAGCAGCAGGTCGCTGCGCACGCCGCGCGGCGCATCGTCGTAATCCTCGCCGGGCGCCGAAAGGGCCACGATGGGCACGGCGTTCGCGGACTGGGTCGGCGCGGCATGGACCGCGGGAGCCGCGATGCAGGCCAGCGCGAGCGGGAGGAGCGCGGCGAGGCGCCACGGACTGGAACGAAATTGCATGAATTCACTACCCCCGGGGAAGCAGGGAATTACAGCACAGGCCCGCCTCTGGCGGGAAGTTTGGGGCCGAACGGTAACTATTCGTAACGAAGTGCGTCGATCGGGGCGAGATTTGCGGCCTTGCTCGCCGGCAGGATTCCGAAAACCATGCCGATCAGCATCGAGAACAGGCATGCGCCGGTGACTGCCCACCACGGCACCGCCGGCGGCGGAAAGTCCGGGATCATGGCGGCGATGCCATAGGCCAGCCCGAACCCGATGACCATGCCGATCAGGCCGCCGATCACCGCCAGCACCATCGCCTCGATCAGGAACTGCAGCATGATGAAGCGGCGCGGCGCCCCGAGGGCCTTCGCGATGCCGATCTCGCGCGTCCGCTCGGTCACTGACACCAGCATGATGTTCATGATGCCGATGCCGCCGACCAGCAGCGAGATGCCGACGATGCCGGCCACCACGGCGGTGATCGTGCCGGTGATGGTGTTGAAGGTGTTGATGAACGTGTCGGCGGATTCAACACGGAAGTCATCGGGGTCATCCGCATCGAGGCCATGCGCGCGGCGGATCACCGCGATCACCTGCTGCTTCACGTTCTCGACCATGTCGGGGTCATCGACAGTGAAGGTGATCGAGATGTCGGGCCGGGCGACGGCCGTGCCGAAGGCCAGCGCGGTCTGGAACGGCATCACGAGGAAGGAGTCCTGGTTGAGGCCCAGCAGCTCGCCGCGCGACTCCATCACGCCGACCACCTTGAACCACTCGGTGCCGATCTGCACGAAGGTGCCCTCGGGGCGCTCCGGCAGGTCGAGGTCCTCGCGCACCTGCTCGCCGAGCACCACCACGCGGCGCCGGCTCTCATCGTCGCTCGGCGTCAGGAAACGGCCGCTCTTCGGATAGAGCTGCTGCACATCCATCAGCGATGCGGTGGTGCCGATGAACTGGCCCCCTGCCGAACGCGAGCCGAAGGTGGCCTGGGACACCGGCGCCGGCACCATCGGCGTGATGTTCGAGATGCCGTCGATGCGGTAGCGCAGCTCGTCGACGTCGGTGCTGCGCAGGCGGTTGAACTGGCCGCGCAGCTGCTCCTGCGGCGAGGTATAGGCGCGCACCGTGAGCGTGGTGCTGCCCAGGCCCTCGAACTGCTGCGCGATGGAACTGGACATGCCCTGCACCAGCGCGATCACGCAGATCACCGAGGCGACGCCGATGATCACGCCGAGCATGGTCAGGAAGCTGCGCAGGCGATGGGCGCGGATGGCGCCCAGCGCGGAGCGCAGGCATTCCTGCAGCGCGTAGAGCAGGCGGGCCGATGCGCCGGCGTCTTCGACCAGCGGCGGCGCGCTCACTGCCGCTTGTCCTCGGCGATGCGGCCGTCATGCAGCCGCACCTGCCGCAGGCAGTTCGCGGCGACGCCCGGGTCGTGGGTGACGATGACCACGGTCTGCCCTTCCGCATGCAGCTGCCGGAACAGGTCGATGATCTCGCGCGCCGTGCGGCTGTCGAGGTTGCCGGTGGGCTCGTCGGCCAGCAGCAGCTCCGGATGGCCGACCAGCGCGCGGGCCACGGCGACGCGCTGGCGCTGACCGCCGGACATCTCGTTCGGACGATGGCCGGTGCGGTCGGCAAGTCCGACCCGCGCCAGCGCCTGGCGCGCGTGCTCGCGCCGCGCCGCCGGCGCGATGCCGCGATAGATCAGCGGCTGCGCCACGTTGTCGAGCGCCGTCATGCGCGGCATCAGGTAGAAGTTCTGGAACACGAAGCCGATCTTGCGGTTGCGCACCGAGGCCAGCTGCTCCTCGTCGAGCCCGGCCACTTCCTCGTCATCGAGCCGGTAGCGCCCGGAGGTGGGCGTGTCGAGGCAGCCCAGGATGTTCATCATCGTGGACTTCCCGGAACCGGACGCACCGGTGAGCGCGAGAAAAGCGTTGCGCTCGATGGTGAGGTCGATGTCCACCAGCGCCGGGTAGGCCGTGCCGCCCAGCTGGTAGACCTTCGAGATGCCGGACAGCTGGATCACGGACGCGCGTCAGCGCCAG
>CAZWDR010000135.1:0-6252 GCA_964632365.1 uncultured Steroidobacteraceae bacterium
CCGCAGGCAGTTCTCCACGATGATCACCGCGCCGTCGACGATCAGGCCGAAATCCAGCGCTCCCAGGCTCATCAGGTTGCCCGACACGCCGCCCCGCACCATGCCCGTCAGCGTGAACAGCATCGACAGCGGGATCACCGCAGCCGTGATCAATGCGGCCCGCAGGTTGCCGAGCATCAGGAACAGCACGACCACCACCAGCAGCGCGCCTTCGGCCAGGTTGCGGGCGACGGTGCGGATGGTGCGGTCGACCAGCTCGGTGCGGTCATACACCGCCGTTGCGTGGACGCCAGGTGGCAGGCTCTTCGCGACGGTTTCCAGCTTCGCGGCCGCGGCGCGCGCCACCTTGCGGCTGTTCGCCCCGACCAGCATCACCACCGTGCCGAGCACGGCCTCCTCACCATCGACCGTGGCGGCGCCATCGCGCGGCGCGCCGCCCTCGGCCACCTCCGCCACGTCACGCACCCGCACCGGCAGGCCCGCGCGCCGGGCGAGCACGATGTTGCCGATGGCGTCGAGGTCGGCCACCTGGCCGGGCGTGCGCACCAGCAACTGCTGCCCATTGCGCTCGATGAATCCGGCGCCGACATTGCGGTTGTTGGCGGCAATCGCGGCCACCACATCCTGCAGCGAGAAACCCAGCGCGATCAGGCGCGAGGGATCAGGCGTCACGTGGATCTGCCGCTGCTGCCCGCCGATGGTGTTGATTTCGGTGACGCCCGGCGTCCCCAGCAGCTGTGGCCGGATCACCCAGTCCTGCAGCGTCCGCAGGTCAGTGGCCGTCCAGGGCTTGCCGTCGCTGCGTCGCGCGTCCGCATCGGCGCGCACCGTATACATGAAGATCTCGCCCATGCCGGTGGCAAGGGGGCCGAGCTGCGGATCCAGGTCACCCGGCAACTGGCCGCGCATCTGCTGCAGGCGGCCGGTCACTTGCTGGCGGGCGAAATGCAGGTCCGTGCCATCGTCGAACACCGCGGTGACCTGCGACAGGCCGTAGCGTGAGATTGAACGCGTATGGTCGAGGCCCGGCAGCCCGGCCAGTGCGGTCTCCACCGGAAAGGTCACCCGCTGCTCGGCCTCGAGCGGGGAGTAGCCGGGCACCTGCGTGTTGACCTGCACCTGCACGTTGGTGATGTCGGGCGTGGCGTCGATCGCCAGCTGCGTGAAACTCCACGCACCGAGCAGCGCCATCGCGAGCGTGAGGCCGAGCATCAGCACGCGGCGCGCGATCGCGAAGCGGATGATGCGGGTGAGGACGATGGGAGCCTCAGTGCGCATGCAGCGCACCGGCCTTCTCGAGGTCAGCCTTGATCAGGTAGCTCTGTTCCACGACGACCCGCTCGCCAGGCTGAACGCCCGCCAGCACCTGCACCTGGCGCGCATCCCGACGCCCGGTCTCGATTGCGCGTGCCTCATATTCATCCCCGTGCTGCACGAAGACCGTTTCCCGGCCCTCGTAGGTCTGCAGCGCCGTGAGCGGGACGACGATTTCCGCCGGCATCTGGTCGACGGTGATGCGCGCCTGCACCGCGGCGCCGGGCCGCCACAGCCCGTCGGGATTGGGCACGCTGGCCCGCGCGATGGTGCTCTGGCTCGCGGTGGCAATGCTGGGCATCACGCGGTCGATGTGCGTCCGGGCGCTGGCCTGGTCGGCGAGCCGGCTGACGTGGACCGGCATGCCGGCGCGGAAATGTCCCGCATCGCTACCGAACACATGCAGGTCGACCCACAGCGTCGACAGGTCCGCCACCTCGTACAGCGGTGCGCCCTCGGCGACCACGGCACCGGGCGACGCCAGCTGCGCCAGCACCGTGCCGTCGAGCGGCGACTTCACCTCGTAGTCGCTGAGGCTCAGGTTGCTTTCGATGATGGCCAGCACCTGGCCGGCGCGCACACGGTCTCCGGCGCGTGCCGGCATGGCACGCACCACGCCCGGGAAGCGTGCGCCGACCGTCGCGGTGCGGCCGTCCACCGGCGTCACCAGGCCCTGCACGACATGCTCGTCCGCGATGGTGCCGGGGCCGGCGGCCGCGACGCGGATGCCGGCTTCCTGGGCAATGTCGGCGTCGATGCGGGTGCGTTCGGCGGCGTGCGCGCCGTGCCCGGCGTTGTGATCGCCGTGCTCCGCTTCGTGCGCGCCAGGCTCCGCGTCGTGATCGTGTGCGCCTTCCGCCGATGATTCCGGCACTTCAGGATGCGCAGTCGCAGTTGGGGCACCCTGGTCACCGCATGCGGCGGCGAGCATGCACAGCAGCGCGGTGATGCAGGGGAGGAGGCGGGTCATGGCAGGTCTCCGGAGATAGCTGCGACACCGGCGGGCAGCAGTGAACCTGTGAGGCGCCGGACTTCGATCGACGCCAGGTGTGCTTCGCGTGCCGCTTCGATCTGGCGGACACGCGTGCCGGCCAGTTCGGCTTGCAACTGCATCCAGTCACCGAAGCCGGCCGCGCCGGCATTGAATGCGGCGCCCGCCGCTTCTTCGGCCCTGACCAGCTTCGGCAGCACTTCGTCCTGCAGCTGCTGGACCTCGAGGAGCGCGATGTGGTGGCGGCCGTGCATCTCGGTCAGCACCGAAGCCATGCGCATCGTCGCGGCTTCGCGCTGCAGATCCAGCGCGGCAAGCTCGCTGGTTGCAGCCTCCACCTGCGGCGCGGAACGCGCGCGGGATCCGAGCGGAATCGTCAGTTCCCCGACCATCGCGAAGTCGTTGCCAGCCTGCAGCCGTCGCACGCCCAGCCGCCAGTCAACGTCCGGGATGGCGTCGGCGCGCGCCAGGCGCAGTCGTGATTCGCGCACCGCTTGTTCGATGCCGAACTGCTGCAGTTCCGGTGCCTGCTGCAGCTGGGCCACGAGAGAAGGCAATGGTTCGAGCGCCGCGGGCGTGAGGAACCCCGCATCGCTCACGGTGAAATCCGGCGCGTCCTGCGACCACAGCGCCGCAAGATGCTGGCGCGCGCTCACATCCTGTTGCCGGACTTGTGACAGCGTGAGCCCGGCACGCGCCAGGGCAACCTCTGCGGCGAGCACGATGGACTGCGGTGACGCGCCGGCGCTATGGCGATCACGCGCCCGGGCCACCGCCGCCTCATGCTGAGCGACTGCCGCCTCTGCTACGCGTTGCAGCGCGACCGCCGCCGCCGCCGCGACGTGGCGACGTGCGACCTCGGCCAGCAGGTCCAGTGCGCGCGCACGCTGGCGTGGCTGCAGGGCCTGCAGCGGCTGGCCCGCGAGCACCTCGCGCAGCGCGCGCTTGCCGCCACGCTCGATCGCCGAACCGAGGCTCAGTGTCAGTTCGGCCTGCTGCGCACCTTCAAACTGGCCGGTCCCCAGCGCGTTCTCCAGCTGCAGGGTGGTTTCGAACGCGGGCCGCTGTCCCGACCGCGCCAGTTCAGCGGTGAGCAGTTCCCGTTCCAGTTCGAGCTGGCGCAGTTCCGGATGGTGGGCAGCAGCACGCCGGAACGCTTCGTCCAGGGGCAGTGGCTCGGCCGCTCCGGCATGCGCGCACGCACACAGGGCGACGATCCACGCGGCCGTCGCCGCGGGTCGGATGGTCATGACAGGGCTCCGTCGGTCAGTCAGGAAGACGCACGGAAAGCCGGCTTGAAGCCGGCGGCTTCAGGCGTGCTTCGGGGGACGGAACGGAGTGGTCAGGCCCGAGGCATGCACGGGCTGGAACGGAGGTTCGGGTGCCGCGCCGGCACCGCGCGCGGGGACCTCGAGGACGATCTGCGGGCCGGCCATCCAGCCGCCGTGTCCGCCGCAGGGCTGGTGCAGCAGCCCGTGGAAGGCGCTGCGATGCTGCCCGTCCTCACCGCCATCTTCCTCATGCGCGTGCGGCGCGTGCTGGTGGGCGTAGGTTTCGCCCGCTTCTGCATGTAGGAGGACTTCATGCATCTGGCTGGCGAAGCCGATGATGGACTGCGCGCCCAGCCCGAAGGCGAGCAGCAGCAACAGCGCAACATGCGGCTTCTGAAGGCGTTTCCATGCACGCGCGCGCGACATGACCCGCATGGTAGCCGCATCGCGCGTGCAGGCGCCAACTCCCGCGGCGCGAATTCCGGCCGCTAGAGCCGCTCCGGCGACACGGTTAGTATTCCGCCACAGGCAAAAACGTAGAGTGTCGCCATGAAGATGCGCTTCCGACCCGCCCTTGGGCTCGCCCTGCTGCTCGCCGTCGCCTGCGGCACCAATCCGGTCACGGGAAAACGCGAGATCCAGTTCGTTTCCGAATCCCAGGAAATCGACATCGGCCGCCAGAACTATGCGCCGATGCGCCAGAGCGAGGGCGGCGACTATGAGGTGCTGCCCGAACTCACCGCCTATGTGAACGAGGTCGGGCAGAAGCTCGTCGCAGTCAGTGGTGACATCCTCGTGCGCGCGCGCGAGCTGCCCTTCGAGTTCACCGTGCTGAACAACTCGGTGCCAAATGCCTGGGCGTTGCCCGGCGGCAAGATCGCGATCAACCGGGGCCTGCTCACCGAACTGGGCAGCGAGGCGGAGCTCGCTGCGGTGATCGGCCACGAGATCGTGCATTCGCTGGCGCGTCACGGCGCCCAGTCGCAGGAGCGGGGCATGCTGCTGCAGGGCGGGCTGGTCGCCGCGCAGATCGGCGCGGTGGTCGGCGGCGTCGATGAGCAGACGGCGGGCCTGGTGCTGGCCGGCGCCAATGTCGGCGCGCAGCTGATCCACACCCGCTACGGCCGCGAGGCCGAGCTGGAAAGCGACCTCTATGGCATGCGCCTGATGAAGGCCGCCGGCTACGATCCGGCTGCGGCGATCACGCTGCAGGAGACCTTCGTGCGTCTGTCCGGCGACCGGGATTCCAGCTGGCTCGAGGGTCTGCTGGCATCCCATCCGCCGTCGCAGGAACGCGTCAACCAGAACCGCAAGACTGCGGCCGAACTTGGAACCGGCGGCGACCTGGGCCGCGAGCGCTACCAGGCGAAGATCGCGCCGCTGCGCCAGATGGCGCCGGCCTATGACAAGTACGACCAGGCGGTGGCTGCGCTGCAAAAGAAGGACTATCGCAACGCGAAGTCGCTGGCCAGCGAGGCGGTGAAGCTGGTGCCGCGCGAGGCGCAGTTCCACCAGCTGCTGGGCGAGATCGAACTGGCGGAGAAGAACCACCGCGCCGCGCTGCCGCACTTCCAGCGCGCGCAGGAACTCAACGGCGACTTCTTCGGCTCGTGGCTGGGCGGCGGTGTGGCCCAGTACCGGCTCGGCAACGCCGCGCAGGCGCGCGAGTGGCTGCAGCGCAGCTATGACCTGCTGCCCACCGCGCCGGCCGCGCTGTATCTGGGCAACCTGGCGCGCGATGCGGGCAACAGCGACCGGGCACTGCAGTACTACCAGACGGCGGCCTCGGCGCAGGGGTCGATCGGCGAGGAGGCGGCGCGCGAAGGCGTGCGGCTCGATCTGCCGCGCAATCCCGCCAACTACATCGCCGCGCAGGTGGGCCGTGACGGACAGGGTCGCCCGGTGGTGATGGTGCAGAACCGCGCGCCGGTGGCCGTGGGCAGCATCGTGGTCACGCCGGTGCAGGTCGATGCGGCCGGCAAGGTGGTGGGGCAGGGACGGTCAGTGACCATCCGTGGCCCGGTGGCCGCCGGCGCCCAGGCGGCCGCCGATGCAGGACTGACGAATCTCAATGCGGCACAACTTTCTGCGATGCGCGTGCGGGTGGAGCAGGCGCGGGTCGCCGAATAGTCGGTCAGTCGCGCGGCCAGCGATTCCACAGCACCGGATCCCCATAGACCAGGAACTTCGGGTTCAGCAGGTCCGGCTTGTTGTAGCGCAGGGCGAGGCCATCCTCGAGGCTCACCACCTGTCCGCCGGCCGCTTCGACCACGGCCTGGCCGGCCGCGATGTCCCATTCGTTCGAGCCACCGAGGCGTGGATAAAGGTCCGCCGATCCGTCGGCCACCAGGCACAGCTTGATGGAGCTGCCCGCGGGCAGGAACTCATGGGGGCCGAGCTTCTCGATGCGGGCCAGCAGCTTCGGCGACCCATGCGAGCGGCTGCCCAGCACGCGCAGCGGCGTGGACGCATGGCGCTGCACGCCGATGGGCACGGGCGGTCGGTCGCCGGCTTCGCGCCACGCGCCAAGCCCGGGCGCGCCGGAATAGAGCGTGTCGGACACCGGGATGTGCACCACGCCCAGCACCGGCCGGCCGCCCTGGATCAGCGCGATGTTCACGGTGAACTCACCATTGCGCGCGACGAACTCCTTCGTGCCGTCGAGCGGATCGACCA
>CAZWDR010000136.1:0-1221 GCA_964632365.1 uncultured Steroidobacteraceae bacterium
TCCGCGCCGGTCTACTCCGGCAGCGTCGTGCTCGACCTGAAGCGCATGAACCGCGTGCTCGAGGTCAGCGAGCGCAATGCCTATGCGCTGGTCGAGCCGGGCGTGAGCTATTTCGATCTGTACGAGCACATCACGCGTGAGGGCCTCGACCTGTGGATCGATCCGCCCGATCCAGGCTGGGGCTCGGTGATCGGCAACGCGCTCGATGGGGGCGGCGGCTGGACGGCCGCGCCGTTCCGCGACCATTTCGGTTCCCACTGCGGCATGGAAGTGGTGCTGGGCGATGGCGATGTGGTGCGCACCGGCATGGGCGCGCTGCCTGGCGCACAGTCCTGGCAGCACAACCGCTGGGGCTACGGGCCTTGGGTGGACGGCCTGTTCCGCCAGGGCAACATGGGCATCGTCACGAAGATGGGCTTCTACCTGATGCCGCGGCCGGAGGCGATGCAGACCGCCACCGTGCAGGTGCCCGGCGAGGCCGGCATTGTCGCCGCCATCGATGCACTGAACCTGCTCGAGAACCAGCGCGTGGTGAACGGTTCCACGCAGCTGTTCGGTGGCGCGCAGGGCTGGACCATCGGCATGCCGGTGTATGGACCAGAACGGGTGGTGCGCGCCTCGATCGAGTATGCGCGGGACCTGTTCGCGAAGATCGACGGCGCGCGCTTCACCGAGGGCGGGCTGTTCCGCACTCCGCTGGACGCGGCGACGCTCGAGCGCGTGCGCAAGGTCAGCTTCGGCGTGCCGGACCTTTCGACCTTCAGCATGCTGGGCCGCAACCAGGCCAATCCGGCGCCGCCGGGCGGCCACATGGGGTTCTCGCCGATCATCCCGCGCACTGGCGAGGCGGTGCTGGAGTATTCGCGCTTCTACCGCGAGAACCTGGCCGAGGTGTCCGAAGGCGGCACGCTGCGGTTCATGGGACCGGTCTTCATGACCAACTGGGAACGCACGATGGTCGCAATGATCATGTTCCCGATCGGCAAGGACAAGGTGATGAACGCGAAGATGCGCGCAGCATTCACGCGCTGGGTGCAACTCGCCGCCGATCGCGGCTGGGCCGAATATCGCGCGCCGGCCGTGTTCCACGACGAGGTGGCAAAGACCTACTCGTACAACAACCATGCGCTGACCCGGCTGCGCGAGAAGATCAAGGATGCGGTGGATCCGAATGGCATCCTGTCGGCGGGGCGCTATGGCGTCTGGCCGAAGCACCTGAGG
>CAZWDR010000136.1:1321-6132 GCA_964632365.1 uncultured Steroidobacteraceae bacterium
TGGTGCGTGCACTGCCACGCGGCCGGTCGCGGCAATCCCGGCACCGAATCGCTGCAGGTGAAATATCGCGGCAACCTGCCGGCGGTATTGCTCGAGCGCAGCGACCTGACGCCGCAGGCCATCACGCAGTTCGTGCGGCAGGGCGCGCTGTCGATGCCGCCGTTCCGCAAGACCGAGATCACGGACGACGAACTGGCGCAGCTGGCCGCCTTCATGGCGCGCCCGCAACAGGGCCGCTGACCCGCGGCGACCGCGGCGCGCGGCGCGCTACTTCGGCGCCGGCTCGATGCGCAGCACCGCGCCGTCTTCCATGTCGGTCGCGGCATAGAGAAAGCCATCGGGCCCGGCCTTCACGTCGCGGAAGCGCTGGTGCAGGTCCGTCAGCAGCGACTCGCGCCGCAGTTCCTCGAGATTCTCGTTCAGCACGATGCGGTCGATGCGGCCGGTGCCGGGGATCTCGCCATAACGCACGCCGGCAACGAACAGGTCGCCCTTCCACTTCGCCAGCGCATCGCCCTGGTAGAACGACAGCCCCGTCACGGAGATGGAAGGCGTCCAGTACACCAGCGGCAGTTCGTAGCCGGTGTGCATGGGCTCGTTGTTCTTTGCCTGCCACGGCCCGGGGTATGAACGCCCCAGGCTCACCACCGGCCAGCCATAGTTGGCAGCCGGCCTGATCAGATTGATCTCGTCGCCGCCGTTCGGGCCCATCTCGCTGAGGAACACCTGGCCGCTGACCGGATGCGTGGTGAGGCCGAGCGTGGTGCGATGGCCCATCGTGTAGATCTCGCCGCGATGACCGGCCTTGCCCACGAAGGGATTGTCGGCGGGGATGGATCCGTCGTCGTTGAGCCGCAGCACCTTGCCGGCAAGTGTGGTCGGGTTCTGCGCGGTGTCGGCGAAGCCGCCGCTGGTGCCGATCCACAGTTTCGCGTCGGGCGTCATCGTCATCGACGCCGGGCCGCCGCTGATGTTCTCGCCCACCCAGACATCTCGCAGGTCGTGCAGCCGGCCATCGGCATAGCGCACGCGCGCCACCGCGGTGGTGCGCGCGCTGTCGGCCAATGGCTTCGTGTAGAGCACGTACAGCCAGCCGTTGTCGGCGAAGCGCGGATGCACCGCGATTGCCATGTAGCCGTGCACGGTGGACCCAGCCTCCGGTCCGATCGCGGTGGGTCCGCCCGGCACATCGATGGGCTGCGAGGCGCCAGGCTCGAGGCGCTTGATCTCGCCAGTGCGCTGCGCGATCAGCAGCTCACCATCGGGCAGGAAAGTCAGCGCATAGGGCCAGGGCAGACGCGCGACGATGCTGACGCGGATGTCCTGGCCTTCACCGGTGTGATAGGTGAAAGGACCATCGCGCAGTGGCTCGATCAGGCCTGGTGGCGCAACGGGCGAGGAGCCGGCGGGGTTCATCGTCACGGCGCGCTGTGCATGGGCGACGGACAGCGGCAGCGCGAGCACTGCAAGGCAGACACCGAGACGCCGTGCATCCATGATCGACCCCTGCGCCGGACATTTGTTGTGCAGCCATCTTAGCGCTGGGGCCGCGCGGCGCGCAGCCACATCGGCAGTGATCACTGCCAGGGCGGCAGCTGGCGCGCGAAGTCGGTCAGCGCACGGGCATAGGCCTGCGGCGCGTCGAGCAGGGCAAGGTGTCCGGCGCCTGCGATCTGCACGCGTCGTGCATCGGGCAACAGGGCCTGCAGCGTGGCGGCGGCCTGCTGCCGCCCGGGAGTGTCCGCGGCGCCGCTGAGGATCAGCGACGGCGCCGCAATGGCAGCCAGCCCGGGTGCCGCAAGCGCCGGCGAAGGGTGCAGCAGGTCGAGGCCGCGATAGCGCGACAGCATGCCATCCAGCAGCTGGCGCGTCGGCGGCGACTCGTGCACCAGGCGCATCAGCGGATGCGCGCCGATCGCGGCCTGCAGCGCCGAGGTTCCGGAGGCCTGCAGCAACGCGCGAAGTGCGTGCAACGGCAGTTCTGGTTCCGCGTCCAGCGCGGGCGTGCCGTCGAGCCCAAGCGCATGCACGCGCGCAGGCTGCTGGTGTGCGAAGCGCAGCGCGAGACGCGCGCCCTGCGACATCCCCACCACCAGCGCCGTGCGCATCTGCGCCGCATCCATCAACGCCGCAAGGTCCGCGACATCGCGGGCAGGCTGGGGTGCGCCCTCCGACAGACCGAAGCCGCGGCGATCGAAGCGCAGCAGCGTGAAGCGCGGGGCCAGCAATGGCACGAGCGGATTCCAGTAATCGAGGTCGAGCGCCCAGCCGTGCAGCAGCACCACCGCAGGGCCTGCGCCCTCGATGCGCCAGCGCAGTCGTGCTGCTTCGGCTTCGAGGAACCGGTCTGTCGCGACCTGCGTTGACATGTGAAGCCGTGGCGTCTCAGGATACTGCGGACACTTGCGGGGGGTCAGGCAACAAATGAAGATCGGTCGCCAGGAGCATCGCAGCTCGGGCCTCTCCACGTCCAACGCCGACACCATCATCGTCCGCGGCAAAGACCTCTGCCACGACCTGATCGGCAAGGTCGGGTTCACCGATTATTTCTGGTTCCTGCTCACCGGCAACCTGCCACAACCCGCACAGCGCCGCGTGCTCGATGCCACCCTCGTCGCGATTGCCGAACACGGACTGGTGCCCAGTGTGCAGGCGGCACGCATGACCTATGCCGCCGCGCCAGAGGCGTTGCAGGGTGCGGTGTCCGCTGGCTTGCTCGGCTGCGGATCGGTCATCCTGGGCGCTGCAGAGACGGCGGGCCGATTGCTGGCCGATGTCGTGGCGCGCGCCGCCAGCTCCGATCTTCCCGCCGCGGCCCGTGCCGCAGTGACCGAAAAGCGCGCCGCGAAGCAGCCGGTCCCCGGTTACGGGCACCCGCTGCACAAGGGCGAGGATCCTCGCGCGTCACGCCTGTTCGCCGTCGCCACCGAAGCCGGGCTGCCCGACGACCACCGCCGGGCCGCGCAGCAGATCGAGGCGCTGCTGCCCGAACTCACCGGCAAGCACCTGGTGATGAATGTCTCGGCCGCCATCCCGGCGGTGCTGCTCGATGCGGGTTTTCCGGTGGGCGCGCTGAAGGGCGTGCCGCTGCTGGCGCGCACCGCCGGCCTCATTGCGCACCTGCTCGAGGAGCAGGCGCGCCCCATCGGCTTCGTGCTGTCGCATGCGGCCTCCGGCGCGATCGACTACGACGGTCCGGTGCCACCGGGTTTCGTGCGGGGAGATTCATGAAGGGCCTGGATGTCCTGAAGGGCGTGCGCATCGTCGAGCAGGGCACCTTCATCACCGGGCCCTGCGCCGGCATGATGCTGGCCGACCTCGGCGCGGATGTGATCAAGATCGAAAGCCCGGACGGGGATCCTTACCGCGCCTATCAGGGCGGCAACTATTCGCCGCATTTCCAGGCCTACAACCGCAACAAGCGCAGCCTCGCGCTCGACCTGAAGCAGCCGGATGATCGCAACGTGTTCGACACGCTGGTCCGCGAGGCGGATGTGTTCATCCAGAACTTCCGCCCCGGCACCGCTGACCGTCTCGGCGCCGGGGCGTAGCGCCTGCAGGAACTGAACCCGAAGCTGGTGTACTGCTCCATCAGCGGCTTCGGCGCGGACGGCCCCTATGTGGACCGGCCCAGCTATGACTCCGTGGCGCAGGCGCTGTCGGGTTTTCTCAGCGTCGTGGTCGATGAGAGCCGCCCGCGTTTCCTCGGGCCCGCGCTGGCCGATGCGATCACCGGCATCTATGCCTCCTACGGCGTGCTGGGTGCGCTGTTCGATCGCAGCCGCACCGGCCGCGGCCGCATGGTCGAAGTGTCGATGCTCGAGGCGATGGCGCATTTCGCGGTCGAGCCCTACGCCGCCTACTTCGCGCTCGGCACGGTGCCACGTTCCAGCGACCGGCCGCGGCTGGCGCAGGCGCATATCCTGCGCACCGGGGATGGCGGCTTCATCGCCATCCATCTTTCCTCGCTGGAGAAATTCTGGACCGGGCTGATCGGTGCACTGGAGGCGCCGGAGCTCGCCGACGATCCGCGTTTTGCGACCAGACTGGCCCGCATCGACAACTACGATGCGCTGGGCGCGGAGCTCGACCGCCGGTTCTCCACCCAACCGGCTGCCCACTGGGAGCAGCGCCTGGGCGCCAACGACGTGCCGCATGCGCCGATCAACCGTGTCGACGCGGCCGTGCGCGATCCGCAGGTGCAGCACCTTGGCCTGATGGTGCCGGTGCACGCACCGCATGCCGCGACGCATGCGGTGCGGCCCGCGGTGCAGTTCGACGGCCAGCGGGCCGACGCGGTGCATCCGGCGCCATTGCTGAATGAACACGGCGACGCGATCCGCGCGGCGCTGGGGCGATCGCCGGGCTGGCCGGAACGCGCCGCAGGCTGACAACAGAAGGAAGGTCCATGCTGCTGCCCACCACGCTCGTCGGAAGTTATCCCCAGCCGGAATGGCTGATCGACCGGAAGAAGCTGGCGGGGCGCTTTCCACCGCGGGTGCGCGCGAAGGAACTATGGCGCATCCCCGAGGAATTCCTCGAGGAGGCCTGGCGCGACGCGACGGTGCTGGCCATCCGCGCGCAGGAGCGCGCCGGCATCGACATCATCTCCGACGGCGAGATGCGGCGCGAGAGCTACTCGAATCGCTTCGCCACCGCGCTGGAAGGGGTGGACCTGGACAATCCGGGCGAGGCGCTGGACCGCAGCGGCCATCCGAACCCGGTGCCGCGCGTCACCGGCAACATCCGCCGCCGGCATGCCGTGATGGTCGAGGACGTGAAGTTCCTCGCCGCCAACACGCAGCGGCGCA
>CAZWDR010000137.1:0-6124 GCA_964632365.1 uncultured Steroidobacteraceae bacterium
CACGCCAGGCAGCCGCCAGAACAGCCGCTCGGCGCCCCAGAAGCAGCCCAGGCCGAACAGGACCGTCTCGGTGCCCGGCGGGAACGGTCCGGCCGTCGGGGTGCCCAGCACGGGGTGGATGCCGCCCCGCCCCACGGGGGTGGGCCGGCCGGGCAGCGCCTCGGCGGGGGTGGGCAGACGGTCTGATGTGCGCAACAGCGACATGGGCTCGCAGGTGACCGGATCGAGGACTGCTATCATTCACCCCCCATGCCGATGATTCAAGCCGCGCACAACCTGCGCAAGCCACATACCGAAGAACCCGCGCCCTATGGCATCCGCATCAGCCTCAGGGACAACGACCCGTTCCGCAAGCTGCTCGGGCCGGACTGGCATCGCATGCACTGGTACCGCACCGCGCAGGAGCGCGACGCGGCGCTGGCAGAGATGAGTCGCCGCCATGAGTTCTCGCGCAGGAAGGATGCCCCGACGCTGGTCTACTCGAAGGTGGAAAACCTCGCCGCGAGCCGCGGACTGGCGTGACCGCGGGCCGCGGGCGATCTGACCGCGGCGGCTAGAAGCCCACGCCCAGCGACAGGAAGAAGGCCTGGCTGCCGCGGCTGTCGAAGCCCACGGCGAACAGCGCCGGCCCCAGCGGGCTGTCCAGTCCGACGAACACACTGCCATTGCGGCGCGCGCTGCGCAGGCCCATGTCGCCGCGGCGCTGCCACACATTGCCGATCTCGGCGGACACGCCCGCATAGAACGGGATGTCGAGGAATCCCTCGCCGCTGCTGCCGAGCCGGTGGAAGTACACCAGCCGCGCGATGCCGACATGTGGTCCCACCAGCGAATCGTGCGGCAGGCCGGACAGGTCGAGGAATCCGCCCAGCGGGAAATAGCTGCGTTCGTCGGCGTAGCGCGCATCGAGCAGCGAACCTGCGGTCACCCAGCCCATCAGCGTGTTGCGGCCCCAGGAGTGCAGCCCGCGCCAGTCGAGCAGCACCGAATCGGACACGCGCTCGAGCTGCCGGTCGGAGACCTGGCCGCGCCACTCGGCGCTGCCCGCCTGTCCCTCGTGCGCGAAGGCCGCGCTGTCGCGGCTGTCGAAGCTGAAACGCGCAAACAGCTCGTTGAACTGGAAATCGGTGACCGGACGGCTCTCTGCGCCGAGCCGCACGCGGGATTCCCCCAGCGTGCGCTCGCCCCCCAGGCGCAGTTCGCCGGAGTTGCCGATCTCGCGCCCGAGCGCACCGCCGTAGCGCAACGAACGCACCCGCAGCTCGCCGATCTGGCTGTCGCCGTCGTACTGCGGCACGTTGCGCACCTGGAACAGCGCGGCGGGTTCCAGGAACCAGCGGCGGCGCAGCGAGAACGGCAGGTACAGCTCGGTGCCGATGCGCGGATTGCCGCCCACCTGCCCCTCCCAGATCCACTCCGCGCCGTAGCGGTTCAGGTCGGTGAGCACGATGCGCATCGCGGCATCGAAACTGGTGTTGCCCTCGAAGTCATCCTGCAGCCGCAGGCCTGCGCGCAGGTAGTTCGGTCCCCAGGAATTCGGGCGGGCGGTGAAGGTCAGGTCGGCCTCGGTGTGGCCGCGGCGGGTGTCGATGTCGCCGAGCCGGTAGTCGAGCAGTTCGAGGTGGCCCTGGCCGTAGTGACGGGCAATGCGGCGGCGCATCTCGTCCATGTCGAGCGGCTGGCCGGCCAGGTCGCCGAACAACGCATCGGCGGCGAAGCGGAAATCGGCGGACGCGTCATCGACGGTCACCGCGCGCACATGCACCGGCTGCGGCTGGTGCTGCCGCGACGCCAGGTATTGCGTCCAGGCTTCGGGGGGCAACGAGAGCGCGGCCAGGCGCGGCCGGACCGCGTTGGCCGCCTGCGTGCCCGCATCGATGATGCGTCCCAGCCGCGTGAAGCTGAATGAAGAGGTGTCCGGCAGACGGGGCTGCACGAGCACGTCGGCCGTGGCGAGCGTGTCGAGCTGCTGCTGCGTCTGGCGCCGCAGCAGCAGCGTCAGCATCTGGTTCGTGACGGTGCCGACGGATTCCAGCCTGGCGCGCGAGGCCGGCGGCAGGCTCACGTCCACCACGATCAGCAGATCCACGCCCATGCTGCGCGCCACATCGACCGGCAGGTTGTTGGCAATGCCGCCATCCACCAGCAGCCGCCCATCGCGCGCCACTGGCGAGAAGATGCCGGGCGCGGAGAGGCTGGCGCGCAATGCGCCGGCCAGGTCGCCATCGGCCATCACCACCGGCTCGCCGGTCTCAAGGTCGGTGGCCACCGCGCGGAATGGCGTGGGCAGCGCGTCGAAGTGCTGCACGCCGGCGGCGGGAAGCGTGAGCTCGCGCAGCATCTGCGAGAGTTTCTGCCCCTGGATGAGGCCCGCAGGCAGGAAGAACCGGCCCTCGCGGAAACCCACCGGCAGCTGCACCAGGAAGTCGGCGTCTTCGGCGCGGCGACGGAAGTTCAGCATCGAGCGCGCCGGACGGTCGCGGAACGCATCTTCCCAGTCGATGCTGGTGAGCTCCTGCTGGATCTGCGTGGCCGTCATGCCGCTGGCGTGCAGGCCACCCACCACCGCGCCCATGCTGGTTCCCGCGATGGCATGGACGGGCACGCGCAGTTCCTCGAGCACCTTCAGCACGCCCACATGCGCCGCGCCACGCGCGCCGCCGCCGGACAGCACCAGGCCGATGCGGGGTCGCGCGTCGGGAGCGGGAACGGGCTGCTGCGCCTGCAGGCTCAGCGCCGCTGCCAGCATTGCCGCAGACAGCGCCAACCTTCTGTAGAGCGTGGCTCGCATGGAAGGGACCAAGGATAATCCATTACGGTAAGCTTCCCGGCATGAAGCAGAAGATCCTCTACACCCTCACTGACGAGGCGCCCGCGCTCGCCACCTGGTCCCTGCTGCCGATCGTGCAGGCTTTCACGCGTGCTGCCGGCATCACCGTCGAGACGCGCGACATCTCGCTGGCCGGCCGTGTGCTGGCGGCATTTCCCGATGCGCTGCAGCCGGCCCAACGCGTCAACGACGACCTGGCGGAACTGGGCGAGCTGGCGAAGACGCCAGAAGCGAACATCATCAAGCTGCCCAACATCAGCGCCTCGGTGCCGCAGCTGCAGGAGGCCATCGCCGAGCTGCAGTCACAGGGCCATGCGCTGCCGGATTACCCCGAGAAACCAGCCGACGAGGCGCAGCAGAAGATCCGTGCGCGCTACGCGAAGGTGTCCGGCAGCGCGGTGAACCCGGTGCTGCGCGAGGGCAACTCCGACCGGCGCGTGGCCAAGGCCGTCAAGCAGTACGCGAAGACCCATCCGCATTCGATGGGCGCCTGGTCGAAGGAATCACGCACGCGCGTGGCCAGCATGGCCGGCAGCGACTTCTTCGGCAACGAACAGGCCGCGCGCATCGAGCGCGCCGGCACGCTGCGCATCGAGCACGTCGATGCCGCCGGCCACACCACGGTGCTGAAACCCGAAGTGAAGGTGCGCGATGGCGAGCTGATCGCCACCACGTTCATGAGTGCCGCGGCGCTGCGCGAGTTCTATGCGCGCGAGATGGATGCGGCGCGGCGCGAGGGGCTGCTGATCTCGCTGCACCTGAAGGCCACGATGATGAAGGTGTCCGACCCGATCCTGTTCGGGCATGGCGTCAGCGTGTACCTGCAGGAGGTGTTCGCGAAGCATGGCGAGGCACTCGCCGCGGCGGGCGTGAGCCCGAACAATGGCCTCGAGGCGCTGCTGGCGCGCGTCGCGACACTGCCGGAGCCCACCCGCGGCACCGTGACCGCCGACATCCAGGCGGCGATGGCGGCGCGCGCGCCGCTGGCCATGGTCGATTCGGACAAGGGCATCACGAACCTGCATGTGCCCAGCGACGTGATCATCGATGCGTCGATGCCGGCGGCGATCCGCGCGGGCGGGCGCATGTGGGGTCCCGACGGCAAGCTGCACGACATGATCGCGATGATTCCCGACCGCAGCTATGCCGGCGTGTACCAGGCCGTGATTGATGACTGCCGCGCTCATGGCGCCTACGACGTGCCCACGATGGGCAATGTCAGCAACATCGGCCTGATGGCCCAGGCCGCCGAGGAATACGGCTCGCACGACAAGACCTTCGAGATCGCCGCGGCTGGCACCGTGCGGGTCATCGGCGCCGATGGGGCTGTGCTCGCCGAGCACCGGGTCGAAGCCGGCGACATCTGGCGCATGTTCCAGACGAAGGACGTGGCGATCCGTGACTGGGTGAAGCTGGCGGTGGGCCGCGCGCGTGCCACCGGCCAGCCGGCGATCTTCTGGCTCGACGAGCAGCGGGCCTATGACCGCGCGCTGATCGCGCGCGTGCGCCAGTGCCTGGCTGAACTCGACACGCAGGGGCTCGACCTGCGCATCGAATCGCCGTTGCAGGCGACCCGCTCCACCCTGCAGCGCGTGCGCGCCGGTGAAGACACGATCTCCGTGACCGGCAACGTGCTGCGCGACTATCTCACCGACCTGTTCCCGATCCTGGAACTCGGCACCAGCGCGAAGATGCTGTCGATCGTGCCACTGCTCGAGGGCGGCGGCCTGTACGAGACCGGCGCCGGCGGCTCTGCGCCCAAGCACGTGCAGCAGTTCCTCGAGGAGAACCACCTGCGGTGGGATTCACTCGGCGAGTTCCTCGCGCTGCAGGTGTCGATCGAGGATCTGGCGGCGAAGAGTGGCAACGCGCGCGCGAAGGTGCTGGCCGAGGCGCTGGACGAGGCCAATGGCCTGGTGCTCGAGCACGACCGCTCGCCGCAGCGCAAGGCCGGCGAGCTGGATACGCGCGGCAGCCACTTCTATCTGGCGCTTTACTGGGCGCAGGCGCTGGCGCGCCAGACGGCCGACGCGGAACTCGCGGGCGTGTTCCGGCCGCTGGCCGAGGCACTGACGCGCGACGAGGCGGCGATCGTGAAGCAGCTGGCCGAAGTGCAGGGCCGGCCGGTGGACATCGGCGGCTACTACCACCCCGACGCGGCGAAATGCGCCGCGCTGATGCGTCCCAGCCCGCTGTTCAACGCGGCGATCGACGCGCTCTGACCGCTGGCACCTGCTGGGTGATGCAGTGGATGTTGCCACCGCCCAGCAGGATCTCCCGCCCCGGCACACCGACGATCTGCCGCCGCGGGAAGATGCGCTTCAGCCGTGCGGCCACCTTCGCGTCGGTGCGCGCATCGAGCAGCGGCAGGATCACCGCGCCGTTGCAGAAATAGAAGTTCGCGTAGGACGCGGCCAGCCGGTCGCCGGCGGCGCGCGGCTTGTGCGCGCCCCGGTCGAGCACGCCCTCGGCCTCGGCCGCGGTGACAGTCAGCGGACCGGGCATCGGCAGCTTGTGCACGGTGATGCGCCGGCCGCGCGCGTCGCGCGCCGCGCCCAGGCGCTCCAGTGCATCGTTCGACACCTCCCACTGCGGGTCCTGCCGGTCGTCCGTCCAGGTCAGGCACACCTCGCCGGGGCGGGCGAAACAGGCGAGGTTGTCGATGTGGCCGACGGTCTCGTCATGCACCACACCCTGCCCCAGCCAGATCACCTTGCGGGTGCCGGTGTAGTCGAGCAGGTGCTGCTCGACCTGCGCCCTGGAGAGACCGGGGTTGCGGTTCGCATCGAGCAGTGTCTGCTCGGTGACGAGCAGCGTGCCCTGGCCATCGGTGTGGATGCCGCCGCCCTCGGCGACCAGCGGCGCGCGATAGCGGTCGACGCCTTCGACCTCGGCCACCTTGCGGGCGATCAGGTCGTCCTGGTCCCAGGGAAAATACAGGCCCGCGCCGCAGCCGCCATAGGCGTTGAAGGTCCAGTCCACCGCGCGCCGCCGCCCCGCCGCATTGACCACGAAGGTGGGGCCGGTGTCGCGCATCCACGCATCGTTGTTGGTGAGCTCGACCACGCGCACCGCGGGATGCAGCGCGGCGCGCGCATATTCCCACTGCGCCGGTGAAGCGCCGACCGTGACCGGCTCGAAGCGGGCGATGGCGGCGGCCACGGCGGCATAGGCCTGCTGGCCGGGGCGCGCGCCCTCGCGCCAGTTGTCGGGGCGCTCCGGCCACAGCATCCAGGTGCCGGCATGGCGCTCGAATTCCCCTGGCATCCAGTAGCCATCGGCGCGGGGGGTGCG
>CAZWDR010000138.1:0-6086 GCA_964632365.1 uncultured Steroidobacteraceae bacterium
CGCCGCCTGGTCGCCGATGGTCATCGTGTGCGTGCCATGGTGCGCCCGGGTGCGCGCACCGAGGCATTGCGCAGCGCCGGCATCGATGTGGTCACCGGCCAGCTCACCGATTCCGCCGACGTGCTGCGCGCCGTCGAAGGCTGCGATCAGGTTTACCATATCGCCGCCGCATTCCGCACCGCGGGCCACCCCGACCAGTACTACTACGACGTGAACGTCGGCGGCACACGCAACGTGCTCGATGCCGCGCAGGCCGCGGGCTGCGAGCGCGTCATCCACTGTTCCACCGGCGGCGTGCACGGACACATCGAGCATCCGCCCGCGAACGAGGACTACCGCTTCAAGCCGGGCGATGTGTACCAGGAATCGAAGGTCGCGGCCGAGGCGCTGGTGCGCGAGCGCGTGGCGAAAGGCCAGCGCATCACGATGTTCCGCCCCGCGGCGATCTATGGCGAGGGCGACACGCGTTTCCTGAAGCTGTTCCGCTCGATCTACCGCAAGCGTTTCGTGATGATCGGTTCCGGGCAGACGCGCCTGCACATGGTGCATGTGGACGACCTGTGCCAGGGCATCGCGCTGTGCGGCTCGCGCGAGGAGGCCCTGGGGCAGGTGTTCATCCTGGCCGGCCCGGACGCGCCGACGCTGAACGAGATCTGCGCGATGGTGGCGCGGACGCTTGGGGTGTCACCGCCGCGCTGGCGTGTGCCGGTCTGGCCGGTGTATGCGGCCGGCGCGCTGTGCGAATGGCTGTGCGTGCCGCTGCGCATCGACCCGCCGCTGCATCGCCGGCGCGTCTCGTTCTTCACGCATCACCGCGAGTTCGACATCTCCCGCGCGCGCCGGCTGCTGGGTTATGCGCCGCAGGTCAGCGCGGCCGAGGGCATCCGGCGCACCGCCGCGTGGTACCAGTCGCAGGGCATGCTGTAGTCGGCGCCCGCGCTGCGCGCATCACATCGGCTGGAGGGTCGGCGCGCGCGACCGGAACCACGCGTCCAGCTCCTGCACCTGCGTGTGCAACCTCTGCGCGTCCCAGCCGCAGTGACGCTGGGCCCAAGCGGCGCACGCACCGACGAATCCGGCGCCCGGATGACCCGTCTGGCCCGCGCCGACCCGGCGCAGCAGGTCCGGCAGCGTGCAGGCCATCTCGCGCTCGATGGCATGGCGCAGCTCCACGCACAGCACCGGCGAATCCGCAGCGACCGGCAGGAAATCGCCGCTGTGCTGCGTGCCGAGTTCGACAAGCTCGGTCCAGCGCGGACCGTAGCGTTCGAGCCGGACGCGCACCCGGTCGTCGGGAAGATCATTGCGGGAGACGAGCTGTTCGGCGGGCTGGGAACTCACTGACGCCCCCGCCGCTGCCGCCGCCGAGCTGCCGGCCACATCCTGCACGCGTCGCGCCCGCGCCCGCCGGCCGGCGCGGCGGGTTGTGCTTTGTCCGCCGCCCAGCCGCCGCTGCAGGCGGGCCACCACCCGCGCCGAAAGCTGCGGCGCGCTGGTGAGCTTCTCGCCGATCACCGCCAGTGCGCCCTCCGCGCCGGTCTGCGCGGCATCATCGAGGATCACCGGCGTCTTGCCCGGCAGCGCATCGCCGGCGCGCTGCAGCGGCAGCAGTCCCCAGTGCACCAGGGCCAGGTCCGCCGGTTCGATGCGGGCCGCAGGCGCCAGCGCTGCCGCCTGCTCGAGGAATCGGTGCACCGCCGCCGGCGTCGGACCGCGCAGCCCCTCTGCCACGTCGCCGACCGGCAGATAGTCGGTGCCGATCATCGTGTGCCCGCGCCAGGGCACGAAGAACAGCTCGCGCAGGCCGCGGTCGCGGTTGCGCGAGGCCACCGGATCGCCGCCCGTGCTTCTCTGCGACGTCGACAACGCGATCGCCGCGCGATGTCCCAGCGACCGCCGCAGCACGACGTTCATGGCGCCCGTCCACGCGTGCGGCAGGTGCGCATCAGACAAGCCGCTGGCGCGCGCGAGCGCGGCGGCCCAGGGACCGGCCGCATTCACGACATTGCGTGCATGCAACTCATGGGTGCGCCCGGTGAGCCGGTCGGCCAGGGCGACGCCGTGCACGCGCCCATCGGCATGCAGGATGCGCTCGACCTGCGCATGGTTGAGCACTTGGGCGCCCGCATCGGCGGCCTCGAGCAGCGTCTCCAGCACCAGCCGCTCCGGATCGCGCGCGATGGCATCCCACCACAGCGCGCCGGCGAACGCGGGCCGCGTGGCAAGGCCCTTGATCTCGTCCTTCAGTTGCGCGCCCGACAGCAGCCCGCCCGTGGGCAGGCGCGCGGCATCACTGACGCCGGCGTTGCGGTCGAGGCCGATGAGGTCGTTGAACAGCAGCGCCGGTCCCACGAACCAGGGACTGCGCATGCCGGTGGCATTCAGTGGCATCACGCAGGGCAGCGCTTCGAACAGGTGCGGGGACCAGCGCGCGTAGGCCCGGCGCGCGCAGATCGAGCGGCGCATGCGCGGGAAGTCCAGCTTCTGCAGGTAACGCAGGCCCCCGTGCAGGATCTTCAGGCTGTTCGCGGAGGTGCCGGCGGCGAAGTCGTCGCGCTCGAGCAGCGCCACGCTGAGACCGGCGCGCGCCGCACGCAGCGCGATCCACGCCCCATGCATGCCCCCGCCGATGATCGCCACGTCGAACAGCTGACCCGCCATGCCAACCGCGTCACGCCGCACGTCAGTCGCCTTGCAGCCCCGCGTAAGCCAGGCGCAGCTTGCGGCGGTAAGCCGGCAGTGAATATTCGCTTTCGGCCCGCTGCTGCGCCGCCTGGCCCAGACGCAGGCGCAGCGCCGGATCGTGCAGCAGGCGGGCAAAGCCCTGCGCCATCGCGGCCGGCTCTGCGGCCACCAACATCGCGCACCCGGCGTCGAGCGCCTGCGTGTGCGAGCGGATGTCGGTGGCGAGGATCACCTTGCCCGACTGCATGTACGAATACACCTTCATCGGCGTGTTCTGCCCCAGCGTCCGCGGCGAGACGAGGATGTCCGCCTGCGCAAGATAGGCGCCAAGCTGGGACAACGGCCGCGCGCCGAGCAACTCGAGCTGACCGGCAGGAATGCCCAGCGCGCGCGCCTTCTGCTCGTAATGGCGCACATGCGCTGGCGTGCCGCCGATGACGATCATGCGCAGCGGCGCCTCCGCGCCCAGCAACGCGATGGACTCGAGCAGCAGATCGATGCCCTGGTAGCGTTCGAGGTTGCCCACATACAGCGCCACCACAGCGTGGTCGCCGGCGCGGCGGATCGAATCCACCACGCCCGGCTGGTTCCCGTCACCCATCGGCACGTCAGGCAGCACGACCACGCGCTGCTCGCCGATCCACGGCCGCACCTTGGCGGCGAGGTCCTCGCAGACGGCCAGCACCAGCGAGGCGCGCCAGATGAATCGCCGCTCGACGAATTCGAACAGCCGGCGCAGCGGCCGCAGCAGCCGCCACTTCTCGGTGAGCTGGTCCGACAGTGATGAATCCATGTCATACACGAGGCGCACGCCGAACAGCCGGTGCAGCATCGCGGCGGGGAAGATCATCTCTTCCACCGCATGGAGCACGTCATAGCGGTTCCGCCGCAGCAGCCGCACCATCGACGCCACCATCCATGCGTCGCAGAGGAGCTTCTGCGGCGAGATGCCGATCGGCACGTGACCGACGAAGGGTGGACGGCGCGCGCGGAACAGCCGCAGGCCCGGCATCGCGATGTCCTCGCCGTCGTGATAGACGAGCAGGTCCACCTCATGCCCGAACGCGCACAGCTGCTCCACCAGCACGCGCACCGCGATCGGCGTGCCGCGCTCGCGGTAGAACGGCTGCGGAGCGACGAGCAGGATCTTCATTTGCGATCGACGCGCAGGATGACCGGCGAGCCGGCGAGCCCGGTGAGACCCAGCGCGCGGCATGCCGCTTCCATCCACCGCAGCGGCGCCACCGCCTTGCCGACGCGATGCACGACCATCGGCATGAAGAACTGTCTCTCCAGGCGCGGATCGTCGAAGCCGTGGCGCGAGAACTGCGCGAGCAGTTGCTGGCGCGAGAAGCTGGTGTAGGTGCGCGTGTTGCCCTCGAGGTATTTCTTCACGCCGAACAGCAACGGGGTCAGCGCGTTGAGGCCGCGGGTGCTCGGGTAGTCGATCACGACCGCGCGCGACGCGACGCGACACATCTCGGCCACCACGCGCGGCCATTCATCCACATGCGAGATCAGGCGCACCGCGATCACCAGGTCGTAGCTGCGGTCCGCGGCGGGCAGGCGCTCCACCGGGCCCAGCGCGAAGCCACATTCGCGCTTGCCATGCAGTTCGCGCAGGTTCTGCTCGCACACCGGATCGGTGCCGTGCACGGTGACCTCCCAGCCCAGGCGGCGCAGCTGGTCGACCAGCTGGCCATGCCCGCCACCCACATCCAGCGCGCGGCCTGGTGGCAGGCCGCGCAGCACCTTCTCGATCGAGCGCGACTGCACATCGAGCAGATAACGGCCGGCCCGACCGGAGAACCGGCGCGCGTAGCCCGCGGACGAAGTTTCGATGTCGGGCGTCTCCGGTTCGCCGGGCCGCCGGACGGGCATTGCTCCGTCGATGGGCTGGCGGGCCACGCGCAGCGCCACCTGGCTGCGCACGAACGCCATGGAGGGCAGCGGCGCCCCGAAGGGCTGGACCTCGCCGGGCTGCGCCGCGGCCAGCCGATCGCGCAGCCAGGCGCCCGGGCGGGATGCCGGCGGCGTCGCCGCGATCCAGCTGCCGAAGCTGCCCACACGCTGAAGGTCCCCGCGAATCGGCAGCGGGTCGGTGCCACTGATCACCGGGCGACCCGTCGCCAGTGCCAGTTGCGGCACGGGCCACCATGCAGGACGTCCGCCGCTGTCGCCGGCAGACACCGCAGGCTGCTGTCGACGCAGGGCGTCGTTGACCAAGCGCCCACGCGCGCCCAACCATTTGCCGGCCGCCCAGGGGAGCACAGCCAGCGCGCCGGCCATCGAGGCAGCACGGAGCGTCTGGTCGAGGCTCTGGCCATCGGGGAGACGCTCACGCGTCGCCAGCGTGAGCACTTCCACCCCTTCGGCCGTCACGACCTGGCGGCCGGCGATGACGAGCAGCTCCTGACCGTGTCCGCGTGCCCGCAGCAGCAGTGCATCCTCCGGATCCGCGGTCACCTGCCATTTGCCGACCGACACCGCGCCCGCCGCCACCACGGACTCGAACCAGGCGGTCTGTTTCATCTCGCTCAGCAGCAGCGCCCCGCGCCAGTCACCCAGGGACAGCCGGGCGGCCGCTTGCGTGAAATTGGCCAGCGCTGCGTCGAGCAGCGCAGCCGCATCCCCTGCGGCATGTACGTGGACATGTGCGTCGATCAGCGTGGGCATGGAGATGGGTACCGGTGACCGCGCATGGTACACGAAGGCGCCCCGGCCCTCCGAACATGCCGGATCGCGCAGGCTTTCCGGGATCTGTTCTGGGCCGGGCGCACGGTTTTCCGCTGAATAAGTCGCATTCCCGCGCGGACAATCTGCGGACATCGGCACGCCGCGGTGGCACTATGTCCGGCCATGATCGACGCCTCTGGCATGCCTCGGGACCGCAACGAGAAGCCCACCCTATCCGTCATCGTTCCCTTCTACAACGAAGAGGACAACATCGAGCGCATGCACCAGGCCATGGTCGCGGCGCTCGAGCCCCTGGGTGTGCCCTTCGAGATGGTGATGGTGAATGACGGCAGCAAGGACAAGACCCTGCCGCTGGCCATCGCCATCGCCGAGCGCGACCCGCGCGTGCGCATCGTCAATTTCCGCCGCAACTATGGCCAGACCCCGGCCATGGCCGCGGGCATCCAGGAAGCGCGCGGCGAGATCCTCATCACGATGGATGGCGACCTGCAGAACGATCCTGCGGACATCGCGCAGTTCCTGCAGAAGATGGACGAGGGCTATGACATCGTCGTCGGCTGGCGCTTCAACCGCCAGGACAAGATGATCTCGCGCAAGATTCCCTCGCGCATCGCCAACAAGCTGATCGGCAAGGTCACCGGCGTGCCGATCAAGGACAACGGCTGCTCGCTGAAGGCCTATCGCGCCTCGGTGATCAAGCACAT
>CAZWDR010000139.1:0-2447 GCA_964632365.1 uncultured Steroidobacteraceae bacterium
GTGATCACGGAAGTGAACGAGTTCGTATGGCCAGGTCCTGACCTCAGGCCTGTGCCTGGCGGAGATGGCTCGATTGCTTATGGTGTGCTGCCGCCGCGTCTGTTTGATGTGGTTCGCGAGCGCTTCCTTGCGCGGGCACAGCGGCGTGGGTCAGCGCGGGTACTGCGCACCGAGTAACACGTCGGCCTATGAGGTTCCGGACCTGAAATGGTGCATGCGTTGTCGTGAAAGAAGCTCATGTCGACCGCATAGTGATAAGCAGTGACTTGTCTTCAGCGTTGGCGCGGACTTGTGCGATCAAGTCGCGGGTCATCGCCGTAGGCAGCAGGCAGCAGACCGTAGGAATACTTGTCCTCCGTGATAGGCCGTATGTCCGGCCCTGGCCAGACGAAACGGTTGACCTCTGTCGTGATGTTCCATGACCGCTCGTCATGCAAACCGGGACGTGCCTTCGTTGCCGGCGGAACTTCTATCGCCTTCCCCGGAGTCTCCGGGGGCGTATACGTGATGGGGCAGATATAGGCTTCGAGCTCTTCGTGCGCATCGACGCGCAGGTGGATGCTCACGCACGGCCGGACCCTGCATCGTTCCTCGCGACTTGGGCCGGCTTTGTTCCACAAGAGGTAGGCATGCCGGATGACAAGGCCGACTGCAAGGGTCAGACACCGCCGAAGGGCGCCATGGGGGCTTCGGCTCGATCTTCCATGTGCCGACAGTCCGGCGCCGCGCATGGCCCATACTCCCATGCCGCAACCCATGCCCGACGGAGACTGCCGTGCACGATTCCTTCGACGACGACTACCCGCTGCTCGCCCGCAACGACCCCGCCAGCGATGGCTGGGATGATGAATCCACGTTGGGTCGTTTGATGGAGGAGGGCCTGTTCGACGCCGATGGCTATGCCGAGGTGGAAGCCGCAATGGTGGATGCCGCTTCCGGAGGGCCGCATTTCGAAACGCTGGGCGTGGTCGCGCGCATCACCGAGCGCGTGCTGCTGATGACGCGACGCCACGTGGACCCGGAGGATGACTATCGCATCCAGAACCTGGATGACGAACAGGTGGAGGAGCTCGATCGCCGCGTGCGCTTTTGCCTGGTGGAGATCAGCCTCGGCAACGAGCCGGACTTCGCGCGCTGGGAGCAGGGCTGACGGCGTCCGGGTGACAAGCTGGCCTGCCAGAGAGGCCGCCCGCCCGCATGCAGCGTGGATGGCGGCCTGACTGGCGGCGGCCGTCGCGGCTACCGGTCGCCGCGATCGCCCTGGCCGCGCTTGGCTTTCTTCTTGGCATTCGCGCGGCGATCGGCGGACAGCGAGCGGCTCTGGTCGTCGCTCTCGCTGAACTGGCCTTCACTGTCCCGACGCACGTAGCGCTTGTTGCCGCGCGGAGCGATCAGCTCACGCTTCGCGGCCGTCTTGCGTCGTGTGCCCTTCTTCGCCCGGGATGTCTTGCCGCGCGTGCTCTTCGCGCGCCGGGTGCCTGACTTGCCGGTGCTGGCCCGGCTGCTCTTCGCGCGCTTGCCCTTGGCACGCTTTGCCGACTTGCCGCGCCGGCTGCCGGTGCTGCCCGAGCTGCCGGTGCGCTTCGCGCGCGAGCCTGCGCCCGACTTCCCCTTTGCCTTCGCCTTCGCCTTTTTTCTTGCCTTGGCCATGTCATCCTCCTGTGGGCCTGCTGCACTGTAACGCCGGTGACCGCAATGCGGAAATCAGCATGCGCCTACAGGACTGCCACACCAGATGCGCCATGCGCATGCTTCGCGCACGCAAAGTTCAACATGAAGTGCTCCCTGAACATGAAAGACGCTCCAGTCCCCCGGACAGTACGACGACGCGAACTGCTCGTCGGCGGCCTCCTGCGTCTCGTGTTCGCGCGTTCCGGCGCACAGCAGCGTGGTGCCGGGACGCCGGGCAGTGCCGAGGCCGACTTCACCCGCGAAGTGGAAGTGCCGCGCTACGACCATGACTATCCGGGCATCGACTACTCCGCCACCGCCACGCAGAACCGCATCGCGCGCCTGCATCAGCAGCTGGCGGCGGGCGGCGCGACGCTTGCGTGGCATCCCGCCGGTGGATACCTGCGCGATCTGCTTGCGGCGCTGAAGATCGACGCGGATACGCAGGTGCGGGTGTTCTCGCGCACCAGCCTGCAGCCGGAGCTGATCTCGCCGCAGACTCCGCGGGCGGTCTATTTCAACGACGACACCTACGTCGGCTTCATCCCGGGCAGTGCGCACATCGAGCTGATGGCGTTTGACGCCGTGCGCGGGCCGGTCTTCTACACGCTGCACAACCAGCCAGACGAAGGGGGCCTGCGCGGCTTTGGCGGCGCGTGCCTGACCTGTCACGACAACTACTCGCTGATGGGCGGCGGGGTGCCGCGTGTGCTCGCGCTGTCCTTCCCTGTGGAAGTGCCCGGCGCGACCGCAGCGATCGGCATCGACGTGGACGA
>CAZWDR010000139.1:2547-6028 GCA_964632365.1 uncultured Steroidobacteraceae bacterium
CCCGGCCGCGGAACGTCGCGTCGTGGCAGACCTGCTTGCAGACACGCGGCCGGGGTTCATGGACTGAAGCGGGAGGCGGGCTAGCCCTGTAACCTTGCCGCCCCCAACGCGCCGCGGATCCAACTGATGGAAGCCTTCCTGATCTCCACCGGCATCGTCGCGCTCGCCGAGGTGGGCGACAAGACACAGCTGCTGGCGCTGGTGCTGGCTGCGCGCTTCCGCAAGCCGGTGCCCATCATCCTGGGCATCCTCGTGGCCACGCTGCTGAACCATGCGCTCGCCGGCGCGGTGGGTGCCTGGATCGCGGATCTTCTCGGCCCATCGATGATGCGCTGGATCCTCGGTGCCTCGTTCATCGCGATGGGCATCTGGACGCTGGTTCCGGACCGCTACGACGACGACGATTCCCCCGCCGTGCCACGCCTGGGCGTGTTCGGCACGACGCTGATCGCGTTCTTCCTGCTCGAGATGGGCGACAAGACGCAGATCGCCACCGTGGCGCTGGCCGCGAAATACACCTCGCTGGTCGCCGTGGTCGCAGGCACCACGCTGGGCATGATGATCAGCAACGTGCCGGCCGTGTTGCTCGGCGAGGTGGCGGCGCGGAAGCTGCCGATGCGTCTGGTGCACGCGGTGGCGGCGGGGATTTTCTTCGTGCTGGGCGGGCTGGTGCTGCTGGGCGTGGGGAGCTGAGCGCCGCGGGTGCCGCCAGCAGATCGCGCAGCTCCAGCGCATTCTTCATCGCCGCGCTCGATGCGGTGTTGTCGAACACGCACCAGGCCTCGGTGCGGCGTGGCAGCGCGCGCAGCGCATCGGCCCAGCGCTGCAGCCGCTCCGCGTCATAGTCGGACCAGTACATGCGCGGCGAGCCATGCAGGCGGTAGTACACCAGTGCCGGGTCGCCGCCGGGCACCGCTGCGGCCTCCACCACTGAAGGATCCGCCGCCACGCGGGCGATGCCGTGGGCTTTCAGCAGCGCATCCGCATGGTCGTCGAACCACGAGGGATGCCGCGGCTCGCAGGCCGCCGGGCCGTCGTGGTGCGCGCGCAGCAGCGTGAAAAACGTGCGCGCACTGCGCCGCTCGTAGGCCAGCGATGGCGGCAGCTGCACCACCAGCGGACCCAGCCGCGATCCCAGGCCCGCGAGGCTGGCGAGGAACGCCAGCAGCGGCTTGCGCGCCGCGCGCAGACGCAGGTCATGCGTGATCTCGCGCGGCAGCTTGACCGAGAAGCGGAAGCCGCGCGGTGTCTGGCGGGCCCAGTTCGCGTATGTCGCGGGTGCGTGTTCGCGGTAGAAGGAAGTGTTGATCTCCGCGCCGCGCAGCACCCGCGCATAGCGCTGCAGGTGCGTGCCTTCGGCATCGAATCGGGGCTGGCAGGCGCGGGGCAGCGACCAGCCCGCCGTAGCGATCACGATCATCGGGCGGGCGGGACCACGTGCAGGTGGATCAGAAGATCAGCGCGATCAGGATGATGATGGGGATCGGCACGCCCAGCAGCCACAGCAGGATGGATCGCATGATTGTCTCCTTGTCCTTACGGCAGGTCGCGTTGACGGCCGCCATAGGTGGCGAGCCAGCTGGCAGCGAAGGCGCCGATCAGCAGCGACACGAAGATCCACAGCGAGGCCTTGGCGGCATCGCGGCGCGCTTCCTCGCTGAGGGCCTGTTCATTGCCGCCCAGTGTGCCTGCGGCACCGGATGTGGCGGCCGCGATGTCGTCGGTGCCCAGCATGCCGCCGATCACGGAGGTCAGCGCCGCGGCCGTGATCAGCGTGGCCACCGCCCAGGACAGGAAGCCATGCGCGGTATCGCGGAAATGCACCTCGTCGCGTGGAGTCTCGGGCCAGCGGCTGCGCAGGCGTCCGGCGATATAGCCGCCGAGACCGGACGAGGCAAATGCAGTGACGCTGATCCAGATGATGGTCGATGCGGTCATCGCAGTGGAGGAGGGACCCGACCACGGCGACATCACCGAGAAGCCGAGACCGATGCCCAGCACCAGCAGCACCAGCGACAGCGCGGCGGAAGCGGTGGCGCCTGCAAAGATCGCCGGCCAGGACACTGCCCCGGGGGCCGGTCCTGCGCCGGCGGGCCGGATCCTGCCGATGGTCTCTTCCTCGAGGATGGTGACCGTAGCCATGTCGCGTCTCCCGCAATTCTTGTTCGACAGCGAGCGTGGAGTGCAGTGGCTGGCCGGGCAGTAGGTGCGCGGCGCAAAGCGGTGTAGGGCAACTGCGCTCTGCGCCGGCGATGCGATGCCCGCCTCTATGGCGCGCGCGGCCGGACGCGCAGCCCATCCTTGATGGTGTCACCGGGAAACAGGACGACCGTGTCGCCGGCATCGAGTCCGTCGCGGATCTCGCGGAAGTCCGCATCGGCGATGCCCACCGTGACGGCCGTCAGCGTGGCGCGTCCGTCGACCACGCGGTAGGCCGCCCAGCCCTCGCCGTGGCGGAACAGCGCGCCGAGCGGCGCGCGCACTGCATCTTCCACCGAATCGATGGTGACGCGCGCATCGACCCGATAGTCGTGGCCCAGTCGCGCCGCATCACCCGGCGCGTCGAACTGCAGGATCACGTTCGTGCGCTGCTCCTCGACGCCCAGGGCCGAGACCTTCATGCGCGCCACCGGTTCGATGCGCTCGACCGTGGCCGCCAGCGGCACGCCGCCCCAGTTCTCGATGGTGGCCGGTGCGCCGGGCTGCATGCGCACGGCATCCTGCGACAGGAATTCGGCCACCACCTCGATGTGCGAGGGATCACCGATGAGGACCAGCGGACTGCCGGCCGCCACGACGGTTTCGCTCTTCTGCGGCACGGACAGCACATGGCCGTCGGCCGGCGCCGGGATGTCGACCGCGCTGCCACCGCGCCGGTCCGCGGGCTGCAGCGCGCTGCGCGCACGGGCGAGCTCGGCGTTAGCGGCATCTTCTGCCGCGCGCGCGGTGTCGAGGCGTGCCCGGCTGTTGTCCGCCGCAGACTGCGCCAGAACGCCGCGCCCGGCCAGCGCCTGCACGCGTTCGTGCTCGCGCTGTGCGAGAGCATGCTCGCTGGCCGCCGCGCGCACCGCCGCCTGCGCGGCCTCGACTGCAGCGCGCGCGGCAAGGTCGCTGCGCGGATCGAGGAAACCCGCCGAGGCCTGCGTCATGCGGGCGATCACTTCGCCGCGCCTGACCGTGTCTCCCGGTTCCACCTCCACCCGCAGCACCCGGCCCGACACCGGCGCGGACACGGTGAACACATCGTGCATGCGCGTGCGGCCTTCATCGACGAGGTCCAGGTGCAAGGTGCCGCGGTCGATGCGGGCCACGTCCACCTCGACGGCGCGGGGCATCAGGCCGATGCCGATCAGCACGGCCGCGACCGCCGTTGCGGCGATCCAGAACAGGCGCACGCGGCGGCGACGGCGGTTGTAGGTGTCCTGGGCCATCAGTCCCTCGATTTGAGCACGCCGACCAGATCCAGTCGATCGACGCCGCG
>CAZWDR010000140.1:0-3186 GCA_964632365.1 uncultured Steroidobacteraceae bacterium
CGGTCGAGGATCTTCATCATCGCCGGCGGGTGACGCTCGCCGGTGACCTGCGTCGCCAGTTCATCCAGGCGCTGCAGTTGTGCGTCGGTCAGGCGCACGGATGCGGCGCCGAGGTTGTCCTGCAGGTGGGTGCGGGTCTTCATGCCGGGAATGGTGACCACGCGCGGCGAGCGCGACAGCACCCACGCGATGGCAACTTGCGCCGGACTTGCGCCGACGCCGGCGCCGATCTCGCCGATGGCCTGCACCAGGCGTGCATTGGCCGCCGCGGCCTCTTCCTGGAAGCGCGGATGGCTGCGGCGATGGTCGCCGTCTGGCAGGTCCGTCGAGCGGCCGAAGTTGCCGGCCAGGAAGCCGCGGCCCAGCGGGCTGTACGACACGAAGGTCACTGCGAGTTCCTCGCAGGCGGCCAGCACGCCCTGTTCCGGATCGCGTGACCAGATCGAATACTCGCTCTGCACCGCGGCGACCGGCAGCACCTTGCAGGCGCGCCGCAGCGTCGTCTCGCTGCATTCGGACAATCCCGCGTAGCGGATCTTGCCGGCCTGCACCAGTTCCGCCAGCGCGCCCGCGGATTCCTCGATCGGCACGTTGCGGTCGATGCGATGCAGGTAGAAAAGGTCGATGTAGTCGGTGCCCAGGCGCGTGAGGCTCGCCTCGCAGGAGGCACGGATGGTCTCGGGCCGGTTGTCCACCATCGCGCCGCCTTCGGGGCTGCGCGACAGGCCGCACTTGGTGGCGATGAACACGCTCCGGCGGAATGGCGCAAGCACCGCGCCGACGAACTTCTCGTTCTCGCCCACCTGATAGCTCGCCGCGGTGTCGAAGTGGTCGATGCCGGCCTCGACGGCAGCCAGCAACGTGGCGCGCGCCTCCTCGTCGTTGCGCTGGCCATACCAGCCCACAAGGCCCATGCAGCCGAAGCCGATGGGAGCCACCGTGGCCGGACCTTGTCCGACCGGACGCCGCGAGGCGGCGGGGGAGGAGAGGGTGTTCATAGGCGCGGCACCATACCGCATCGTGCCGGCCAGGGGCAGGTGCGCCACGGCCTGCGGGGCGTGGGGTATGATCCGCGGCTCCCTTCGTCGAACACGGGCATCGCGATGATCATCGACTGTCACGGCCATTACACCACCGCTCCGCAACCCTTCGTCGACTTCCGCGAGGCCCAGCAGGCCGCGCTGAAAGACCCGGTGCAGACGCCCTCGCGCGCGTCGCTGAAGGTCAGTGACGATGCGATCCGCGACAGCCTCGAGAAGGCGCAGCTGAAGCTGCAGCGCGAGCGCGGCTCCGACCTCACCATCTTCTCGCCGCGTGCCTCGACGATGGGGCATCACATCGGCAACGAGGACACCAGCATCGAGTGGTCGCAGGTCAGCAACGACCTCATCGCGCGCGTGGTCGACCTTTATCCGCAGAACTTCGTCGGCGTGTGCATGCTGCCGCAGTCACCTGGCGCGCCGCTGGCCGCCAGCGTGAAGGAACTGGAGCGCTGCGCGCAGATGGGCTTCATCGGCGCGAACCTGACGCCGGATCCTTCCGGTGGCCACTGGACCGCACCGCCACTGACCGACCGCTACTGGTATCCGATCTACGAGAAGCTGGTCGAGCTCGACATGCCGGCGATGGTGCACGTCAGCGGATCCTGCAACCCGGCCTTCCACACCACCGGCGCGCACTACATCAACGCCGACACCACCGCGTTCATGCAGTTGATCCAGGGTGACCTGTTCAAGGATTTCCCCACGCTGCGGCTGATCATTCCGCACGGCGGCGGCGCGGTGCCCTATCACTGGGGACGCTACCGCGGCCTCGCGCAGGACATGAAGCGCCCGCTGCTCGACACCCACCTGATGAAGAACGTGTTCTTCGACACCTGCGTGTATCACCAGCCGGGCATCGACCTGCTGCTGAAGGTGATCCCGGTGGAGAACATCCTGTTCGGCTCCGAGATGGTGGGCGCGGTGCGCGGCATCGATCCGACCACTGGCTTCAACTATGACGACACGAAGCGCTACATCGACGCCTCGTCGCTGTCGGCGGACGACAAGCAGCGCATCTTCGAGGGCAATGCATACCGGGTCTATCCGCGCCTGAAGGCGCGCCTGGCCAGATGACCGCTCCCGCCGCGCCACCGCTGGCGGCCGTCCGGCCGCACGTGGTCACGTCGCCGCATGGCGCGCGCGAGGATCCCTACTACTGGCTGCGCGATGACACGCGCGAGGATCCGGCGATCCTCGCGCACCTGGCCGCTGAGAACGCCTGGACCGATGCGGTGATGGCGCCGCTGAAGCCGCTGCAGGAGCGCATCTACCAGGAGATCATCGGCCGCATCCAGCAGGATGACGCCAGCGTGCCCTGGCGCAAGAACGGCTACTGGTACTACACCCGCTTCGAGACCGGCGCGAACTATCCGATCCATGCGCGCCGTCCCGGCAGCATGGATGCGCCGGAAGAAATCATGCTCGATGTCAGCGCACTGGCCGCGACGCATGACTTCTACCAGGTGGGCAGCTGGGAGGTGAGTCCGGACAACCGGCTGCTGGCGTACAGCGAGGATCATGTCGGTCGCCGGCAGTTCGTGATCCGCGTGAAGGACCTGACCACCGGCGAACTGCTTCCGGATCTCATCACCAACGCGGAGCCGGCAATGGTATGGGCCGCGGACAACCGCACGCTGCTGTATGTGGCGAAGGATCCGGTGACGCTGCTGGGTGATACGGTGCGCCGGCATGTGCTCGGCACCGGCGGCCAGAACGACACGCTGATGTACCGTCAGCCTGATCCGGCTTTCTACACCGGCATCGGCAGGACCAAGGACGATCGCTATCTGCTGATCGTGTCCGCCTCCACCGTCTCGACCGAGTACCAGGTGGCCGCGGCGGACGACCCGCAGCTGGTGTTCCGCACGCTGCTGCCGCGCGAGCGCGACCATGAGTACCAGGCGGAACATCTGGACGGGCGCTGGATCCTGCTCACGAACTGGCAGGCGAAGAACTTCCGCCTGGTCGAGGCGATGGAAGATGAGCTGCAGGATCGCGCGCGCTGGCGCGACCTGGTGCCCCACCGCGATGATGCCTTCATCGAGGGTTTCGACGTGTTCCGTGAGTTCCTCGCGGTGGAGGAACGCTCCGGCGGCCAGCTGAACGTGCGCATCCGCAACTGGCAGGGCGGTCGCGAGTTCCT
>CAZWDR010000140.1:3286-5879 GCA_964632365.1 uncultured Steroidobacteraceae bacterium
CGCTTCCGCCGCGATGGCACGGCGCCGCTGCTGCAGTACGCCTACGGTTCCTACGGGCTGTCCACCGACCCGCGCTTCTCCATTCCGGTGCTGTCACTGCTCGATCGCGGTTTCGTCTATGCGCTTGCCCACATCCGCGGCGGCCAGGAGATGGGCCGACCCTGGTATGAAGCGGGCAAGCTGCTGAACAAGCGCAACAGCTTCACCGATTTCATCGATGTGACGCGCCATCTCGTCGCCATGGGCTACGCGGACCGCAAGCGGGTCTTCGCGCGCGGCGGCAGCGCCGGCGGGCTGCTGATGGGCGCGGTGGCCAACCTGGCGCCGGATGACTACTGCGGCATGATCGCGCTGGTGCCGTTCGTCGATGTGGTGACGACCATGCTCGACGAGAGCATCCCGCTGACGACCAATGAATATGACGAGTGGGGCGATCCGCGCGAGAAGCCCTTCCACGACTACATGCTGGGCTATTCGCCCTATGACAATGTCGCAAGACAGGACTATCCCGCGCTGTATGTGGGCACGGGCCTGTGGGACAGCCAGGTCCAGTACTTTGAGCCGGCCAAATGGGTGGCGAAGCTGCGGGTCATGAACACGGGCACCCGTCCGCTGGTGTTCCGGGTGAACATGGAAGCCGGGCACGGCGGCAAGTCGGGGCGCTTCCGCCAGTTCCTCGAGATCGCCGAGCAGTGGGCGTTCATCGCGGGGCTGGCGGGCATCCGCGACTAGCGCCCGGCTGCTGCGCTAACCGAAGCGCAGCCGGTCACAAGAAATTGCTGCCCGGACGGGCGCCGGTTTATGCTCGCCCCCAACAAGCGGCGCCACGCTCTCGTGCGCCACGCAAAAGCCGGATCCGGGGGGATGATGAAAGGGAGCATGACCAGGCGGTCCGTGCTGGCGGGCACTGGCTGCGCGCTGGCCGTGACGGCCGCGGGGCAGATGCTGACTGCGGTCGCCATCGCGCAGCAGTCGGTCGCACCGACCGCCGGCCTGTGCATGACCATGCTGTTTCCCGCGGGCGCCAAGGCGAAGTTCGACGCCGACAGATACGCGAAGAAGCATGTCGCACTGCTGCGTGAGGCCTACGGCGACAGTGTCGCGCGCATCGAGCTGCGGACCGCCGCGGCATCGGCGATGGGCATGCCATCGGCTGTGCTGGCCACCTCGACGCTGTGGATCCGCGACGTGGCCACGTTCAGCCAGATGCTGGCGGCCAACGCCGAGCGCATCAACAAGGACCTCGACGCGGTCGCCAAGGGCAACCGGCTGGTGCAGGTTGACCGGGTCGCGCTCGAACTGGGCGACGCGCGCGACGCGATCGCGCCCGAGGCTCCGGTCTACTCGATGTTCTATCCGTCGGCTGCACCGCGCATGCGTCCCGGCATGCGGCCCCCCGGGGCTGGCGCGGCAGCGCCGGACGCCGGCGCGCCGGCAGCCCCCGGCTTCGATGCCCACTTCTTCATCACGGACTATCTGCCGAAGCTTCATGCGCTGTATGGACCGGAGGCCGTCCGCCGCGTCGAGGCCACACTGGGCCAGGACCAGGGCGGACAGAAGGCCACGCATCTGGCGGCCAGCCACCTGGTGATCCGCGACCGCAGTGCCTTCGACGCAAAGTCCGCCAGTGTGTTCTCTGCCCTGCAGAAGGACGCCGGCACATTCACCACGATCTTCCCGATGCTGGCCGACATGCGCATCCATACGATTGCCTGAGGAGCGACGATGACCAATCCAATCCAACGACGCACGGTCCTGCTCGGACTGGGACAGACCGCCGCCTTCGGCAGCCTTGCGGCGGCGTTGCCGCGGCTTGCCGCGGCGGCCCAGGCACAGGCGGCGGCACCGGCACCACAGAAAGTGGTGCTGACCATGCTTTATCCATCGGGTGAAGGGCTCAGCTTCGACGCCGATGCGTTTCGCGATCGCCACGTCGCACTGCTGAAGAGGGCCTATGGGCCGGCGATCGAGCGCATCGAGTTGCGCGTGGCGCCGCCGGTGCCGGCATCGCCGCCGCCGCCCCCGGTGGCCGAAGGCGAAGAGCCACCCCCGCCGCCGCCGGCCCCCCCGGTGCCGCCGCTGCTGGCTGCGGTCAGCGTGTGGCTGGGCAGCATCAGCGAATTCATCCAGCGCGCGCAGGCGTCCTCGCGTGAGATCGCCACCGACATGGCGACGATCACGAAGAGCGCGCCGATGGTGCAGTACGACGTGATCGAAGGGCAGGCCGGCGTGGCGCCCGGCAGCGTGATCGGCGGCACCATGGTGGTGTCCAGCTACTTCTTCGCGAAGGAGGGTGGCACCTGGGATGCGCAGTACTTCGGCAAGACCTATGCGCCGAAGGTGGTGGAATCCTATGGCGCGGAGGCCATCCAGCGCGCCGAGGTAGCCCGCGGTGAGCTGGCGCAGGGCGGCGGCACACCACTGGTCGCCGGCGCCGTGCACATGTACCTGAAAGACGGCGCTGCCTTTGACGCGGCGCTGGCCACCGAGGCGGTGTCGGCGCTGGGCGCCGAGGCCCAGCAGCACACCACGCTCAATCCGGTCACCATCCTGATGACCGTGCACGCCACCGGCTGAAGACACGCGGCGGCCC
>CAZWDR010000141.1:0-5855 GCA_964632365.1 uncultured Steroidobacteraceae bacterium
CTTCCTCGAGGACGGCATCGAGACCGGCAACCAGTTCGTGCGCAACCTCGGCATCCAGACCAAGTGCCATGTGACCAAGCCCTGCGTGCCGACCAACCTCTCTGCCGATGGCGAGGGTCCGCGCACCAATGGCCAGGCTTCGAAGGAAGTGCTGATCCCGTCGGACAACACCGTCGCCACCTTCTGGATCACGAACCCGAACAACGACTATGTGGACAACGTGGCGGCAGGCTCGGACGCCAACGGCTTCTGGCTTTCGCTGCCGGAGCACCCGACCGGGCAGTTCGAAGGCACCGAGATCAGCAAGGCAACGTGGCCGCGGCGCACGCGCATGGGCCAGTTCAAGGGCAATGTGGCCCACTCCAACTACGACGGTTTCATGTTCGACCGCAATGCCGGTGCCGACGGGCGCTTCAGCGTGACCGGCAGCTCGCACATGCCGAAGGAAGACCCCGCGGATCCGAACAGTCGCACGCTGGAGTCGCTGTTCGAGGATCTCACCGCGTACAAGAACCGCAACGGCGGCGTGTGGGGACGCGGCGAGATGCATGTCTTCCGCAACCTGAAGGCCGCGGACAACGCGATGGGATATACCCATGCCTCTGGCTCGGCCGGTCGTGATCCGTTCACCTCGAAGGTGATCGACTCGCTGTTCGTCGGCGAAACCGAGAACGTCGGCAACCCGCGCACCGACGCGGAGAAGGCCTATGGGCGCAGCCTGCCCAAGCCGCAGATCCCGGACTTTCCGATCCGCGGCTATGAGTACTACGACTACCGCCACGATGTGGTGAACACCACGTTCGTGAACTATGAAGACAACGCCACCCGCAAGACCGGCGCCCTGTCCTACCTGATGTACACCAGCGCCGGCGTCAGCACCGAGAACGCCATCGAGGGCGCGAAGTTCATCAATGCCAAGCGGGTGCACTTCCCGCCGATGGAGCGGCGCTGGGGCAACGATGTGAACCTGGGCAATGCGGCCTGGAAGACCGCGGCTTTCCACGACAAGGACGGCTCGGTGGGCGGCATTCCGCATTCCTACATCCTCATCCATGACGGCGTGTTCGACAGCATCGCCACCGATGCGGACGCCTGCGAGATCAATCGCGACTGGAACGCCGCGGTGTGCCGCGGCGACATCGGGCGCCTGACGTTTGGCGGCGCGGGCGGACCGCCGCGGGCGGGCGGAGCCGGTCCCGGCGGCGCGCCGCGCGGTGCAGCTGCGGGGCCCGCAAGCGGTTCCGCCCCTGCAGTCGGCGGGGCCGGTGCGCCGGGCGCTGCGGCCTCCGGCACCGCGGCCGTGGTCCCGATCACGGTGGCCCCGCGCGGCGCGGGCGCCGCCGCGCAGCCACCGGTGGTCCTCAGCCGCAATGGCCGCGACTACACCGTCACCAGCAGCAATGTGCGCGCCGGCACCGAGATCCGGGTCGCCACGGAACGGCCGACGCTGAACCTGACGCTGAACGAGCTGGACCGCGGCTCCTGGGTGATCTTCGAACTGCCGGGGTTCACCACGGCGGCGTCGGGTACGGAGCAGCGCAGCCTCGATGCGCTGCGCAAGGCCAGCGAAACCGCGTACTACCGGGGCAAGGACGCGCTATGGGTGAAGGTGGTCTCGAACGGCAATGGCGCACAGGGCCCGATCGGCGGCGGGCCGGGCAGCGGCACCAGTCTGCAGGTCAGCCGGTAGGCCCTTGGGGCCCACGCGCCGCGCGGGGCCCCAAGGAAACTATTTCGTCAGCGTCGCCAGGTAGGCGATCACATCGGCGCGCTGCTGTGGATCGGCCAGCAAGCCCACCATCGCGGTGCCCGGCACCTTGGCATTCGGGTTGGCCAGGAATTCATCCAGCGTCTCGGCGTTCCAGGTCACGCCGTACTTCTTCAGGTTCTCGCTTCCCAGCAAGGCCGGGGTGGTGCCCGCCTTGCGGCCGAACAGCCCGAGGAGGTTGGGGCCGACCTTGCCGTTGTCTCCTTCGGTCACCCCGTGGCAGGTGGAGCAGGCATTCGACTGGAACAGCTCCTTGCCCCGGGCGGGGTCGCCCTTGAGATCGCCGGCAAAGGCGGCGGGCGCGGCAAGGAGGGCAGTCAGCGCAAGCAGCGTAATGGGTCGGATCGCGAACATTGACGTGAGCTCTCCAGATGAGGGGCGTGAAAGCCCCGTGCCAGGAGCAGATTCTAGCAAGGCACCCCCCGATGCTCCCTCATGACACGTTAATCCGGCGAGATTTCCTTGCGGATAGCGGCGGGAGGGGGCGAATCAGGCCCCTGGACCGGCAGACCGCAGTCCGGCAGTGTCGGGCTGCAGCCTCCAATCTCCCGGGCCCGGCCTGTCAGCCGCGCGGCAGGCCGTCCCCCGCCCTTGCGACGACGATCTGCAGCCGCTGGGCCACCCGGCGTCCCACGCGGCGTGCGAACAAGCTGCAGGCCTCCCGCAGCCCGCGCATCCTGCAGCCATGATCGTCCATCTGATCGACGGCACCTACGAACTGTTCCGCCACTTCTACGGGCAGCGGCGCTTCAACAAGGGCAAGGACAAGCCCCATGCCGCAGTGGTCGGCGTGCTGGGCACCGTGCTGCAGATGTTCGAGGAAGGCGCGACGCATCTGGGCGTCGCCACCGACCATGTCATCGAATCATTCCGCAACGACGTCTGGTCGGGATACAAGACCGGCGATGGCATCGAGGCCGCGTTGCGCGCGCAGTTCGGGCCGCTGGAAGAAGCGCTACGCGCGATGGGCGTCGCCGTGTGGCCAATGGTGGAACTGGAAGCCGATGACGCGCTGGCATCCGCGGCGCATCTGGCGGCCGCGTCGAAGGCGGTGACCCGCGTCTGCATCTGGACGCCGGACAAGGACATGGCGCAATGCGTGATGGCAGATCGCGTCGTGCAGGTGGACCGGCGCAGCGGCGCCATCCGGGACGCGGCGGGCGTGCGCCAGAAGTTCGGGGTTGATCCGCCTTTCATCCCGGACTGGCTCGCGCTGGTTGGCGATGCCGCGGATGGATATCCGGGGATCCGCGGCATCGGCGCTGTGGGCGCGGCGCGGCTGATCAACACGCACGGACACATCGAGGATTTTCCGGCCGCCGTGCTGGGTGCGCAGCGTGAGGCGGCGCTGCTGTTCAAGCGGCTGGCGACGCTGCGGTCCGACGCGCCGCTGTTCCGGAAGGTGGACCAGATTGCATGGCGCGGACCGGGGCCTGGGTTCGGCGCATGGGCGGAAAGGATGGGTGCGCCGCGGCTGGCTGAGCGGGCGATCGCGGCCGCAGGAAGGCTCCCCGCGCCGGGATGACATCCTGGTCAGCGAGGACTGACGTCAGTCATGGCGAAGAAGGCCGGCGTCGTGCGCGACACCGCCAGGGCACCCGACGCGTGCGCGACGCCTCAGTGGCCGCCCTCGACGCGGATGCCGGCATCTTCCAGCGCCCGCGCCAGTTGCGCCTCGATGCGCACCGCCTCCGCGCGCGGAATGTTCTGCAAGTGCAGCGTCGGACCGGTGAGCACCTCCAGCCCATGCCGCAGCACGCTGCCTGCCGCCCGGATGCCCGCCTTGTGCTGGTCGAAGCGCGCGGAGGGGCTGTATCGGCTCATGCCGACATACACGCCATGGTCGTCGCCACGCCGTCCGGAATCATCGAGCAGGACCAGATAGATATTCGTGCGGCCGCGTCCGGTGGCCTTGATGTGTCCGGCCACCTCATAGGCGTCCGCCAGCCAATGGACATAGCGCATGGGCAGCCAGTCGGGAATGGAGCGGCTGGCGGCCTTCCACAGGGCTGCAAGATCGGCCTCGATGTGCGCGGCGAACGCGCCACGCATCCAGCGCTCGTGGATGCAATGCGCGCCGGTCAGTCCATCTGCTGCGGCGAGTGCATGCTGGAAGGTCGCATGGAGCGCATCGGCCGGCAGCAGGCGGAATGGCCGCAGGTCGGGCGTCGTGCGCGGCGAGATGCCCGGTGTCACCCCCGGCGTCATTCCCGACGTGAGGCGCGGTTCCACCCGCCGCCTACCCGGCAGGCGACGGCACCGCTGCCATGCGGACGGCCCGCTCGATGCGCCACATCATGAAGCAGGCCAGCAGTCCCGTGACCACCACCACGTAGCCGGCCACGTCGTAATGCTGCAGCCGGCCATCCGCGCCTTCGACCACGATGTGCCCGGCGACCACGGCCGCCAGCCCGCCCGCCAGCTGCGACAACGAGGCCGAGACGGCATTGAAAGCGCCGCGATGCGTCGGCGCCGGCACCTGCGTCATCAGCGCCTGGAAGGGGATCATCCGCGAGAAGATGCCGACGAACAGCACCACGTTGATCGCTGTGACGATCGCAAGCGTCGAGCGCTCGAGGTTCGTGTAGACCAGCACCGTCACCGCCATGATCGCGGTGCCGATGAAGAACATGCGCAGCTTGCCGATGGCATCGGTGAAGCGGCCCACCAGCGGTCCGACGAAGATCATCGCGATGCCGGTGACGAGATAAATGACCGGCAGGTGGGCAAGGTCGATGCCGAGGTTGTAGACGGTGAACGCGCTGCTGAACGGCATCAGCATGAAGCCGCCCGTGGCGAGGAACAGCATGGCCAGGAAAGACAGCAGATGGCGCGGCTCGATCAGCGTGTGCAGCAGGTGCGCCAGCGGGCTGCGCTCCTGGCGCAGCGTCAGGTGCGCATTGACGGGGCGCATCACGAACGCGATCAGCACGCCGGCTGCAAGGCCAAGCGCCGCCAGCGTCAGGAAGGGCACCTGCCAGCTCCAGTGCGTGGAAAGCCAGATGCCCACCGGAATGCCGAGGATCTGGCTGGCCGCGAACGCGGTCTGGATGAAGCCCATCACGCGGCCGCGCTGCTGCGGCACGAACAGGTCGGTGGCAATCGCGAGCACCACCGAACCGATCACGCCGCCGAAGAGGCCGGTGAAGATGCGTGCGGCCAGCAGCGATTCATAAGTGTTGGCGAGGCCGCACCACGCCGTGCCCAGGATGAAACCGGTGTAGAAGAACAGCAGCAGCTTCTTGCGGTCGAAGCGGTCGGCAAAGCCTGCGGCGAGAAATCCCGCGGCGCCCGCGGCGAAGGCATAGGCCGATACCACCGTGCCGAACTGGGCCGTCGTCGCGTTCAGCGCCGGCATGATCAGCGCCCCCAGCGGCGCCATCAGCATGAAGTCGATGATCACCGCGAACTGCAGGAAGGCCAGCATCGCGATCACGAGCTTCTGGTAGCGGGTGAACAGCGTGGTCGGGACGGCATCGGCAAGGGCAGGCATGGGACCTCGCGGGCGGATGGCGGCAGGCGGCGCAGTGTAAGGCCGAAGGCGCCGTCGTCGCTTCTCGGCGCGCCGGCTGATTGACCCATCCTTGCGATGGTGATTCCCTGCGGAGGGTCAATCCAGACCGAGGCGGAGAAGGAGATCACCATGGCCGAGAAGCATGCAAGCGTGCGCTGGGAAGGCGCGGGAAAGGCCGGTACCGGCAAGATCAGCACCGAAACCGGCGCGCTGTCCGGCTACCCCTATGGCTTCGCCAGCCGCTTCGGCGATGACCGCAAGGGCACGAATCCGGAAGAGATTCTCGGTGCCGCCCACGCCGCGTGCTTCACGATGGCGTTCTCGTTCGCCTGTGAGGCCCAGGGCATCTCGACGCGTTCGGTCGACACCACGGCGGCCGTGCGGCTGGTGAAGGAAGGCGAAGGATTCACGATCGACCGCATCGCGCTGACGCTGAAGGCGGATGTCCCGGGCATCGACGAGGCCACCTTCCAGAAGATCGCGAAGGGCGCGAAGGAGAATTGCCCGCTGTCGAAGGCGCTGAAGGCGGTGCCGGAGATCACGCTGCAGGCCACGCTGGTTTCCTGACCTGGG
>CAZWDR010000142.1:0-5730 GCA_964632365.1 uncultured Steroidobacteraceae bacterium
CTGGTGCGCTTCGACTACCAGGACGGCCAGACCGAGGCGGCCGGGCCGCCCGAGAAACTCACGGATCTGCCGGCGGCGCTGAACCATCACTGGACCAAGGCGCTGACCGCCAGTGCGGATGGACGCTTCCTGTATGTGGGCATCGGCTCCAACAGCAACGCCAGCGAACGCGGCATGACCGCCGAGGTCGACCGGGCGATGATCTGGCAGGTCGACGCGCAGACCGGCGCGCACAAGCCTTATGCGACGGGACTGCGCAATCCCACGGCGCTGGCCATCCAGCCGGGCACCGGGCAGCTGTGGGCCGTGGTGAACGAGCGCGACGAGATCGGCCCCAACCTCGTCCCTGACTATCTCACCGCGGTACAGGAAGGCGGCTTCTACGGCTGGCCGTGGAGCTACTGGGGCAGCAACGTGGATACCCGCGTGCAGCCACAGGACGACGGGAAAGTCGCTGCGGCGCTGCAGCCTGACTATGCGCTCGGCTCCCATGTGGCGGCGCTGGGGCTGGCGTTCTCGAGCCCGGTGATGGGCACCGCCTTCGCCAACGGCGTCTTCATTGGCGAGCACGGCAGCTGGAACCGCGGCGTGCCCTCCGGCTACAAGGTCGTGTTCGTGCAGTTCCAGAACGGCCGCCCGGTGGGACAGCCGATCGACTTCGTCACGGGCTTCCAGGCAGATGGCAAGACCTTCGGCCGGCCAGTGGGCGTCACGGTGGATCCGCGCGGCGCACTGATCGTCGCCGACGACCTGGCCAACATCATCTGGCGGGTGACGCCGGTGGGCCCGGCCGCGCCCGCACCGGCACCGGACGCAGCGGCGCCGACGGGCGTGTCGCCGGCACCCTAGTTCAGCTTCGTCCCGTCAGCCAGCGTGATCGAGACGTAGGACCCGCCTGGCTTGCCGTCGCGCAGCGGCCGCACCACCACGGTCACGTCATCGCCCGGCTTGATCGTGGTGCGCTTCCAGCCGTTGCGCACCAGGTTCTGCGGCGTGTTCATCTCGATGGCCCAGACCTCGGCCTTGCCATCGGCGCCGGTGACCTCGACCTTGAACGAGCTGTGCGGGTTCACCCAGTTGAACTCGGTGACCTTGCCGCTGATGGTCTGCGTGCGTTCGGAATCGAACATCGCACCGGAGTGATGCGCCAGCACGGCCGGCGCAGCCAGCAGCGGGGCGAAGAGGAACAGCAGTCGGGCAACGATGCGTGGCATGGCGGGTCTCCCGGAGAAAGTGGCGGCTATTGTGCGGAGGGCGCGGTGGGCACATTGACGGGCCCGCGGTTGCCACTGAAGGCGGCTTCCTTCAGCACGCTGCCGTCGGGCAGCGTCACCTCGATGAACAGGCCGCCCTTGTGGTCAGACAGGTCGCGCAGCGGATACATCACCAGCGTGACCTCGTCGCCGGCCTTCAGGCTCGTGGCCTTCCATCCCTGGCGGCGCAGGTTGTTCGGGCTGTTCAGTTCGATGGACCACGCCTCGGCGCCGCCGCTGGCGGCCGGCACCGTCATCTGGATGAAGGCATGCGGATTGGTCCACTGGAATTCGGTGACCTTGCCCTTCAGCGTGACCCGCTGGGTCTGGTCGAACATGGCAAAGGAATGATGTGCGCCGGCGGACGCCGTGACCAGGAGGCCCACAAGCAGGGCGACGCGCTGCAGAGTTCCCATCCGATACCCCCGTCGTTGCATCGATTGCGCAACCTTCGCGGCAGTATATCCTGCCCACATCAGCAGCACGGGGGATACGGACATGCCGCGGATTCGGGCTTTGGTGGTCGGGTGCCTGGCCTTGGGCATGGCAACGCCGATGGTGGGCGCGGAGGCCGGGGGCAACGCCGCCGCCTGGCCGAAGGGAAACTATGCGGCCCTCGACCGCCTGCCCGACTGGGGCGGCGTCTGGGTGCTCAACCGCGGCGCGCCGGGCCAGACGCGGGCGCAGCCGCAGCTGAAGGGCAACTATCTGGCCCAGTATCAGACCTGGCAGAAGCAGCTGGAGCAGGATGGCGGCGTGCCGCGCCGCGAGACCTCCAACTGCATGCCGCCCGGCATGCCGCGCATGATGGGGACGGGGCAATATCCCATCGAGTTCCTGTTCACCCCGGGGCGGGTCACGATGCAGCACGAGGCCTGGATGCAGACCCGCAGCATCTTCACCGATGGTCGCGATCATCCGGAGGACCTGGACCCGGGCATCTTCGGCCACTCCATCGGCCGCTGGGAGGGCAGCACGCTGGTGGTCGACACGGTGGGCATCAAGACCATCACCGAGATCGAGACCGGCATGAAGCACAGCGAGGAGCTGCGCATCACCGAGCGCATCGGCCTGTCGCCCGACGATCCCGACACCCTGGTCGTGGAGATGACCATGGTCGATCCGCAGGCATTGGCCGCGCCGTACCAGCGCACGCACACCTTCCAGCGCCAGCGCGACTGGAACCTGATGGAGTTCATCTGTGCAGAAAATGACCGCAACCCGGTAGGCATGGATGGGCAGACGCAGTTCGAATGATCCGGACGGGCGGCACCCGAACGGGCTGACCGCCAGGGGCTTTACGGATGACCCGCAAGTCCCTAGAATCAGCGGCCCGCTTGGAGGGTCAGGCGGGCAAGACGCTGATTCAAGAGGCCCCCATGCGGGGCCTCTTGCGTAATGGGAGGGCCTTTTGGCCCTTTTTTGTTTCCGACAGGCCGGGAAGAGGAGGATCGGCGAATCATGCTGCGAGAGCGCCTGATTGCACTGACCGAACCCCTGCTCGCGCGCCTGGGCTATGAGCTGGTCGACGTGGAATATGCGGCGAGCCGTACCGAGGCGACGCTGCGGGTCTACATCGACTGGCCCGAAGGCGTGATGCCGCCCGAACGTGCCGCGCAGCCCGATGACGGCGAGCGCGCCTTCGATGGCATCGGCGTGGAGGACTGCGAGCGGGTGAGCCGCGAGCTGTCGGCGCTGCTGGATGTGGAAGATCCCATCCCGGTCGCCTACCAGCTCGAGATCTCCTCGCCGGGCATGGACCGCATCCTGCGCACACCCGCGCATTACCGGCGCCATGCCGGACAGCGAGTGCATGTGGAGCTGGCGGTGCCGCGCGAGGGCCGCCGCCGCTATACGGGCGTGATGACGCGCGCCGGGGACGAGGATTTCGACGTGGACGTGGATGGAACGGTGGTGACGCTGCGGTACGCCGAGGTGGGCAAGACCCGTCTCGCGCCCGAATGGCGCAAGTCGCAGCCGCGAGGGAAGAAGCGATGAACAAAGAGATCCTGATGGTCGTCGATGCCGTCTCGAACGAGAAGGGCGTCGACAAGGAAATCATCTTCGAGGCACTCGAGGCGGCGCTGGCGGCGGCCACGCGCAAGAAGCATGGCGAGGAGTGGGACGTGCGCGTGGCGATCAACCGCCGCACGGGCGACTACGACACGTTCCGTCGCTGGAAGGTGTTCGCCGACGATTCGACGGAGCTTGAGACCCCCGACCGCGAACTGCGGCTCGAAGATGCGCTCGACCTGGACCAGGATGCCGAGCCGGGCGGCCATGTCGAGCAGCCCATGGAATCGGTGGCCTTCGGCCGCATTGCCGCGCAGCAGGCCAAGCAGGTCATGGTGCAGAAGGTGCGCGAGGCCGAACGCGCGCAGGTGGTCGACCTGTTCAAGGACCGCGTCAACACGCTGGTGTCCGGCGTGGTCAAGCGCGTCGACCGCAATGGCGTGTTCGTCGACCTCGGCAACAACGCCGAAGGCTTCATCCCGCGCACCGACCTGATCCCGCGCGAGGCGCTCAAGACGCAGGACCGCGTGAAGGCCTGGCTGAAGGACGTGCGCAACGAGCCGCGCGGGCCGCAGCTGTTCATGTCGCGCACCGCGCCGGAATTCCTCATCGAGCTGTTCAAGCTCGAGGTGCCGGAAGTCGGGCAGGGCACGATCGAGATCCTGGGGGCCGCGCGCGACGCCGGCGTGCGCGCGAAGATCGCCGTGCGCAGCCACGAGCCGCGCATCGATCCGGTTGGCGCCTGCGTGGGCATGCGCGGTTCGCGCGTGCAGGCGGTGTCGAACGAGATCGCCGGCGAGCGCGTGGACATCATTCCCTGGGACGAGAACCCGGCGCAGTTCGTCATCAATGCGATGTCGCCGGCCGAGGTGCAGTCCATCGTCGTCGACGAGGACTCCCATTCGATGGACATCGCCGTGGCCGAGGACAAGCTCTCGCAGGCCATCGGCCGCGGTGGCCAGAACATCCGCCTCGCCAGCCAGCTGTCGGGCTGGGAACTGAACGTGATGACCGAGTCGGATGCCGAGGCCAAGAGCGAATCCGAGGCGAAGAAGGTCGTGCAGACCTTCATGAAGCAGCTCGACGTCGACGAAGACGTGGCGTCCATCCTCGCGCAGGAAGGGTTCTCGACCATCGAGGAGCTGGCCTATGTGCCGGTGTCCGAGCTGGCCTCGATCGAAGCCTTCGACGAGGAGCTGATCAAGGAGCTGCGCAATCGCGCGCGCGACGTGCTGCTGACGCAGGCGATCGCCAGCGAGGAGAGCATGGAAAGCCAGATGCCCTCCGACGATCTGCTGCAGCTGTCCGGCATGAGCCCGGACCTGGCATTGAAACTGGCCCAGACGGGCATCCGCACGCGCGAGCAGCTCGCCGAGCAGTCGGTGGACGACCTCACCGAGATCGAAGGCCTGGATGCGACGGAAGCGGGCGCGCTGATCATGAAGGCGCGCGAAATGTGGTTCGAGGCGGAGAAGTAGGCCGCCGGGAGTGTTTTGAATGGCTGATGTAACCGTCACGCAATTTGCCGATGTACTGAAGGTGCCCGTGGACCGGCTGCTGGTGCAGCTGGAGCAGGCCGGCATCTCCGTGTCCGGCGCCGACGACAAGATCAGCGACGAGGCAAAGATGGAACTGCTGACGCACCTGCGTCGCAGCCACGGCAGCGCCTCGGGCGATGACGCCTCGCCGCGCAAGATCACGCTCAAGCGCAAGACGCAGAGCGAGCTGAAGCTGGCGAGCCCGCAGGGTCGCGCGCGCACCGTCAACGTCGAGGTGCGCGTGAAGCGCACCTACGTGAAGCGCGATGTGCTCGAGGAGCAGGCGCGCGCGCAGAACGAGCAGGCCGAGGCCCGGCGCCGCGAGCTGGAAGCCGCGCAGCAGGCCGAGGTCGAGAAGGTCGAAGCCGAGCGCCGCGAGCAGCAGCGCCTCGACGAGGAAAACCGCCGCCGCCTCGAGGAAGAGCAGCAGCGCGCCCGCCAGGCCGAGGAATCCCGCCGCGCGCAGGAGCAGCGCGAGCGCGACGAGGCCGAGCGCGAGAAGACTCGACCCGCCGCGGCCGCGCCGCCACCGGCTGCGCCTCCGGCGCCGCCCCCGCCGGTGCGGACCGAGACCCGCGCGCCCGCGCACACGCCCGGTGTGGCGCGCGCCCCGGGTGCGCCCGACGCCTCGCGGGGCACCCGCTATGGCCGGCAGGAACTGCACGTCGCCGGCGACGCCAACCGCTTCCGCAAGAAGAAGCACACGCGCTTCCGCGGCCGGCCGACGGCCGATGGCGAGCAGAAGCACGGCTTCGAGATGCCCACCGCGCCAGTGCGTCGCCAGGTGCCGGTCAGTGCCACGGTCACCGTGGCCGAACTGGCGCAGCGCATGGCCGTGAAGGCCCCCGAGGTCATCAAGGTGCTGATGGGGCTGGGCGTGATGGCCACCATCAACCAGTCGATCGACCAGGACACCGCGGTGCTGG
>CAZWDR010000143.1:0-3556 GCA_964632365.1 uncultured Steroidobacteraceae bacterium
TGCGCGTCGGCACCATCCTCGATGCCGACGAGGCGCTGGGCGCGGCGCTGTTCTACCTGGGCATGGCGACCCTGGTCACCGGGTCGCTGGCGATGCTCGGCGCAAAACACCTGGCGCGGCTGGTGGCCTACTCGGTGCTGGCCTCGATGGGCATCCTGCTCGCGGCGCTGGGACTGCAGCACGATGCACTGACCGCGCCGGTGATGTTCTACATGATCGTGTCGGTGCTGACCTCCGCGGCCTTCTTCATGCTCACCGGCATGACCGACCGCACGCGCATCACCGACCCGTCCGTCGACGCCGAGGACGACGCCAGCGCGCAGAGCCAGCCCATCTACATCGCCTATGGCATCAAGGAGCCGTCGGTGTACCGCGATGATGACGAGGAGGTCGGCATCCCGATCCCCGCGACGATGGCCTTCCTCGGGCTGATGTTCGTGTGCTGCGTGCTGCTGGTGACCGGCCTGCCGCCGCTGCCGGGCTTCGTCGGCAAGTTCGCCGTGCTGTCCACCGCGGTGCATGCCGCGGCCGAGACCGGCCGCAGCGCGCCAGTGTGGTGGCTGGCCGCCGCGGTGCTGCTGTCGGGGCTCACCGGTGTGGTGGCATTGAGCCGCGTCGGCATGCGGCTGTTCTGGGGCGCGGCGCGCATCACGCCGCGGCTGCGGGTGCTGGAGGCCGCGCCGGTGGCGGTGCTGGTGCTCGCCTGCCTCGCGCTGAGTGTCTGGGCCGGGCCGGTGGCGCAGTACCTGGATTCGGCCGCGCGCTCGCTGCACCAGCCGGACACCTACATCCGCGTGGTGCTGGCGCAGCGCGACGGGGATCCGGACACGGGGAGGGCGCCATGATCCGCGCCGCCGCGCGCAGCGTGTCGCCGGTGCTGGTGGCCGGGCTGACGCTGCTGTGGCTGCTGCTGAACCAGTCTGTGGCCCCGGGGCACATCGCGCTGGGCATCCTGCTCAGCATCGGCCTGTCGTGGGCCGCGTCCACGCTGCGTCCGCTGCAGGCCCGGTTGCGCCGCGTCGACATCGGCTTCCTGACCCTGTTCGTGGTGCTGGCCGACATCATCCGCTCGAACATCGGCGTGGCCCGCATCGTGCTGGGCCTCACCGGCGACCGGCAGATCAACACCAACTTCGTCGACATCCCGCTCGACATGCGCGATCCGCACGGCCTTGCGGTGCTGGCGATGATCGTGACCTCCACGCCCGGCACGGTGTGGGTGGGCATCTTCGGCGAGGGCAAGGTGCTGCGGTTGCACGTGCTCGACCTCGTCGACGAGGAATACTGGATCCGGCTGATCAAGGACCGCTACGAGAGCCGCCTGATGAGGGTGTTCGAATGAACCAGTTCTTCGACATCGCGGCGCTGTATGCCGCGCTGTGCTTCGTGCTTGCGATGCTGCTGGCGCTGGTGCGGCTGTTCATCGGGCCTTCGGCGCAGGATCGCGTGCTGGCCTTCGACACCATGTACATCAACGGCATGCTGACGCTGCTGATGCTGGGCATCCGCTCGCACTCCGGCGTCTACTTCGATATGGCCCTGCTGATCGCGCTGTTCGGCTTCGTCAGCAGCATCGCGCTGTCGAAATTCCTGCTGCGCGGCGAGGTGATCGAGCCATGAACGAAGTCGACCTGCCGCTGTGGGCCGCGCTGCCCGCGACATTGCTGCTGCTCACCGGCGGCACGCTGACGCTGATCGGCGCGCTGGGCCTGGTGCGCCTGAAGGACTTCTTCGCGCGCATGCATCCGCCGGCGATGGGCAACACGCTGGGCGCCGGCTGCGTGCTGATCGCGTCGATGATCGTGTCCTCGGCGCTGCTGCAGCGACCAGTGGTGCACGAGATCCTGATCTCGGTGTTCATCGTGCTGTCCTCGCCGATCACTGCGATGCTGCTGATCCGCGCCGCGGTGGCGCGGCACAAGCGGCGCGAAGACTAGTTCGCGGCTGCCGGCGGGCGCCGGATGCCGCGGGCCACGCCCTCGCGGCGCGGATCGGAGCCGCCCTCCAGCGCATCGGGCCGCACCACGATCAGGTTGAGGCCCGAGTTCTCGCCGGCGACCTCGCGCACCGCAAAGCCCGCGGCGGAGAGCGAGGCTGACCATTCGCGCCCGGTGTCCGATGCCGTTTCGACGCTGACCACCGGCCCGCGCGCGACGACATTGGGCAGCGCCGCGGCCTGCTGCGCGGTGGCATTCCAGTCGAGCACGGCGATCAGCGACTTCGCCACATAGCCGATGATGGAGTTGCCTCCCGGCGAGCCGGTGACCAGATGGACCTCGCCGCGCGCGTCGAAGACGATGGTCGGCGACATGGACGAGCGCGGGCGCTTGCCCGGCCCGGGCGCATTCGCCACCGGCTTGCCGCCCAGTGTCGCGGGGCGCGTGAAGTCAGTCAGCTCGTTGTTCAGCACGAAGCCGTTCGTCCAGCGCGATGATCCGAAGGGGCCTTCGACCGTCGCGGTGAACGACACCGCATTGCCGTCGAAGTCCACCACCGACAGGTGCGTGGTGCCCGGCTGGTCGGCGCCGGCGGCGCGGCCCCACATCTGGATCAGTGGTTCGTTGCGCAGCACCGCACCGGGGTCTCCCGGCTGCGGCGCCTGGCCGGGCTGGAAGCCACTGGCGGCGCGCGCCGCGATGTAACGTGGATCGAGCAGGTCATTCACCGGTACCGGCACCTGATCCGGATCCGCCACATAGTGGTCGCGGTCCGCATAGGCGAGTTGCTGGGCGAGCACGAAGTCGCGCAGCTGCTGCGGCTGCGTCGTCGCGCCGGAGCGGCCGGAGATCTGTGCATACAGCGACATGATCTGGTTCATCGCCACGCCGCCTGAGGAGGAGGGTGGGGCAGAACAGATCACATACACGCGATAGGGGCCGCACAGCGCGGGCTGCTCGCGGACCGTGTAGTCGCGCAGGTCCTGCAGCGTCATCGCGCCCGGTACATCGCCCGCGTTCACCGCCTCGACGATGTCGCTGGCGATGCGACCGGTGTAGAACGCCGACGGACCTTCGGCTGCGACCCGGCGCAGCGTCGCGGCATAGGCGGGATTGTCGCGGCGATCACCGACGGCCAGCGGTTTGCCGTCCGGAAAGAAATATGCGGCGGACCCTGCGGTGCGCCCCAGCGGTCCGTTCTGCAGGCGCGGCCCCAGGGCATTGGCCATGCGGGTCGACACCAGGAAACCCTCCTCCGCCAGACGGATGGCCGCGTCGAAATTGCGCGCCCAGGGCAGCTTGCCGAAGCGCTCGTGCGCGGCCTTGTACAGGGCAACGGTTCCCGGCACGCCCACGGAGCGTCCGGATTGCATGGCCTGCGGGAACCCTAGGTTCTGGCCATTCACCACGAAGTAGTCGGCGGTGGCTGCGGCCGGCGCGGTCTCGCGCCCGTCCAGGCTCACGGTGCGACCGCCGCGGCGGTCGTGCACCACCATGTAGCCGCCGCCGCCGAGTCCGGAGCTCTGGGGTTCCACCAGGCCCAGCACGGCATGCACAGCGATGGCTGCATCGACGGCGCTGCCGCCCTGGCGCAGTGCCTCAAGGCCCGCCTCGACGGC
>CAZWDR010000143.1:3656-5719 GCA_964632365.1 uncultured Steroidobacteraceae bacterium
GTGCGCCCGAGACCGGATTCCTTCGCGCCGCCGAAGGGCACATCGGAGGCAGTGGCACGATGCTGGTTCACCCAGGCGGTGCCGACTTCCAGGCGCGCGGCGATTGCGGTGGCGCGGGCCGTGTCGCGACTCCACACCGAGCCGGCCAGGCCAAAGCGGGTGTCGTTGGCGCGCGCGATGGCGTCCTCGACATCGCGGAACTTCAGCACCGGGAACACCGGGCCGAACTGTTCCTCGGCGACGAGGCGATCGGTCTCGGCGAGGCCCGTCACCACCGTCGGCGCGACGAAGTATCCACCCGTGGCGGGCGCGGTGCCCTCGACCAGCGTTCCATGCCGCGCGGCATCGGCCTTCAGTTCGCGCACGCGCTCGTACTGGCGCCGGTTCTGGATCGGACCCAGCGTGGTGCCGGGGTCGAGGCCATCGCCAAGCCGGGCACTGCGCGCCTCGTCAGCCAATGCCTTGCACAGCGCGTCGTGGATGTCCTCGTGGGCGTAGATGCGCTTCACCGCCATGCACACCTGGCCGCTGTTCACCGTCGCGGCGAAGAACAGCTTCCTGGCCACCTCGGCGACATCGACATCGGGCAGCACGATGGCCGCATCGTTGCCGCCCAGTTCGAGGGTCACGCGCTTGAGCGTGGCGGCCGCGCTGGCCATCACCTTCTTGCCGGTGGCCACCGAGCCGGTGAACGAGATCTTGTCCACGCCCGGATGCGCGGTGAGCAGTGCGCCCAGTTCATCGCCGCCCGCGAGCACGCTGACGACGCCGGCCGGCAGGATGTCGCGCAGCAGCTCGCCGATGCGCAGCGTGGTCAGCGGGGTGAACGGCGAGGGCTTGATGATGGCGCAGTTGCCCGTGTAGAGCGCCGAAGCCAGGGGACCGGCCGCCAGGTTCACCGGCGCGTTCCACGGCGTGATGATGCCCGCGACGCCCAGCGCGCGGTATCGCAGCGTGATGTGCCGCTCCGCGTTGTCGGTGATGGTCGCCGGCTCGATGGGGATCTTCGTCATGCCCACCGACAGCGTGCCGGCGCGCGCGATCTCGTCGCGTGACTGGCCCACCGGCTTGCCCTGCTCCTGCGTCAGGAGCCGCGCCAGCGCCTCCTTGTTGGCTTCGAGCGCGGCGGCGATCTGCGCCACGTAGCCGGCACGGGCCGCGAAGGTCAGATCGCGCCAGGCCGGGAACGCACGCCGCGCCGCGGCCACGGCGGCATCGAGCTCGGCGGCGCCGGCCGCGGGACAGCGGGCGAACACCTCGCCGGTGGCGGGGTTGATGACGTCGAGCTGCCGGGCGGTGTCGACCAGCTGGCCGTCGATGAGCAGGCGGAAGGGGGCGTTCGGATCGATCATGTCGGTTAAGATACCCCGTCAACGATCGAGGTTCACCACACATGAAAATTGGTCTGGCAGGACAGGGCGCTTTCGGCATCAAGCATCTGGAAGCGATCCGCAACATCCCCGGAATCGAGGTGGTCACCCTGACGGGTGGCAACCAGGAATCCACCCGCGAGGTGGCAGAGAAGTTCGGCATTCCCCATTACACCGGCGATCTGGCCGAGAGCCTGAAGCAACCGGGCCTGGAGGCGATGATCCTCGCCACGCCCACGCAGATGCATGCGCGGCAGGCCATCCAGTGCCTCGAGGCCGGCAAGCACGTGCAGGTGGAGATCCCGCTGGCCGACAGCCTGAAAGACGCCGAGTCAGTGCTGGCCGCGCAGCAGAAGACCGGGCTGGTCGCGATGTGCGAGCACACGCGCCGCTTCAATCCCAGCCACCAGTGGATCCGCAAGAAGATCGCGGCCGGCGAGCTGAACATCCTGCAGATGGATGTGCAGACCTATTTCTTCCGCCGCACCAACATGAACGCGCTGGGCAAGCCGCGCAGCTGGACCGACCACCTGCTGTGGCATCACGCCGCGCACACGGTCGACCTGTTCCAGTACCAGACCGGCGAAGAGGCCTCGGTCGCGCGCGGCGTGCAGGGCCCCATCCATCCGGATCTGAAAATCGCGATGGACATGAGCATCCAGATGAAGACGCCGAAGGGCGCGGTGTGCACGC
>CAZWDR010000144.1:0-5447 GCA_964632365.1 uncultured Steroidobacteraceae bacterium
TGGCGCAGCCGGACGGCACCCTTCGCTTCTACGCCCTCACCAGCCACGCCTGACCTGACGCAATCCCCTCTGGCCCGCCATGCGCTCTTTTTGCGCGGGGCTTCGCACTGACCATGCATGCGATGCAGCATGCCGGCACCTTCCTCGCGTTCGAGAAGGCGATGGAACGGCAAGGCGCGCGCGCCTGCCCGTGAGCTGCACCGAGGCCCGGCGCAGCCACATCCATCTGCCGAAACCGCGCCTGAAGAAATGAGCGACACCGCGCAGGCAGCGCGGAATTGCCCGGGACGGAAGCAACTATTACCCCTGAAGCCATAGTCATCTGATTAGTTGCTTGCGCGGATGTGAACCCTAAAACTCCGGTCACAACAACAAGAAAAAAGAGGGTGCAGCAAGCGTCACGCGCGCCTGTTGCGCAGGGACGGTCACGACTATCAAGGGGAAACGAACTTGTCTCACAACACGCCTTCCAGCCACGCCAATCTGGTGCGCGCGACCATCGCCGCGATCATCGGTACCACTGCCATGACAGGCCACAGTCCCGCCGCACGCGCGGCTGAGACCACGCAACCGGCCGAACTCGACGAAGTGCAGGTGACCGGCTCCCGCATTGTGCGCCGGGACATGCAGAGCAACAGTCCGCTGGTCACCATCGAGCGCCAGCAGATCGACGACGCGCCATTCATCTCGCTCGAGGAAACCCTCAACGACATGCCGCAGTTCATGGCCGGTGGTGCCGGCATGAGTTCAGCGGCGGTGACGAGCCTGCAGGGCGCCAACGGACTGGATGGCGGTCGCGGCACCGGTGATGCGATGAATAGCACCTTGCTGCCCGACAATGCCGGCGTGATCGGCGTCGTGGTGCCCGGTGCGGCCAACGTGAACCTGCGTGGCCTGGGTGCGGGGCGGTCGCTGACGCTGGTCAACGGTCACCGCGGCATGCCGCTCAACGCCGGCATGGCCGTCGACATGAACACCATCCCCACCATCGCGATCGGTGGCATCGAGGTGATTACCGGCGGTGCCTCTGCGGTCTATGGCGCCGACGCGCTGGCCGGTGTGACCAACCTGCGGCTGCGTGAGAACTTCGAGGGCCTGCGCCTGCAGGTGCGCGGCGGCGTGAATGAGGTAGGGGATGGCGAGGAGCTGTCGGTGGGCGGCCTGTTCGGCTCGCGCATCGCCGATGGCCGCGGCAGCGTGATGATCGGCATCGAGTACGCGAAGCGCGAGAGCGCGCTGTGGCGCAACCGCGACCATTTCCGCGAGGTGATGGAATCCCCGTACTCCAGCTCGGGCAACCTCAGCTTCAACTGGGATCCGGGATTCACCTCTTCGTCCAATGCGAGCACCGGAACCTACAACGTGTTCCAGCGCGCCTGGAACGGCAACGCGCCCAGCGCTGCTGCGATCAATTCGGTGTTCGCGGACCGCGAATGCCGCGACGGAGCCGGCAACCAGCTCGACTGCGTGCGCACCTGGTCGAGCGCGACGGCGGTGAATCCGAACAACCAGCCGCAGGGCGGTGGCTGGTACGTGAATCCCGATGGCACGCTCTACACGCGCACCTCCGCGGTAGGCACCGGCGCGTCATCGACGTATTTCGGGCCGCAGAACTTCCGCCTGCCGCCGGGCGCCTCACCCGGGCAACCCGAAGAGGTGTATTGCAATTTCTCGAATCCCACTACCACCGGCGTCGCGGCCCCCAGCTCGGGATTCGGCGGTGAGTCCTGCAATCCCACTGTGGGTCGCATCGACTGGGATCGCCGGCTGTCCGGTCCCCGCGAGGCCTACAACATGATCGGCAGCGCCACCTACGACATCAGCGACCGGGTGACGGCGTTCGCGAACTTCAACTTCGCCTCGTCGGACACCGAGACGCGGCGCGAGCCGGCGCCGTTCAGCGGCGGCTTCGGCGTGGTGATCCCCACCGGCAGTGACCAGGTCTACCTGCCCTCGGTGGTGCAGGTGGCGCGCGTGGGCGGCCTGCCGGTGGGCGCGACCTTGCCGGAGTTCCAGGTGGGCGGCGCGCGCGGCACCAACTGCGCGCCCACCGGCGGCTGCACGATGGCGCAGGCGTTCCCGCTGCCCGGCGACGTGCTGTCGGCCACTGGCGAGGTGATCACGGCCGGTCCGCTGCGCACGCTGCTGCAATCCCGGCCGGGTAGCGCCGTGGTGCCGAGTACCGGCGTCAATGCCAACAATCCGTTCCGCGGCCTGTCCAACTGCAATGTGTATACGCTGGTCCCCGCCGGCACGCCGGGCGCGCAGGTGAATCCGGATGGCGGCGCCTCCTACATTACGCAGGTGGACCCCAACACCGGCCGGCCGCTGGCGACCTGCGGCCCGGACGCCGGCTGGCAGCTCAACACGCAGCTGGGCTTCCTGCCGCCGCGCGGAACCGAGAACACCACGCGGCTGTACCACTTCGCCACGGGACTGCGCGGCGACCTGGGCCTGTCCGACTGGACCTGGGAGCTCTACACCTCCTATGGCGATTCGCAGACGCAGACCAACTTCGTTGGCTTCGCCTCGCTGGCCAACTACATGAAGGTCATGTCGGCGCCAAACTACGGCCAGGGCTTCACCGAGGTGGGCGTCGCGTCGAAGTACATCAACTGCGAGACCGGCCTGAATCCCTGGGATGTGAATTTCCAGCCTTCGCAGGACTGCCTCGAGGGGCTCATCTCGAACGAGATCGACCGCAACTCGATGGTCCAGCGCATCCACGAGGCGAGCCTGCAGGGGCGGATGTTCGAGCTGCCCGCGGGCACGGTGCGCACGGCCCTGGGCGCCAGCTACCGACGCAACGACTACCAGTTCAGGCCCGACTCACTGCGCGAGCGCGACTATGTCGGCGACACCTCGGCCGGCGCGTTTGCCTCCGGTGACATCGATGCGAGGGTGACCGCCAAGGACGTCTACGGCGAGCTGCTGGTGCCGCTGGTGCGCGATCTGCCGGGCATCCGCAGCTTCGAACTGGAGCTGGGCTATCGCAAGTCCAGCTACAGCACCGGTCAGAAAGTCGACACCTACAAGGCGCTGGCGAGCTGGGAGCCGACTAGCTGGCTGCGCGCACGCGGTGGCTACAACCGCGCGGAGCGGGCGCCGAACATCGCCGAGCTGTTCGCGACGCCCAGCGGCAGCGCGCAGTTCTCATCCGCGCCCACCGACCCCTGCCGCAACAACCCTGGCAACAATGCGGTGTTCTTCCCGAACCTGCCGACCAACCAGGCCGCCACCGATCCGGCGGTGCGACAGAGGCTGCTCGACCTGTGTGCCGCGCACATCAACGCCTGGGCGCCCCCGGGCTTCGAGAACAGTTCGGAATTCCATACCACGCGCGAGAACTATGACGTGCCGGGTGGCTCGGCGCTGGTGGTCGGCAACCCGAACCTGAAGAACGAGCGTGGCGACACCTGGACGGTGGGGCTGGCCTTCCGCTCGCCGTTCATGCATCCGCTGGTCGACCGGCTGTCCGGAACGCTCGACTGGTACGAGGCGCGGGTGTCCGATCCCATCGAGGTGCTCACCACCGGATCGATCGTGAACACCTGCTACAACCTCAACGGGCAGAACCCGAACTACCAGGTGGATGATCCGGCCGGATACTGCAGCCTGATCGAGCGTGATCCGACGGATGGCTCGATCGTGCGGGTGCTGAACCAGTACGACAACCAGGACAAGCTGATCATCCGCGGCGTGGACATCACGCTGGCGTGGAGCGCGGCGCTGGCTGACATGGGGCTTGCGGGCGCGCCAGGGTCGCTGTCGCTGACCATGTCGGGCAACTATCTGCTCGACCAGATCCAGCGCTATGTGGGCAGCGCCGACCAGGTGGCGAACTATGCTGGTTACGGCGGCGTGTCGAAGTTCCGCTCCAGCACCGGCCTCAGCTACAACTGGGGCGGCGGGCATCGCGCGACGCTGACCTGGCAATACCGCCTTGGCACGCATACCCCGACCACGTATCGCGCCGCGGCGAGTGCCGACGGGCAGTTCACGCCGGTCATTGACATCAATCCGGTGCTGTCCGGCTATGGCACGACCAACCTGTTCAACGGCACCTATGGCACCCGCATCGGCAGCGTCAATGCATCGGTGACGATCAGCAACCTACTGGACACGAAGCCGAAGCCGGGCGGATTCGACCATCGCGATCCACGCGCCGGGCTCGGCAATTTCAGTCCCTTCGGGGATCTGGTGGGCCGGCGCTACTCGGTGAACCTGTCGGTCGATTTCTGACCTCCGCGCGCCATGTCCGGCGCATCCCCCAGCGGACCGAGCGCGGCTTCTGCTGCGTCCGGTCCGGCCGGAGGCAGGCACGGCGGGTGGCAACGCCGGCCGCTTTTTCATTGAGGCTCCACGGATGTCAGAACGCACATCGATCGATGCCCTGAGCCTCCCTTGCCAGCGCGGCGATCCTGCGGCGATGACCGAACTGGGGCATCGGCTGCTGGTGGGTGCGGAGGCGCCCAAACTGCCCGAGCAGGGACTGGGCCTGATCATCGAGGCAGCGCAGCGCGGTGAACCGCGTGCGCTGGCCCGCGCCGCGGCGCTGACTGCAGGCGGTGCCTACGTGCAGCAAGGCTGGGAGGGTGCGTTGCAGCTGCTGGCGCAGGCCGCGGCGGCAGGCGATGCGCAGGCGCAGGGCCAGCTCAGCTGCCTGCAGCCGGCCGGGGCACCACCTGCCGACTGGATGACGATGGCGGCGCGCGTGCCGCTGGCTGACTGGCTTCGTCCCATCGCGCCGGTAGCGCTGCATGAGAAGGTGCACCGGGTACCCGCGCTGGTGCCGCAGAAGGTTTGCGCGTGGCTGATCGGCCGCGCGCAAGGCAGGCTGCAGCCCGCGCTGGTCTACGACGCGGTGGACCGGCGCGTGGCGGTGCACCGGATGCGCACCAACACGATGGCGATGTATGACTACGCCACACTCGATGTGGTGCAGTTCCTGGTGCAGGCACGCATGGCACTGGCCTGCGGGTATCCCATCCAGCACTTCGAGCTGCCGTCGATCCTGCACTACGACGTCGGTGAGCAGATCCGGCCGCATTTCGACTTCATCGATGCGAAGGCGCGCGACTATGCGGGACAGATCGCGGTGATGGGCCAGCGGATGATCACGTTCCTGCTGTACCTCAACGATGCCTATGAAGGCGGTGAAACGACCTTCCCGGAGCTGGGCATCGTGCACCGCGGCACTGGCGGTGATGGCCTGTTCTTCATCAACGCGCACGCGGACCTGAGTCCGGACCGCAGCATGTTGCATACCGGCTCGCCGCCCGCGGCGGGCGAGAAATGGGTGCTGACGCAGTTCGTGTCGAGCAAGGCGCTGCGCCCGTGAGCCGCGCGCGTTGGCGCGGCCGTGGGCCGTGGGCCGCGGATGCCGCAGCCCGTCAGCTGCCCGAGGACCGCGCCGGCACCACGTGCTGCTCGCCAGGCGTGCGCCG
>CAZWDR010000145.1:0-5424 GCA_964632365.1 uncultured Steroidobacteraceae bacterium
GATGCCATCAGCCCGCTGGCCACCATCGAGCGCGGCTATGCCATCGTCACCGGTCCCGATGGACGCGCGCTGCAGGATGTGGCCGAGGTGAAACCCGGTGACGCCATCGAGGCGCGTCTGCGGCGCGGGGTGCTGCGCGCGACGGTGACCGGATCGCGCGAGTAGTCACGTGTCGCGACTGCTCGTCTTCCAGCATGTAGCCGCGGAGCCACTCGGCACACTCGACGCGCGCATCCGCGCGCGCGGGCACCGCATCCGCTTCCACAACTTCCAGCGTGACCCGGATGCGCAGCCGAATGTGGACCGATACCGGGGGTTGATCGTGCTCGGCGGGCCGATGAACGTCGACGAGCAGGACCGCCATCCGCACCTGAAGACGGAACTCAAGGCCATCGAGGCCGCGCTGCGGCAGGGCAAGCCGGTGCTGGGCATCTGCCTGGGCGCGCAGTTGCTGGCGCATGTGCTGGGCGCGCCGGTGCGACGCCATGAACAGCACGAGATCGGCTGGTACGACCTGCAGACCACCGAGGCCGGACGCTGTGACCCGGTGCTGGGCGTACTCGGCGCGCGCGCGCCGGTGTTCCAGTGGCATGGGCGCACGTATGGGCTGCCGTCCGGCGCCGTGCAGCTGGCGCGCACGCAGACCTGCGAGCAGCAGGCGTTCCGCTGGGAGAGTTCGGCGTATGGGTTCCAGTTCCACCTCGAGGCCGATGCGGCAATGATCGAGCGATGGCTGACGATTCCGTCCTACCGGGAGGAACTGGAGGCCGCGGGACTGGGGCATGACGCGGCGGCGATCCGGATCGCCACGGCCGAACGCATCCAGCGCATGCAGCCGCTGGCGGAGTCGGTGTTCAACGGGTTCCTGGATCTGGTGGGGCGGCCGGCGCGAAGAGTGGTGCTGCCGTCCCGGGACGCGCTCGACGGCTGAGTGCCGGCGCCGCGGCGCGCAAGAAGACCTGCAGGCGCAGGCCTTCGTGCGGGAGGCGCGTTACTTCAGCATCTGCTCGATGGCGGCGATGACTTCCGGGCTGTCCGGCGTCACGCGGCTGTCGAAGTACTTGACGGTCTTGCCGTCGGCCGAGACCACGTACTTGTTGAAGTTCCACTTCGGCTCGGTGGTCTGTGCGTTGATGGCCTTGAACACCGGGTTGGCATTCGGGCCCTTCACGCTGGTCGGCGCGATCATCGTGAAGCTGACGCCGAAGTTCTGCACGCAGATCTCGGCGGCCTTGGCTTCGTCCTTGGCTTCCTGGTTGAAGTCGTTCGAGGAGAAGCCGACGACGGCGAGGCCGCGGTCCTTGTACTTGTCGTGCACGGCCTCGAGACCGGTGAACTGCGGCGTGAATCCGCAGTGGCTGGCGGTGTTCACGATGAGCATGGGCTTGCCGGCGAACTCCTTGCAGAGGTTCACGTTCTGCGAGGAATGCAGGCGGCGGAAGTCATGATCGAGGAACGCGGGGCAGGCCCCGGCCTTGCCCTGCGCGCGGGCCTCGGGCACCGCCGAGGGTGCGGCAGCGGCCATCACGATCAGGGCGGCAAATGCGGCGGAAGCGGCTTTCATGAACGGATCCCTCCAGGGTGAGACCACCACTGTAGCGCACGGCGGGTCGCACGCCATAGGACAGCAGGTGGATCCGCGCCGGGACGCGTCCCGGTGCCTGTTCAGCTTCGCAATGCGGCGGCGCGTGCAGAGGCCGGAGAATGGCGTGATCCGGCGCGAGGAGGTCTGGATTGAACAAGTACCATTGGATCTGCACAAGTGCACGAGAGGTCGGCATGCAGGCTGGAATGGTCAGGAGGGCCCTGAACGGGCTGGGGGTTCTGGTGGCGGCGCTGTTCATGGCAGCCGCGTCGGCGCAGCTGCCACGTGCCAGCGCCGTGCCGGGAGGCGTCGCCGTCGTCGATCTGGGCGATGCGACGGCGCCTGCCCCGGCCGCGCAGTTTGAGGGACGCCCGGTGGCCGTCGTGCAGCAGGGTGGCCGCCACAGAGCGGTGGTCGGCATCGCGCTTTCGGTCGAAGCGGGCGAGCACGTGCTGGCGGTGACGGACGCCGGCGGCGCGAGGCGCGCGATCCCGGTGAAGGTGACCGCGAAGAACTATCGCGAGCAGCACCTGACCGTCTCCCCCTCGCAGGTGGATCTCTCGCCCGAGGATGCGGCGCGCGTCGAGAAGGAGCAGCTGCGGCTGCGGGCCGCCTATGACCGGTTCACCGCGCCGGCGCCGTCCACCTTCACGCTGCTGCAACCGACGCCGGGCCCGCGGCAGGACACGTTCGGCTTTCGCCGCTTCTTCAACAAGCAGCCGCGCAACCCGCACTCCGGCATGGACATCTCCGCGCCCACCGGCACGCCGATCGTCGCCGCCGCCGATGGCGTGGTCACCGAAACCGGCGACTTCTTCTTCAACGGCAACACCGTGGTGATCGACCACGGCAAAGGTTTCATCACGATCTACCTGCACCTGTCGCAGTACGCAGTGAAGACCGGTGACGTGGTGAAGGCCGGCCAGGTGATCGGCAAGGTGGGTGCGACAGGCCGGGTGACCGGTGCGCACCTGCACTTTGGCGTGATGCTCAATGGCGCGTCGGTGGATCCGGCGCTGTTCCTGCCACCGGTGGCGAAACCTGCCGCGTCGCGCTGATCCGGCGGGCGTGACCAGCGAGCGGCCGCGCATCTCGCGCGCGCACCAGCGCCGGCTGCGCATGTATTACCGCTCTGCGGGCTGGCCCTGCCACGATGCCATCGAGATCGATCTGCTTGCGGCCGGGCTGGTCACGCGCGAGTCGCAGGGGGCGGGACCGGAAACCATCCGCGTCACCGAGGCCGGCATCGATGCCATCGCGGTGGCGCTGCACGGCAACCGCCGCGCGCGCGATGCGCATGAGGACCTCACCCGGGTGGTGGCCGAACGCGTTGCGGCCGACGGGCGCCTGGTCTTCCGCGGCCTGCCGCTGCGCGCGCTGTGCAACGATGCATGGCGCAACTGCCGGCCCGATGTGTATTCGATCCGCAATACCACGGCGCTGAAGCATGCGCGGCCGGTGATCCACGAGATCAAGGTGAGCCGCGCGGACCTGCTGGCGGACCTCGCCGACGTGGGCAAGCGCAGCGCCTACCAGGCGCTGTCGAGCGAGTTCTATTACGTGATGCCGGCGGGACTGGCGCAGCTGTCCGAGATTCCCTTCGACTGCGGCGTGATGTTTGCCGGCTCAGGCGGACTGCTGGTCGGCCGCCCGGCCGAACATCGGCCGATCGCGCCCGGCTTCATGGAGTGGATGGCGATGGCGCGGCGCGGCGCCGAACGGTTCGATCCGCCGGATCCGCAACTCGCGCTGGAGTGATCAGGGCGTGCGCGGACGCTTCGGCGTCGAGCGCCCGGTCGCCACCTTCTTGCGCGCCACCCGCTTGGCGACATTGCGCTGGCCGGCCTTCTTCTTCGCCTTCAGCTTGCGGTCCGCCGCCTCGCGCTGCTCGCGGTTGCCGAACGGGTTGGCATCGGTGCGCAGTTCGAGCACCACCGGACAGGCGTACAGATCGAACGCCTCGCGGAACACATTCGACAGGTAGCGACGGTAGGAATCCGGCGTCTGCTGCGTCTGGTTGCCATGGATGATGATGCGCGGCGGATTGCGGCCGCCCTGGTGGGCGTAGCGCAGCTTGATGCGACGGCCTTTCACCAGCGGTGGCTGGTGCGCCTCGAGGGCTTTCTCGAGCACCTTCGACAGCTGCGGGGTGGACATCTCGCGCATCGAGGACTCATAGGCCCGGATCGCGGCACCCGCCAGCTCGCCGACACCGGTGCCATGGCGCGCGGAGATGAAGTGCTGCGGCGCGAAGGGCACGAAGTCCAGCCGCAGCGAGATGTCGTTGCGCACCTGCTCGCGCCGATCCATCGGGATGCCATCCCACTTGTTCACGGCCAGCAGCAGCGCGCGGCCCTTCTGCAGCGCGAGGCCCAGCACCGAGGCGTCCTGCTCGGCGATGCCCTGGTGCGCATCGAGCACCAGCACGACGACATGCGCGGCGGCGATGGCCTGCAGCGTGCGCGCGACGCTGGCACGCTCGACGGCATCCTCGACGCGCGCGCGGCGGCGCACGCCGGCGGTGTCGATCAGCGTGAAGCGGCGACCATCGCGCTCGAACGGCACGAAGATCGAATCGCGCGTGGTGCCCGGCAGGTCGGTGGCAATCACGCGCTCCTCGCCGATCAGGCGGTTCACCAGCGTGGACTTGCCGACATTGGGACGGCCGATCACCGCGATGCGGATGGAATCATCGTCGGTGGGACCGGAATCATCGAGGCTGTCATCGACGGGCTCGAGGCCCTCGAGCGCCTGCGCCAGCAGCGCCGCGCAGCCCTGCCCTGATTGCGCCGAGATCGCGCGCCACTCGGTGATGCCCAGGCGATGGAACTCGGCAGCGACGATGCCGGCGTCGAGTCCCTCGGCCTTGTTGACCGCCAGCACCACCGGCTTGCCCGAGCGATGCAGCAGCCTTGCCACCTCGCGGTCCTCGGTGGTGAGGCCGGCGCGGCCGTCCACCACCAGCACCAGCCGGTCGGCCTCGTTGATCGCGCGCTGCGTCTGCTCGCGCATCTGCTGCTCGACGGTCGAGCGCGGGCTGACAACCACTCCGCCGGTGTCGACCACCACGCAGGGCAGGTCACCGCCGCGGCCATAGCCGTACTGGCGGTCGCGCGTGACGCCCGGCACGTCGGCGACGATGGCGTCGCGCGTGCCGGTCAGCGTGTTGAAAAGCGTGGATTTGCCGACGTTGGGCCGACCCACCAGCGCGACGATCGGCAACATGGCCGCCGTCCCGCTTATTGACCCGGACGCGTGCGCGTCGGGGTGCGGTTGACCGGCGTGCCGCCGCCACCGCCGTCGACGCCGGATCCGCCGCGGATGAGCGCGCCGCTGGCCGCCTCGCCGGTGGCCGCGATGCGCATCGCGGCGATGCGTCCTTCGACATCCATCATCACCAGCAGGTCATCGCTGACCACCGGCGGCGCGATGACGCGCGCGGTCAGCGGCCGGATGCGCGCGGCCAGTGCGCCGCTGCTGCGATCAAGGAAGTGCACGTAGCCCTGCAGGTCCGCGACCGCGACGAAGTCGCCGATCACGGCAGGCGCGGACAGGCGGCGACGCGACAGCGCGCCCTGTCGCCAGGTCTCGATGCCGCTGCTGCGCGACAGCTTCACCACGGCGCCGTCGGCGGTGCTGACGTACACGCCGTCGGCATCGACAGCGAGACCGGAATTGCTCGACAGGTCGCGGTTCCACAGCACATCGCCGCTGTCGCGGTCGAGGGCAGCCGCGCGGCCCTGGTACGTGACCACATAGATGGAGTTGTCGACGGCGTGCAGCGCGGTGTCGATGTCGACCAGGCGCTCCAGCTCGCTGCGGCCGGTGGGCGGCGCGAC
>CAZWDR010000146.1:0-5379 GCA_964632365.1 uncultured Steroidobacteraceae bacterium
CCGGCATGCATCATCTCGACGGCGCAGCAGGCCAGGCCGAAGGTCATCGGCCACAGTGATCCGGTGCGCGCCCAGCTCACCAGGTTGTCGAGCTGGGTGGTCATGAACCCGCGCTTCGCCCAGCTCTCGGGGTTCTCCGGCGGCAGCTCGACTTCTTCTAGTCCCACTCCAGCGCCCCCTTCTTCCACTCGTATGCGAACCCGACCACCAGGATGAACAGGAAGACGCCCATCGCCACGAGGCCGGTGGTGCCGGTCTCGGACATCGACACTGCCCACGGAAACAGGAACGCAATCTCGAGGTCGAACACGATGAACAGGATGGCGACCAGGTAGTAGCGCACGTCGAAGCGCGCGCGGGTGTCCTCGAAGGCCTCGAAGCCGCATTCGTAGGCCGAGAGCTTTTCAGGATCGCCGCGATGGCGCACGCCGAGCCGGCCCAGGATGTTGCCGAGCCCCAGCAGGGCCACTGCGAGGCCGCCGGCGACACCAAGGAAGATCAGTACTGGAAGATAGTTGGCGAGCATTGCGCGTCCACAACAAAACGGGGCTGTCGCGCTCCTTCGCGATGAAGGCGCGCCGCCCCGCGACCGCGCGCAATTGTATCAAACCGGATCAACTGTATGGTGCCGACGAGGAGATTCGAACTCCTACACCTTGCGGCGCTAGCCCCTCAAGCTAGTGTGTCTACCAATTCCACCACGTCGGCATTGCTAAGCTGTTCACTGCGCCGGAACTGCGGGTGCCGGCACGGGCACATCACCAGTCGGTGCGGGCGCCTGCGGCACTTCGAAGCTGCCCGCATCCGGTGCTGCGGGCACGGGCACATCCTGCTCCACGCCTTCGGTCGCGAGCCGTTCAAGCACGCTCTCGGAGGGCGCGGTCGCCTGCGTCACCATGTAGGCGAGCATCAGGCTGGTGACCATGAACAAAGTGGCCAGCACGGCCGTGGCCCGCGACAGCGCAGTGGTTGCGCCGCGCGCGCCGAACACGGTGCCGGAGGCGCCGGCACCGAAGCCCGCGCCGGCATCGGCACCCTTGCCGCGCTGGACCAGCACCAGCACCACGATGCAGGTGGCGCTGACGATATGGACGATCATCAGGAGCGTATGCAGCATTCTTCTCTACATCCTTTCGGCGGCCGCGCGGATCGCCTGGAATTCTTCAGCCTTCAGCGAGGCGCCGCCGATCAGGCCGCCATCGACATCCGGCATGCCGAACAGCTCGGGCGCATTGGCCGCCTTGACGCTGCCGCCATACAGGATGGTCAGCGCGGCGGCGATGTTAGCATCGCGTGCCGCCACCCGCCCACGGATGAACGCGTGGACATCCTGTGCCTGCTGGGGCGTGGCATTGCGCCCCGTGCCGATGGCCCATACCGGTTCGTAGGCCACCACTGCGCGCGCGAGTGATTCGACGCCGCACAGCGCCAGCACTGCATCGAGCTGGCGCGCGACGACCTGGTTGGTGGCGCCGGCATCGCGCTCGGCGAGGGTCTCGCCGACACAAAGCACCGGCGTCAGGCCCGCGGCATGTGCCGCGAAGAACTTGCGCGCCACCAGCGCATCATCCTCGCCGTTGAGCGCGCGACGCTCAGAGTGCCCGACCAGCACATGGGTGGCCCCCACGTCGGCGATCATCGCGGCGGACACCTCACCGGTGAACGCGCCCTGCGGCTCGGCGCTGACGTCCTGCGCGCCGGCGCCGATGGCGGAGCCGGCCAGCTGACGCACCACATCGCTGAGGTAGACATAGGGCGGAAAGACCAGGCATGCCGCCGAGTCGCGCGCGCCGGCGGACAGCAGCGCGTCGAGCAGCGCCGCATTGGCGGCCCGCGAGCCGTGCATCTTCCAGTTGCCCGCCACGATGGGCCGGCGATTTTTGACGTTGTTCTGCATCAGGATTTGCCCGCGGCAGTCGTCGCGGGCGCGCGATCATAGCGGTGCAGGCGCGCGGCCGCAAACCGCGCTGCGGCAACCCCCGTTCAGGCGCCCACGGCGCGCACGGCGGTGGCGATCTCTTCGGCCGCGGCGCGGGCCGCATCGGCCTCCCGGGCCTCGACCATCACCCGGATCACCGGCTCCGTTCCGGAAGGCCGCAGCACCACTCTTCCCTCGTCTGCGAGCTGCTTCTGCACCCGGGACACGCTGTCGCGCACCGCGGGCACATCCTCGGGGTTGAAACGCCGCGCCACCTTGACGTTGATCAGCACCTGCGGGAACAGCGGCATGCCGGCGGCCAGCTGCGCAAGGGTCTGCCCACTGCGCCGCATGATGTCCAGCACCTGCAGCGCGGCGATCAGCGCATCGCCGGTGGTGGTGCGGTCCAGGCACAGGATGTGGCCGGAGGTCTCCCCGCCGATGGCGCCGCCCTGCTCCTTCAGCAAGGCCATCACATGGCGGTCGCCGACCTTGGCGCGGCGGAATCCGATCCCCAGCTGCTGCAGGGCGAGTTCGAGGCCGAGGTTGCTCATCACGGTGCCCACCACGGGGCCATGGAGCTGTCCGTTCGCGGCGCGATCCCGCGCAATGATGTAGAGCAGCTGGTCGCCATCGACCACGCGGCCGAGGTGATCGACCATCACCAGCCGGTCGCCATCGCCGTCCAGCGCGATGCCGGCGTGCGCGCCGACGCCGGGCACGGTGAGCCGCAGCAGGCCCGGATGCGTGGAACCGCAGGCGTCATTGATGTTGCGCCCGTTGGGGGAACAGCCGATCGGGATGATCTCGGCGCCCAGCGCCGCGAGCAGCCTCGGCCCCACCTTGAAGCCGGCGCCGTTGGCGCAGTCGATGACCAGCTTCATGCCGGTCAGGTCCAGGCCGCCGGGCACCGAGCTGGCGCAGAACTGCATGTATTCCTCGAGCAGGCCGTCGGCGCGCCGCGCCTTGCCCAGGCGGTTGGACGGCTTGGTCTGCACGTCGCATTCCAGTTCCTGCTCGATGCGCTCCTCGAGCTCGTCGCCGAGTTTCTCGCCGGTGCGATCGAAGAACTTGATGCCATTGTCGTCGTAGGGATTGTGCGAGGCGCTGATGACCACGCCGAAGCTGTCGCCCTTGTGGCGGATCAGGTAGGCGATGCCGGGGGTCGGCATCGGACCCGTGAGCCACACATCGACGCCGGCCGCGACGAAGCCGGCCTCGAGCGCGGACTCGAACATGTAGCCGGACACTCGCGTGTCCTTGCCGATGATCACCTTGCCGCCCTCGGGGGCCAGCACCCGCGCGGCGGCACTGGCGAGACGCAGTGTGAAATCCACGGTCATGGGCGCATCGCCGACGCGGCCACGGATGCCATCGGTGCCGAAATATCGTCTCATTGCCAGGGTTTCCCTTGTTGTTGTTGTGCCGCGGCCCAGGCCACCGCCACCGCGTCGCGCGTCGCAGCGACATCGTGGGCGCGGATGATGCGCGCCCCGTTGAAGGTGGCCAGCGTGGCCAGCGCGACGCTGCCGGCGAGCCGCTCGTGCACGGCGCGGCCGGTCAGCGGCCCCAGCATCGACTTGCGCGACAGGCCGGCGAGCAACGGGAAGTCCATCGCGGCGAGCTGCGCCAGGCCGTTGAGCAGCTGCAGGTTGTGCGCGATGGTCTTGCCGAAGCCGAAGCCCGGATCAAGGCACAGCCGTTCGCGCGCGACGCCCGCAACGATGCAGGCCTCGGCGCGTTCGCGCAGGAAGGCACCGACCTCGGCGACCACATCGTCATAGCGGGGGTCCTGCTGCATCGTGCGCGGGGTGCCCCGCATGTGCATCAGGCAGATCGCTGCGCCCGTGGTGGCCGCGGCCTCGAGCGCCCCGGGTTCGCCCAGCGCGCGCACATCGTTGATCAGGCCGGCGCCGGCACGCACCGCCTCGCGCATCACGCCGGGCTTCATGGTGTCCACCGAGAGCACGACGTCGAGACGCCCGGCCAGCGCCTCGACCACGGGAATCACCCGTTCGAGTTCCTGGTCGAGGGACACCGGCTCGGCGCCGGGGCGTGTGGACTCACCGCCCACATCGATGATGGCCGCGCCATCGGCCACCATCTGCGCGCCCTGCGTGACGGCGGCGTCGAACTGGCGGAAGCGGCCGCCGTCGGAGAACGAGTCGGCGGTGACGTTGAGCACGCCCATCACCACCGGGCGCGACAGATCGAGCGCGCGCCCGCCACAGAGCAGCTTCAAGTGAAGCCCTCTTGCGGTTAGCCGGGATTGCCCGCCGGCGAGCCGTACGCGGGGCGTGGCTCGGACGGCGGCGTCGCGCCACCACCGCTGGTGCCGCCGAGTCCGGTGCTGTCCCAGCCCTCGGGCGGCGACGGCTCGCGGCCCGCCATGATCTCGCGGATCTGCGAGTCGTCGATGGTCTCGTACTTGACCAGCGCGTCGGCCATCGCGTGCAGCCGGTCAAGATGCTCCTGCAGGATGCTCTTGGCGCGGTTGTAGTTGGTCTCGATCACGCGGCGCACTTCCTCGTCGATGGCATGCGCCGTCTCGTCGGAGACCTGCTTGGTCTGCGTGACCTGGCGCCCGAGGAACACTTCGCCGGACTCCTCGGAATAGGTCAGCGGCCCCATGCGGTCGGACAGGCCCCACTTGGTGACCATGTTGCGCGCAAGGTCGGTGGCCCGCTCGATGTCGTTCGAGGCGCCGGTGGTGACCGACTCGGCGCCGAAGATCAGTTCCTCGGCGATGCGGCCGCCGAACAGCGTGGTGATCATGCTCTCGATGCGCCGCTTGCTCATCGAGTAGCGGTCCTGCTCGGGCAGGAACTGCGTGACGCCCAGCGCACGGCCGCGCGGGATGATCGTGACCTTGTAGACCGGATCGTGCTCGGGCACGGAGAGGCCGATGATGGCGTGACCGGCCTCGTGATAGGCCGTCATGCGCTTCTCTTCGGGGCTCATCACCATCGAGCGGCGCTCGGCGCCCATCAGGATCTTGTCCTTGGCCTTCTCGAGCTGCTCCATCGACACCAGCCGCTGGTTGGCGCGCGCCGCGAACAGCGCCGCCTCGTTCACCAGGTTGGCGAGGTCAGCGCCGGAGAAACCGGGCGTGCCGCGCGCGATCAGCGCCGGCTTCACGTCATCGGCGATGGGAACCTTGCGCATGTGCACGCGCAGGATCTGCTCGCGGCCGCGCACATCGGGCAGCGGCACGACGACCTGGCGGTCGAAGCGGCCCGGCCGCAGCAGCGCCGGGTCGAGCACGTCGGGACGGTTCGTGGCGGCGATGACGATGATGCCCTCGTTGCCCTCGAAGCCATCCATCTCGACCAGCAGCTGGTTCAGCGTCTGCTCGCGCTCGTCGTGGCCACCGCCGAGGCCCGCACCGCGGTGGCGGCCCACCGCGTCGATCTCGTCGATGAAGATGATGCAGGGCGCATGCTTCTTGGCCTGCTCGAACA
>CAZWDR010000147.1:0-5242 GCA_964632365.1 uncultured Steroidobacteraceae bacterium
CCTCCTTTTCTTTGATGATCTTCAGGACGTCGCTCGGTGTGGTCATAGCTCCTCCGGTGGATACAGTCGGTCGATGCAGGCAACAAGACATTGCAGGGCCTGTGCCAACTGCCCGTGCCTTGCCAATCAATGATTTAGCCAACGGCTGCCGGGGAAACGGCCGACCGCCGCACCATCGTAGTGCAGCGGCCGGGCAACTGCATCAAAACGGTGCGCCCCCCGCCGGCTCGCGCACCAAGCCGGTGCCGGTCTGCCCGGGGCGCGGTGCTGCGGGTGCACCGATATACTCGCGCGCTCCCCAGTCACTGCCCGCAAGCGGCCCAACACCATGGCGCATCGAAAAATCGGCCCGCCGGCCGCCACCTTCCAGGACCTGATCCTGGCCCTGCAGCAATACTGGGCCAGCCGCGGCTGCGTGCTGCTGCAGCCCTATGACATGGAGATGGGCGCTGGCACCTTCCACTCCGCCACCTTCCTGCGCGCCATCGGACCTGAGCCCTGGAGCGCCGCCTACGTGCAGCCCTCGCGCCGCCCCACCGACGGGCGGTATGGCGAGAACCCCTTCCGCCTGCAGCACTACTACCAGTTCCAGGTGGTCATCAAGCCTTCGCCGGTGGACATCCAGGAGCTGTACATCGGCTCGCTGCGCGCCATCGGCTTCGACCCGCTGGTGCACGACCTGCGCTTCGTCGAGGACAACTGGGAATCCCCGACGCTGGGCGCCTGGGGCCTGGGCTGGGAGGTGTGGCTGAACGGCATGGAGGTCACGCAGTTCACCTACTTCCAGCAGGTGGGCGGCCTCGACTGCCGGCCGGTGACCGGCGAGATCACCTATGGCCTGGAGCGCCTGGCGATGTACCTGCAGGGCGTGGAGAGCGTGTATGACCTGGTATGGGCCGATGGCCCGCTGGGGCGCGTGACCTATCGCGATGTGTTCCACCAGAACGAGGTGGAGCAGTCCGCGTACAACTTCGAGCACGCCGATGTGGCGGTGCTGCTGCGGCACTTCGACGAGCACGAGAAGGCCTGCAATGAGCTGCTGGCCGCGAAGCTCGCGCTGCCGGCCTATGAGCAGGTGCTGAAGGCTTCGCATACCTTCAACCTGCTCGATGCGCGCCGCGCGATCTCGGTCACCGAGCGCCAGCGCTACATCCTGCGCGTGCGCGCGCTGGCACGCGCGGTGGCGCAGAGCTATCACGCCAGCCGCGAGGCGCTGGGCTTTCCGATGCTGGCGGCCGGTCCGCGCATCCTCGTTGCCGGGGCGGCCGCGCCGCAGGTGGACGCATGAGCGACGTGGCCGACCTGCTGGTGGAACTGGGCACCGAGGAGCTGCCGCCGAAGGCGCTGCGGTCGCTGTCCGAGGCATTCCGCGACGGACTGGTCACGCGGCTCGATGCGGCGGGGCTGGCGCATGGCGAGGTGCGCGCCTATGCCACGCCGCGGCGGCTCGCGGTGCAGGTGGCGCAGCTGGCGCTGCAGGCGCCCGCGCAGCAGATCCAGCGGCGCGGGCCGCCGGTGAGCGCGGCCTTCGATCGCAATGGCGCGCCGACGCGTGCCGGCGAGGCGTTCGCGCAGAGCTGCGGCGTGCCGCTGGAATCGCTCGGACGCGAGACCGATCCGAAGGGCAACGAGTGCCTGTCGTATCGCGGCGTGAAGCATGGCGAGGCCACGCACGCGCTGCTGCCCGGTTTCATCACCGAGGCACTCGATGCGCTGCCGATCCCGCGGCGCATGCGCTGGGGTGCGGGCGAGGCACAGTTCGTGCGCCCCGTTCACTGGCTGGTGGTGCTGCTGGGCCGGCAGGTGGTGCCGGCCACCATCCTCGGCCTGGAGTCCGGCAGGCAGTCGCAGGGGCACCGCTTCCACAGCAGCGGCGCGCTGCGCATCGCGACGCCGGCGGATTACACCCGCGTGCTCGAGACGAGCGGACGTGTGATCGCGGACTTCGATGCGCGGCGCGAGCGCATCGAAGCGGGCATCGGGCAGCTCGCCACGCAGCTCGGCGGCCGCGCCGTGCTCAGCGATGCGTTGCTCGACGAGGTCACCGCGCTGGTCGAGTGGCCGGTGCCACTGGCCGGCCGCTTCGAGGAGCGCTTCCTCGCGCTGCCGCGCGAACTGCTGGTCTCGGTGCTGCAGGACCACCAGCGCTATTTCCCGGTCGAAGGCGAGGATGGCAGCCTGCTGGCGGCATTCATCACCGTCAGCAACCTCGAGAGCACGGACATGGACGTGGTGCGCGCCGGCAACGAGCGCGTGGTGCGTCCGCGGCTGTCCGATGCCGCGTTCTTCTGGGAGCAGGACCGCCGCCAGCCGCTGGCCGCGCGCCAGGCGCAGCTGGATGCGGTGACGTTCCAGGCGCAGCTGGGATCGATCGGTGACAAGGTCCGCCGCATCACGCCGGTGGCGCGCGCGATCGCGCAGCGCATCGGCGGCGATCCGGAGATGGCCGAACGCGCCGCGGCGCTGGCCAAGTGCGACCTGGTCACGAACCTCGTCGGCGAGTTCCCGGAGCTGCAGGGCGTGATGGGGCGCTATTACGCGCTGGCCGATGGCGACAGCCGCGAGGTGGCCTCGGCCATCGCCGAGCACTACCAGCCGCGCGGCCAGGGCGACACGCTGCCCGGGACGAAGACCGGCATCGCGCTGGCGCTGGCCGATCGCCTCGACACGCTGACCGGCATCTTTGCCATCGGGCAGAAGCCCACCGGCACCAGGGACCCCTTCGCGCTGCGTCGCGCGGCCATCGGCGTCGCGCGCATCATCTACGAGCACCGCCTGCCGCTGGACCTGTTCGAGCTGATCGATGCCGCCGTGCGCGCGCACGTGCTGTTCGATGCGCCGCCGAAGGAAGGCAGCAAGACGCCGTCGCGCGCGACCGTCGCCGCCGAGGTGTATGACTACCTGATGGAGCGCCAGCGCAACGCATGGCTGGAGCCACCCGATGGCGGGCCTTCGATTCCCGGGCTGACGCCGGAGATCTGCGACGCGGTGCTCGCCGCGCGCCCGCGCTCGCCGCTGGACTTCGATGCCCGCGTGCGCGCGCTGATCGGCTTCCTCGCGCAGCCGGATGGCCAGAGCCTCACCGCGGCGAACAAGCGCATCGCGAACCTGCTGAAGAAGTCGGCCGGCGGCCAGGGCGGCGGCACCGTCGACGTGTCGCTGCTGACGCTGGATCCGGAGCGCAACCTGTATGCCACGATGCAGCGCGCGCTGCACGGCGTGCAGGACCACGTGGCCAACGCCGGCGACTACGACGCGGCGCTGGTGGAGCTGGCGCGGCTGCGCGCGCCGGTGGACGCGTTCTTCGACAGCGTGATGGTGATGGATCCGGACCCGGCATTGCGCGCGAACCGCCTCGCGCTGCTCGGGCAGCTGCGCGAGCTGTTCGCCGGCATCGCGGACCTGTCGCGCCTGCCCGGCTGACCCGCTGGCCACGCTGACACCGCGCGCACCCCACAGGGAGCTTTCGCCATGGATCGTTTCGCACTGGTGAACTGGCTGTCGGTGTTCGTCGCGGCGCTGTCCGGCTTCATCAGCGGCGGCCTGTGGTACGGCCCGATCTGCGGCAAGGCCTGGGCGCGCGTGGCCGGCATCCGCAAGGAAGCGGGCTCGCCGCTGCCGGGCGCAGTGGTGTTCGGCGGCGCGTACCTGCTGAACCTGATCGCGGCCGCCGGCATCGCGTTGCAGAACGGCGCGCACACCGGCGTGTGGTTCGCGCTGCATGTGGGGCTGATGAGCGCGGTGTTCTTCATCGCACCGGCGCTGGGCGTGATCTACCTGTTCGAACAGCGGCCGCTGAAGCACTGGGCCGTGAACGCTGGTTATCAGGTGATCAACTTCACCGCGATGGGCGCGATCATCGGCGCCTGGCCGCGCTGAGCGGCCCGATGTCGCGCAGGCGCTGAGGGTGCGCATGCAGATTCCCTCCCGCCGCCAGATTGTCGCGCTGGCCTGGCCCATCGTGCTGGCCAACTGCGCCACGCCGCTGCTCGGCCTCACCGACACCGCCATCATCGGCCACCTGGGCGCGGCCCATGAGCTCGGTGCGATCGCGCTCGGCGCACTGGTGTTCAGCTTCCTGTTCTGGGCCTTCGGCTTCCTGCGCATGGGCACCACCGGCTTCACCGCGCGCGCCGCCGGGGCGGGCGATGCGGCCGAGGAACGCGCGGTCGCCGCGCGCGGCCTGCTGCTGGCGCTGGGCATCGGCATCGCGCTGCTGGTGCTGCAATGGCCGGTGGCGTGGATCGCGCTGCACCTGTTCGATGGCTCCGTCGCGGTCGAGGACAGCGCGCGCACCTATGTGCTGATCCGCATCTGGGCCGCGCCGGCGACGCTGGCCGGCTATGTGATCACCGGCTGGCTGATCGGCCTTGGCCGCACGCGTGACGTGCTGCGCATCCAGTTGCTGCTCAATGGCCTGAACGCCGCGCTCGACCTGCTGTTCGCCGCGGCGCTGGGCTGGGGCGTCGCCGGCATCGCGCTGGGCACCGTGCTGGCCGAATGGCTCACCGCGCTGTTCGCATTGCGCGTGCTGTGGCGCGCGGTGCAGCTGCGGCGCGGCGATGCGGAGCCGCTGATCCCGTGGGCCCGCGTGCGCGACCGCGCGGCGCTGCGCGCCACGCTGGGCGCGAACCGCGACCTGATGATCCGCACGGTGCTGATGCTGTGCGCCTTCGCGTGGTTCACCAACACCGGCGCGCGCTTTGGCGACACAGTGCTCGCGGCCAATCATGTGCTGCTGCAGCTGATCAGCTTCAGCGCGTTCTTCCTCGATGGGTTCGCCTTCGCCACCGAGGGCCTGGTGGGCCGCGCGGCCGGCGCGCGCCGCGCCGACGTGTTCGATGCCGCGGTGCGCCAGTCAACCCAGGTCGCGGCCGTCACGGCCGCATTGATCGCGCTGACGCTGTTCACGTTCGGGGATGGCGTGGTGGGGTTGCTGACCAGCCTGCCGGCCGTGCACGCGCAGGCCACCGCGCTGCTGCCGTGGGCCTGCGTCTATGTGGCGCTGTCCTTCGCCGCCTTTCAGCTGGACGGCATCTTCATCGGCACCTCGCGCACGGCGTCGATGCGCAACGCGTCGCTGCTGTCGGTGGCGGGGTTCGGCCTGTGCTACCTGCTGTCTGGCGGCGGGGAGTCGGTGCAGGCCCTGTGGCTGTCGTTCGTGGCCTTCGTGGTGCTGCGCGCGGTGGCGCTGGCCATGCTGTATCCGCGGCTGCGGCGCGAGGTTTTCGCGGGGATCTGA
>CAZWDR010000148.1:0-5229 GCA_964632365.1 uncultured Steroidobacteraceae bacterium
GCAGGGCCTGGAAGAGTTCACGCAGCTGCGCATCCTGAACATCGCGAAGCAGTGATGCGGGCCGGCCGGCCCGCAGCCGGCTGGCGTTCAAGACACCGGGGCCCTCACCGGCTCCGGTGGGCGCGGAATCTGTAACGCGTTTTACAATCCGGCCCCGCAGTGGCGATACTCACGCCAACAAGGCGCGCACACGCGCCGGGGGAACTGCGTGCATTGCATGGTTTCGGCAAACCGCTTCCGGGCCGTCGCCCTGGCGCTGGCGGCGTCGCTGGCATTGGGCATCGCTGACGCGGCAGCGCCCGGCACTGGGGGCGCGGTGACCCCACCCGTTGACCCCCAGGCCGCACAACGCCGTGCCCGCAACGACCAGCGCGCCGATGAACCTGGCACGGGTCCCTACCCGGCGATCAAGGAGCAGGTCGCGGCGCTGCCCCGGCACGTGGTCTATCGCCCGGCCAACCTCGCCGCGCTGGGCACGCAGAAGCTGGGTGTCGTGGCCTGGGGCAATGGCGCCTGCTCCGAGGACGGCGCCAGCAGCCGCTTCCACCTGCTGCAGATCGCCTCGCATGGCTATCTGGTGCTGGCGCTGGGCCGCATCTACAGCGGACCCGATGCCCCGCCGCCACGGGACCGCCCCGACCCGGACTCCCCGCCCTCTGGCCGCACGCTGCCCAGTGACCTGACGGACGCCATCACCTGGGCGCTGGCCGAGAACGCGCGCCCCGGCAGCCCCTTCGAGGGCCGCATCGACCCCGCCCAGGTGGCCGTCTCGGGCTTCAGCTGCGGCGGACTGCAGGCGCTCAGCGTCGCCGGTGATCCGCGCGTGAAGGCCGTGGTGCTGCACAACACCGGCGTGCTGATCGAACCCACCAACGTTCCCGGGATGGATGTCGGCAAGGAAGTGCTGGAAACCCTGCACACACCGGTGCTCTACATTCTCGGCGGCGAGCCGGACATCGCGTGGGAGAACGGCATGGATGATTTCCGCCGCATCAGCAAGGTGCCGGTTGCGGTGGCCAGCGCGCCCGTTGGCCACGGCGGCACATTCGATGAACCCAATGGCGGCGCGGCGGCGCGCATCGCGACGGCGTGGCTTGACTGGCAGCTGCGCGGCGACGCCGCGGCGGGCACGATGTTCACCGGCGCCGGGTGCGGCCTGTGCGGCCCGGGCGAATGGACCCTGCAATGGCGCAACGTGGCTGCCGGATCCCCGCGGCCCTGATCCTGATGAACCCATCCGATGGAGCGGAAGATTCCATGCAATACCTGAACGCCCCTGTCCGCCTGCGCCGGCTCATCCGGCCGTTGCCGCTGCTGTCACTGACGGTCGTCGGGCTCCTCGCCGCCTGCACACTGCCGGGCGCGTCGTCGGTCTCGCCGGCGGTGCCTGCCCCCGGATCGCGGCTGCCGGCCGCCTCCGACATCACCATCACCGCGTCCGCGCTGGAGCGCATCGGCACCTCCATTCCGGCCTCGGCCATCGGCGAGCCGGTCAGCGGCGTCACGCTCGGTGCACCCCGCTGGGTCGATGACGCCAACGGCGGCTACGGCGTGGTGGATGGCCAGATCCTGCCGGTGGATCCGAAGGCCCCGGCGATCAACTTCCGCGTGGCGCTGCCGGCGAAGTGGGCACGGCGCGGACTGCAGCTCGGCGGCGGCGGCATGAACGGCACCATCCCCAATGTGACCACGGCGGATCTCGCGCGCGGGTTCGCGACCTATGGCAGCGACTCCGGTCATCAGGCCAGCTTCGGGGGACCGCCGGGTGGCGGGCCGCCGGGCGGCCCCGGTGCCGGGGGACCGCCGCGGGGCGGTGCGCCCGGTGCAGGTGGACCGCCACGCGGTGCAGGCGGACCCGGCGCGCCCGGTGCAGGTGGGCCGCCGCGCGGCGCAGGCGGACCCGGCGCCCCGGGCGCTGGTGGACCGCCGCGCGGGGCGGGTGGGCCCGGCGCGCCCGGCGGCGGCTTCCCGGCCGGCGGACCTCCAGCAGGTGGTCCGCCACCCGGCTTCGGTGGTGGCGGCATGCCCGCCCCGCCGCCCGGCTCCAACGACTGGACGCTGAACGACGAGGCCATCCAGAACCTCGGCTTCATGCAGATGAAGAAGACCCGCGATGCCGCGATGGTCATCATGGAGCGCGTGTACGGCGAGCGTCCGCGCTTCAGCTACTACATCGGCGGCTCGCAGGGCGGACGTGAGGCGCTCACCGTGGCGCAGCGCTATCCGGACGACTACGACGGCATCATTGCCGATGTCCCCATCGTCGGCTTCTCGACGCTGATGCTGGCGCCCGAACTCATCCGCATCCAGGAGAAGCCCGCGGCCAACTGGGTGCCCACCGCAAAGACCGCCGCGATCCGCGCCGAGTTCATGCGCCAGGCCGACGCGCTCGACGGGCTCGAGGATGGCGTGATCAACAACTACATGGCGGCCCGCGCATTGTTCGACCTGTCGCAGGGGGACGCGAAGCGCAATCCCTGGGCCGCACTGCGCGGTCCGGGCGGCCGCGACCCGGATCCGGCCGACACCTCGGAGAACGCGAAGCTGTCGGACGGCCAGATCGAGACGCTGAAGTTCATCTACACGCCGTATCGCTTCGCTTCGCCGCTGGCCAATGGCAAGCGCACCTTCGGCATGTGGGTGCCCAACACGGATCCTTCCGGCAGCGGCTTGCTCGTGAATGCCCGCTTCCGCGGCCAGGAAGGCGCCGCTGCCGATGCCCCGATGCACTCGCACCTGGGCGTGCTCGGCGTGACGGGTTTCCTGATGCAGGATCTTGCAGCGAATCCGCTGGACTATGTGGAAGGCGGCAAGTGGGAGGCGCGTCGCAAGCAGCTGTCCGCGTGGCTGGATTCCACCAACCCGGACCTGTCGGCCTTCTACCGGCGTGGCGGCAAGATGATCGTCACCATCGGCACCAACGACACGCTGGCCTCCACGGGCGAGCAGCTGGATTACTACCAGGCCGTGCTCGACCGCATGGGTCGGCGCAATGTCGATGCCTTCGCGCGCCTGTTCGTGCTGCCGCAGACCGGCCACGGCCTCAGCGGCTCCAGCCACACCAGCACTGGCGCCGGCCAGCCGGTCGAGCGCTTCCAGATCCCGAACCAGTTCGACAAGCGTGCCGCGCTGGTGGCCTGGGTGGAACGCAACGAGGCGCCGGGCAAGACGGAGCAGGTGACCGCGGGCAGCCGCTCGCTGCCGATGTGCTCCTATCCGGAGTACCCCCGCTACGTGAGCGGCGCGCCGGAGTCGGCCGCCTCCTATCGCTGCGCGACGCCATGACCGCCAGGAAACCGCGCGGCAACGCGATGCTGTCACGCCGCCCCGTCACCTTGGGCCTGCTGTCGCTGGCCGGTCTTGCCGCCTGCGCGGGCCTGCCGGCGCGGCGCGCGCCCACATCGGCCGCAGCGACGCTGCTGCCGACGCCGGAGTGGGACTGCTATCTGCCCGGCGGCATTCCGGTGCCCGAGCGCGGCGTGCCCGTGCTCGAGGCCGAGGTGCAGCTCGACGCCCTCTACGATGTTGGTCGTACCCCCTTCGGGCTGCGCCAGGCCGCGGTCACGCAGGCCGGCAATATGAAAGGTCCGAAGATCGAGGCGCAGGTGCTGCCCGGCGGACTGGACTACCAGCTGCTGCTGCCCAACGGCGTGATCGAGGTGGAGCAGATCCTGGTGCTGCAGACCAGCGATGGCGGCTACGTGATCATGCGCAATGCCGGCACCGGTCCGGATGCCAGCGACCTGCGCATGGTGTACGACTTCGAGGCGTCCACCGAGGGCGAATTCGCGTGGCTGAACACCGGCACCTATGTCGGGCGCAGGACCATCGATGCCGCGCGCAACACGATGCGGCTGTCGATCCACGACGTCTCCGGCGTGCCGGCGTCGGACCGGACGGTGCGCATCGAGCGGCCCGCCGGCGTGCCGCCGCAGCCGTGGGAGTATCGCCGCGCCGATCCGGGCGAGCAGCGCGGCGAGGAGATCCTCACCGAGATCGTCACGCTCGGCCGCAGCCAGGCGGTGCGCGCGGGCAAGCGCGGCAACCGCAATGTCATCCCGATCACCGGTGGCACGCTGACCGGCCTCGTCAGTGGCAGGATCCTGTTCGGCGGCGCGGACTACCAGAGCTTCGGCGGCGGTGGCCCGCCGATCGATGCGCGCTACCTGTGGCAGACCACCGGCGGCGATCTCATCATCGTGCGCAACACCACGAACCCGGGCATCGGCCTCGTGCCGACTTTCGAGACGCGGGTGGATGGACCGTTCGCGTGGATGAACGAGGGCAAGTACCTCAGTTCGAATCCCGGCATGGGAGCCGGCGGGCTGAGCATCTCGATGTACCGCAGCCGCTGAAGTCGCGGCTGCGGCCGCGCAGTGTTACTTCTTCGCGCCCGCGGTGGCCTTCGCGGTCGCTGCCTTCTTCGGGCCGGCGGCAGCCTTGCCCGCCGCGGGCTTGGTGGCAGCCGGCGAAGGCTTGCTCTCCGCAGCGGCGGGCTTCGGCGCCGGCGTCTCGGGCTTGGTCGCGGCGTCCGGTTTCGCCGGCGCAGCCTCCGTCTTGCCGTCGGCCTTGTCTTCCTTGCTGCCCGATTCCCGGTCGCTTTCCACCAGGTTGCGCTTGCGGTCCTGGTCGGACTTGAAATCCGTCTCATACCAGCCGCCGCCCTTCAGGCGGAAGACCGGCGCCGAGACCAGCTTGGTCAGCTTGTCCTTGCCGCAGGCCCCGCACGTGCGCAGCGGCTCATCGGTGATCTTCTGGAGGACTTCGACCTGCGTGCCGCAGGCCGTGCATTGGTATTCGTAGAAAGGCATGGTGGGTCGATTATACGAACGTGGTTGGACAAAAGACGTGATGCGTCGCCGTGGCCGGCGACGCGCGCGGATCAGTTGGCCCGCTTCTCGAACTTCAGCGCGCCCTCCTCCACGGCCACGAGGATGTGATCCCCCGGCGCGAAGGTGCCCTGCAGGATGCGCTCCGCCAGCGGATTCTCGACCTGCTGCTGGATCGCGCGCTTCAGCGGCCGCGCGCCATACACCGGATCGAAGCCCGACTCGCCCAGCCGGTCGCGCGCCTCCGTTGACAGCTCCAGCAGCATGTCGCGATCGGCCAGGCGGCGCTTGAGCCCCGCCAGCTGGATGTCGACGATGGCGCGGATCTGCTCGGATCCCAGCGGGTGGAACACGACGATGTCGTCGATGCGGTTGATGAACTCGGGGCGGAAATGCGCCT
>CAZWDR010000149.1:0-5179 GCA_964632365.1 uncultured Steroidobacteraceae bacterium
AAGCTGGTGCAGATCGAGGCGGGGTGAAAGACCCCTCGCCTCAAGACCCCTCGCCTCGAGGCCCCTGCCTCAGGCCTTCTTGACGAACTGCGACTTCAGCCCCATCGCACCGATGCCGTCGATGCGGCAATCGATGTCGTGGTCGCCCTCGACGAGGCGGATGTTCTTCACGCGCGTGCCTACCTTGACCACCGATGAGGAGCCCTTGACCTTCAGGTCCTTGATCACGGTGACCGTGTCGCCGTCCTGCAGTTCGTTGCCCACCGCGTCGCGCACCACGCGCGCGGCCGGGGGCGGCGCAGCGTCCGCGGCCAGTGGCCACTCGTGCGCGCATTCCGGGCACACAAGGCTGGCGCCGTCCGGGTAGGTCAGCGTGGAGCCGCATTGCGGGCAGGGGGGCAGCGCGCTCACGGGGCAGACCAGGGCGCGGCGGGGAGCTTGATGGCGTGCATGGCGCGCATGATACGCGCTAGGCTTGGGGCGACGGCATGTGGCCGTGCTGCCGCGAAGGGATGCACATGGGCCTGTCCGATTCCGTTCCAGTGCGCCGCATGCCGGCACTGTTCATCGGCCATGGCAGCCCGATGAACACGCTGGAGTCCAATGCCTACACGCGTGCCTGGCGCCAGCTGGGCGAAGCGCTGCCACGGCCGCGCGGCGTGCTGGTGATCTCCGCGCACTGGTTCATCGGCGCCACGGCGGTTACCGGCATGCGCCGCCCGCGCACCATCCACGATTTCTATGGCTTCCCCGAGGAGCTGTTCGCGTTCCAGTATCCCGCGCCGGGACTGCCGGAACTGGCCGCGGAGGTGATCGAGGTGGCGCGGCCGGACTGGGTGGGCCTCGACCGGGACCAGTGGGGCATCGACCATGGCGCATGGAGCGTGCTCGCGCACCTTTATCCGGCGGCCGATGTGCCGGTGGTGCAGCTGTCGATCAATGCGCTGAAGCCGCTCGACTACCACCTGCAGCTGGGCGCGCGCCTGGACGCCTTGCGCGATCGCGGCGTGCTGGTGCTGGCCAGCGGCAATGTGGTGCACAACCTGCGCCGCCTCGACTGGCGCAACCGCGACAGCGGCGAGGACTGGGCGTATCGCTTCGATGATGCGGCCGCGCAGTTGATGCGCGAACAGCCCGGCGACATCGCCCGCCTGGCCGACCACCCGGACTACCCTGCGGCGGTGCCCACGCCGGACCATTTCCTGCCGCTGCCCTATGTGGCGGGCATGGCGGCCGTCACCGGCGAGCCGCTGGCGCCGCTGGTGCGCGGCTGCACGCTGGGCTCGGTGTCGATGACCTGCTTCGGGCTGGGCACCGGCGCGCTGCCGCCGATGGCCGGGGGCGCCGCGGCCGGGGTGCCGGCGGATGTGCCCGCGGACCAGACCAATCTCTGAAAAGGGCAAACCGCGCGGCGCCCGACGGAACCTTCCGTGAAGGGTGCTGCTAAAATGCGCGGTTCTGCAATGGAGAGTTGATATGCCCGGCCTGCTGCCTGATGTCGATCCGGACGGATTGCTCGAATTCTCTGTGGTCTATACCGACCGCGCGCTCAATCACATGTCGAAGCGCTTCATCGGCGTGGCGCAGGACATCCTCTCGACGCTGAAGGAAGTCTATGGCGGCACCACCGCCATCCTCGTGCCCGGCAGTGGCACCTTCGGCATGGAGGCGGTGGCGCGCCAGTTCGCCAACCGCGAGAAGGTGCTGATCCTGCGCAATGGCTGGTTCAGCTATCGCTGGACGCAGATCCTGGAGACCGGGGGCATCGCCGGCGAATCGATCGTGCTGCAGGCCCGTCCGCAGGGCAGCGGCGCGCAGGCCGCGTGGGCGCCGCCGCCGGCCGCCGAGGTGGCCGCGGCGATCCGCACGCACCGGCCGAAGATCGTGTTCGCGCCCCATGTCGAGACCTCCAGCGGCATCCTGCTGCCTGACGACTACCTGCGCACGGTGGGCGAGGCCGCCCGCGAGGTGGGCGCGCTGTTCGTGCTCGACTGCATCGCCTCGGGCGCGCTGTGGGTGGACATGCGCGCCGCGAATGTGGACGTGCTGATCTCCGCGCCGCAGAAGGGCTGGAGCGGCTCGCCCTGCTGCGCGATGGTGGTGCTGGGCGAGCGGGCCCGCGCCGCGATCGACGCCACGCAGACCTCGAGCTTCGCCTGCGACCTGAAGAAATGGATGCAGATCGCCGAAGGGTACGAGCGCGGCCAGCATGCCTATCACGCCACGATGCCCACCGATGCGCTCGTGCGCCTGCGTGACGTGATGAACGAGACGCGCCGGCATGGCTTCGAGAAGGTGCGCGCCGGGCAGATCGAACTGGGCCAGCGCGTGCGCGCGCTGCTGGAATCCCGTGGATTTCCCAGCGTCGCGGCCGAGGGCTGGAAGGGTCCGGGCGTCGTGGTCAGCCATACCACCGATCCGGAGATCCACAGCGGCCGCAAATTCCTGGAGGCCGGCCTGCAGACCGCCTCGGGTGTGCCGCTGCAGTGTGGCGAGGGCGCGGACTTCCGCACTTTCCGCATTGGCCTCTTCGGCCTCGACAAGTGGCTGGACGTGGATCGCACCGTGGGGCACCTGGCCGCGGCGCTGGATCGCATCGCGCGCTGAGGCCTAGTCCGGCCGCTCCAGGTCGCTGATCACCGCGGCGAGGAATCGCACCGCCTCGCCGCCGGTGACGCAGCGGTGGTCGAAGGTCAGCGACAGCGGAATGCGCCGGTGCGCCTCGATGCGCTCGCCGACGACGACCACATCGCGCGAGATGCGGCCGGCGCCGAGGATGGCCACCGCCGGTGGCACCACCACGGGCGTGGCATAGCGGCCGGCCATCACGCCGAAGTTCGACAGCATGATGGTGAAGTCCTTCAGGTCTGCCGCGGGCAGGGTGCGCTCGCGCGCGCCCTGCTTCAGGCGGTTCACCTCGGCACGCAGCGCGGCGGCATCGCGGGCGCCCGCATCGCGGATCACCGGCACCAGCAGCCCGTCGGGTGTGTCGACGGCGATGCCCACGTGGATGGGCTGGAACAGGCGCCGGCCATGCGTGGTGCCATCGAACCAGGCATTGAGCCCCGGCTCGGCGCTGCAGCCGGCGGCGATCGCGCGCAGCAGGCGCACCGTGTAGTCGCCATTCGCGCGCCAGCCCTCGATGTCCGCATCGTCGAACACCGTGCACTCCATCACGCTGTCGCGGGCGAGGGCCATGCTCTGCGCCATCGCGCGCCGCAGGCTGCGCAGCACCTGCAGCTCGCCGCTGGCCGCGGTGTCCTGGGTGTCGATCGCCGGCCGCATCGCGCTGGTCATGCGTGGCAGTGGCGCGGGCGCGGACGAGGAGGCCGGCTGCGTGGCCAGCACGTCATCGAGCGTGACCAGGCCCCCGGGACCACTGCCGGCCAGCGCATCCACGTCGACGCCAAGGCGGCGGGCCAGTTCGCGCGCCGCGGGCACGACGCGGTTGCGGCGCTGGGTCAGCGTGCGCGCGGCGGCCGGAGCCTGGCCCAGCACCTCGTCGGTCTCGGGCATGTGGCCGACCACACCGCCGCGCGCGAGCGGTGCGGACCGGGTGTCTGCAGCGGCGATGGCGGCCGCGTCGGCCGGCCCGGTGGCCGCGGGCTGTGTCTCCTCACCGGCTTCCGCGGTGAAATCGACCAGCGGCGCGCCGGTGGCGATGGTGTCGCCGGACTGGCCATGCAAGGTCGCGATCACGCCGGCCCACGGCGCCGGCACCTCGACCACGGCCTTGGCCGTTTCCATCGCGACCATGGGCTGGTCGACCTCGACGCGCTCGCCCACCGCGACGTGCCAGCGCACGATCTCGGCTTCCTGCAGCCCCTCTCCCAGGTCGGGCAGATTGAAGCGCCGCACCGCTCAGGCCTTCATCGTGTCGCGCACGGCATCGACGATGCGCGCGACGCAGGGAATGTAGGCACGTTCCGTGGCGAAGTACGGCATCACCGTATCGTAGCCGGTCACGCGCTGGATCGGTGCCACGAGGTCGTAGAGCGCGTGTTCGGCCACTGTCGCGGCGATCTCTGCGCCGAGCCCGGCATTGCGCGCGGCCTCGTGCACGATCACCAGCCGGCCCGTGTGCGTCACCGATGCGAGGATCGCCGGATGGTCGATCGGGGACAGCGAGGTGAGGTCGATCAGTTCGCAGCCGATGCCCTCCTGCGCCAGCTGGTCGGCCGCCTGCCGGCACTCGTGGATCATCGCGCCCCAGGTCACCAGCGTGACGTCGTCCCCTTCGCGCGCCACCTCGGCGCGGTCCAGCGGCAGCGCGACGCCGTCGTCGACGATGTCCTGGCGCGCCATGCGGTACAGGCGGGTGGGCTCGAGGAAGATCACCGGGTCCGGATCACGGATCGCGGCCAGCAGCAGTCCATACGCGCTTGCCGGCGAGGTGGGACACACCACGCGCAGGCCCGCGTGATGGCACAGCAGCACTTCGAGGCTCTCGGAGTGATGTTCGGGCGCATGGATGCCGCCGCCATGCGGCATGCGGATCACCACCGGACAGGTGAGCCGGCCACGCGTGCGGTTGCGCAGGCGCGCCATGTGGTTGGCGATCTGGTCGAGCGCCGGATACACGAAGCCCATGAACTGGATCTCGGCCACGGGTCTGAGGCCCTGCGCGGCCATGCCCACCGACATGCCGGCGATCAGGCCCTCGGCCAGCGGCGTGTCCTGCACGCGCAGCGCGCCGAAGCGCTGCTGCAGGCCCACCGTGGCGCGGAACACGCCGCCGTTGATGCCGACATCCTCGCCCAGCACCACGACGTCCGGATCATCGGCCAGCGCCCGCGCGAGCGCGAGGTTGATGGCTTCGACCAGCGTGACCCTTGGCATGCCGGACCGGCTCAGTGCCGCGCGAGCGCTTCGTAGCGCTTCGCGGTCTCACGCTGCGCGCCAAGCGTCGCCGGTTCCGCGGCGAACAGGTAATCGAACATCTGGCTGGAATCCACCGGCGTGCGCTGCTGGTAGGCCTGCACGGCCGCATCGATGCGGGCACTGCAGTCGGCGCGCAGCGCGGCCTCGTCCGCATCGCTCCACCAGCCCTGTGCATCGAGGTAGCGGCGGCTGCGCAGCAGCGGCTCGAGTTTCCACGCCGCCTCCAGCTCATCGGCGGGCCGGTAGCGGCTGGCATCGTCGGCGGTGGTGTGGTCGCTGAGGCGATAGGTGACCGCCT
>CAZWDR010000150.1:0-5125 GCA_964632365.1 uncultured Steroidobacteraceae bacterium
GGGCCGACGATGCCGGCGCCGATCACCCGGTTGCTGCCGGCATCGACGATGAGCTTGGTGAAACCCTCGTCCCGACCCAGCGACAGCGAGCGGCCGCTCGCCGCCCATGGGAAGGAGGCCTTGCGGATGCCCAGGCCCTCGCGCTTCGCCTGCGTCTCGGTGACGCCCACCCACGCCACTTCAGGATCGGTATAGGCCACCGACGGGATCACGCGTGCATCGAAGAAGGCCTTGTGGCCTGCGGCCACCTCGGCGGCCACCTTGGCCTCGTGCGTGGCCTTGTGGGCCAGCATTGGCTGCCCGACGATGTCGCCGATGGCGAAGATGCCCGGCACATTGGTGCGCATCTGCCGGTCCACCGGAATGAAACCCCGCTCGTTCACCGTGATGCCGGCCGCCTCGCAGCCCAGCCCGCGGCCATTGGGCACGCGGCCCACGGCCACCAGCACGCGGTCATACACGGCACTGGAAGGTTCGCCGCCCTCCTTCTCGAAATGCACGCGGATGCCCTCGTCGAGAGCCTCCGCCTTCGCGGATTTCGTGCCCAGCAGGATGGCCTCGTAGCGGCCCTTCAGGCGCTTCTCGAGCGGACGCAGCAGGTCCGGATCGGCGCCCGGCATCAGCTGCGGGCCCAGCTCGACCACGCTCACCTTGCTGCCCAGCGCGTCATACACGCAGGCCATCTCCAGGCCAATGATTCCGCCGCCCACCACGAGCAGGCGCTTCGGCACGCCCTGCAGTTCGAGCGCGCCGGTGGAATCGATGATGCGCGGGTCCTGCGGCATGAACGGCAGCTTCACCGGCTCGGAGCCCGCGGCGATGATGCACTGCTCGAAGCCGAGCAATGTGGTGCTGCCGTCGGCGCCCTGCACTTCCAGCACGCGGCTGCCGGCAAATCTTGCCGTGCCGCGCACGACCTCGACCTTGCGCTGCTTCGCCAGCATCACCAGTCCGCCGGTGAGGCGCTTCACCACGCTGTCCTTCCAGCCGCGCAGCCGGTCAAGGTCCACCTGCGGCTCGCCGAAGGAGACGCCGTGCGCGCCCATCGCCTGCGCCTCGTCGATGACCTTCGCCGCATGCAGCAGCGCCTTCGACGGGATGCAGCCCACGTTCAGGCACACGCCACCCAGGGATTCCCAGCGCTCGACCAGCACGACACTCAGACCGAGGTCGGCGGCGCGGAACGCGGCGGTGTAACCGCCGGGACCTGCGCCCAGCACCACCAGCTGCGCGGTGCGGTCGGGCTTCGGGCCCGGCGGCATCTGCGGCTGCGCCGTGGCGCCGGAAGAAACGGACGGCGTGTGCGCGCCGGGTGCGGGCGCACCGCTCCTGCCGGAGCCGGGTGCAGCCGCAGGCGCCGCCCCTGCGGCGGACGCAGTGGTGCTGCCGGCGCCAGCCTTGCCTGCAGGCGACTGCGCGGCATCTGCGCCTGCGCCTGCGCCGGCGGCCGCCGGCTTTGCGTCCCCTTCGACGCGCGCGATCACGCTGCCCTTGCGCACCTTGTCGCCGGCCTTCACCAGCACCGCGGTGAGCTTGCCGGCAGCGGTGGACGGCACGTCCATCGTCGCCTTCTCGGTCTCGAGCGTGACCAGCGGCGTGTCGATCTCGATCGCATCGCCGGCATTGACCAGCACCTCGACCACGGACACTTCGTCGAAGTTGCCCAGGTCCGGGACGGCGATCTCGATGTCGCTCATGGCACGCCCGCCAGCAGCGAGGCCGGATCGGCCATCACCTTTGCCAGGTACACCGCGAAGCGCGCGCCCTGCGCGCCATCGATCACGCGGTGGTCATAGGACAGCGACAGCGGCAGCATCTGGCGCGGGAGGAACTGCTTGCCGTCCCAGACCGGTTTCATCTGCGTGCGCGACACACCGAGGATCGCCACCTCAGGGGCATTGATGATCGGCGTGAAGGCCGTGCCGCCGATGCCGCCCAGGCTCGAAATGGTGAAGCAGCCGCCCTGCATCTCGCTGCCCTTCAGCGTGCCCTTGCGCGCGCGCTCCGACAGGTCGCCGAGCGCCTGCGCGATGCCGAACAGGTCGAGCTGGTCGGCGTTCTGGATCACCGGCACCAGCAGCCCATTGGGCGTGTCGGCGGCGAAGCCGATGTGGAAGTACTTCTTCAGCACCATGTTCTCGCCGTCGAGCGAGGCATTGAACTGCGGGAATTCCTTCAGGGCCAGCACCACCGCGCGCACGATGAAGGCCAGCGGCGTGATCTTCACGCCGGCCGCGGTGGCCCGCTCCTTCATCCTGGCCCGTTCCACCTCGAGCTCGGTGACGTCGGCTTCTTCATATTGCGTGACATGCGGGATGTTGACCCACGCGGCATGCAGGCGCGGACCGGAGATCTTCTGGATGCGGCCGAGCGGCTTGACCTCGATCTCGCCGAACTTCGCGAAATCGACCTTCGGCACCTGCGGCAGCGCCGGACCCTGCGGGGCCAGGCCGCCGCTGAGCATCGCCTTGACCCAGGACTTCACATCCTCGTGCGTGATGCGGCCGCGCGGGCCGGAACCCTTCACGCGTGCCAGATCGACACCGAGCTCGCGCGCCAGCTTGCGCACCGAGGGGCCCGCATGGGCGGTGCCGAACGCGGCCTCGTTCACCGGCGGCAGGCCACCGGCGGTCCTTGCAGCGGGCTGCGCGGAGGATGACGCGGCCGCGGCCGGCGCACTGCGCGTTGCCGGCGCGGCACCGGCGACAGCCGGGGCCGCGGCAGGCGATGCCGCGGCCGCCGCAGGCGTGCCCGCTGACTTCACGCCACTGAGCGTCACCACGCGTGAACCGGCGGACACCTGGCCGCCCTTCTGCACATGAATCGCCTCGACGGTGCCGGCCGCCGTGGACGGGACATCCATCGTCGCCTTCTCGGTCTCGAGCGTGACCAGCGGCGTGTCGACGTCGACCTGGTCGCCCTTGCTGACCAGCACGTCGATCACGCCGACCTCGGTGAAGTTGCCCATGTCGGGCACTACCACGTCGACCGTCGTGGTCCCGGTCTCACTTCCGGAAGACGCCGCCCCCGCCGCAGCAGCACCACCGGCTGCGGCATCGGCAGGCGGCGTGCCCGCGGCAGCCGCAGCGGTTGCGCCCGCGCCAGCCGCAGCAGGCGCCGTTTCCGGCTTGTCGGCGCCGGCCGCCGCACCTTCGCCACGCAGCGTCACCACGAGGCTGCCTTCGGACACCGTGCCGCCGGCCTGCACGTGCACCGTCTCGACGACGCCCGCAGCGCTCGAGGGCACATCCATCGTGGCCTTCTCGGTCTCCAGCGTGACCAGCGGCGTGTCGACCTCGATCACATCGCCGGCCTTCACCAGGACCTCGATGACCGCGACCTCGGCGAAGTTGCCGAGGTCCGGCACGCGCACTTCAATGCTCTGCGACATCAGCGTGCCTTCCTCAGGAGTTCAGCGGGTTGGCCTTGGCCGTGTCGATGCCGAGCTTCTTCACCGCGGCGGCGAGCGCCTTGCGGTCGAGCTCGCCCTCGTCGGCCAGCGCCTTCAGCGTGGCGAGCACGATGTAGCGGCGGTCCACCTCGAAGTGGTGACGCAGCGCGGCGCGGCCATCGCTGCGACCGAAGCCGTCGGTGCCCAGCGCCACATAGCGACCGCCCACCCACTGGCGGATCTGGTCCGGCACCGTGCGCATGTTGTCGGTGGCGGCGACCACCGCCGACTTCAGCCCGCCGAACAGCTTCTGCACATACGGCTGCGCGGCGTCCCGCTCCGGATGCAGCAGGTTCTCGCGCTCCACCAGCAGCGCCTCGCGGCGCAGCTCGCTGAAGCTCGTCACCGAATAGACATCGGAGGCGACGTCGAAGTCGTTCTGCAGCATCTCGGCGGCGGCAAGCACCTCGCGCAGGATGGTGCCCGATCCCATCAGCGTGGCCCGCCGCTTGGCCTTGCCCGCCTTCTGCAGCAGGTAGGCGCCTTTCAGGATGCCTTCCTCGGCGCCCTCGGGCAGCGGCGGCTGCACGTAGTTCTCGTTCATCACCGACAGGTAGTAGAAGACGTTCTGGTCTTCCACATACATCCTGCGCATGCCGTCGTGGATGATCACGGCCAGTTCATAGGCATAGGCCGGATCGTACGCACGGCAGCTGGGCACCGTGGTGGCCACGAGCTGGCTGTGACCGTCCTGGTGCTGCAGGCCCTCGCCGGCCAGCGTCGTGCGACCCGCCGTGGCACCGAGCAGGAAGCCGCGCGCCTGGATGTCGCCGGCCGCCCAGATGAAATCACCGACGCGCTGGAAGCCGAACATCGAGTAGTAGATGTAGAACGGCACCATGTGCTGGCCATGGTTCGCATAGGCCGTGCCGGCCGCGATCCACGAGCACATCGAGCCGGCCTCGTTGATGCCCTCCTCGAGCATCTGGCCCTTGCGGTCTTCCTTGTACGACATCAGCTGGTCCGCATCCTGCGGCGTATACAGCTGGCCGACCGCGGAATAGATGCCGATCTGCCGGAACAGGCCTTCCATGCCGAAGGTGCGTGCCTCGTCCGGCACGATCGGCACGATGTTCTTGCCGATGGTCTTGTCCTTCAGCAGCGCGGTGAGCATGCGCACGAAGGCCATCGTCGTGGAGATCTCGCGATCGCCCGAGCCTTCGAGCAACGCCTTGAAGGTCTCGATCGGCGGCACCGCCAGCGGCGGCACCTTCGTGGAGCGCTTCGGCAGGTAGCCGCCCAGCGCCTCGCGCCGTGACTTCAGGTAACGGATCTCCGCGCTGTCGTCGGCCGGACGCGCGAAGCGGAAGTTCGCGATGTCCTCGTCCTTCAGGTCGATGCCGAGGTTCTCGCGGAAGCTCACCATGGACTCCGCGTCCATCTTCTTCTGCTGGTGCGCGACCATCTGGCCCTCGGCCGCCTTGCCCAGACCGAAGCCCTTGACGGTGTGCGCCAGGATCACGGTGGGCTGCCCCTTGTGCGCGATCGCCGCGGCATAGGCCGCGTGGACCTTGTGCGCATCGTGCCCGCCGCGCTTCAGGCGCCAGATGTCGTCATCGGACATGCCGGCGACGAGCGCCGCCGCTTCCGGATGCTTGCCGAAGAAATGCTCGCGCGTGTAGGCGCCGCCCTTGGCCTTGTAGTTCTGGTACTCGCCGTCGACGGTGGTTTCCA
>CAZWDR010000151.1:0-5100 GCA_964632365.1 uncultured Steroidobacteraceae bacterium
GCGGCCGAGCACTTTATGCCAATCGCCGCTCGCTGCAGCGCCTGGTTAGGCGGCGACACGCGAGTTCTTGGCCGCTTCTCTGTCCGCAAGTAACGCGACGAGAAGAAGGACTAGTGATGCCGAAAGAACCCCAAAGCTTGCGAGGTTGGTTACAGTGATCCACTTTGCGAAGGCAGCAGGCTCATAGGAGCGCCTCGCGTACGGCATGGAGAGGCTGATGGCTACACCGAGTAGGCCATGCGCGAGGAGCAAAGCAAGTCCAATGGTGCCGTAGAGATGTACTCGCGGGTGGGGCCGCTTCAGCTTAATGTGAATGAGCACCAAGCCGACAGCCGCGATTGCGATCTGAGGCAGATTCAATGTGAGAGCGGCTGGAAGTATCGCAAGCATCGAATTCATCTTCTTAGCTCCTTGCACAACATCTATCGGCGCCGCCTAACTATTAATTATGTTCGTCGCATCACTTCCATATCGCGACACTTCCGCCAGTTTAATCCCCACCGCGCGCATAACTCCCTGTTTACGCTGACTCCCACGTCGCGATACGCGACATGTCGCCATATGGAACAACTGCGACATGGTCCCCTCCCCCTCGCCACCATCCCTGCTTGCGGCCGTCCGTGAGCAGGTCCGCCTCCGGCACTATAGCCTGAGAACCGAACAGGCCTACGTTGGCTGGGTCCGACGCTACGTCCAGTTCTGTGGCATGCGGCATCCGCGCGAACTCGGCGCCGTCGAAATGACGACCTTCCTCACGCATCTTGCCGTGGATCTGAAGGTTGCCTCGTCAACACAGAACCAGGCCCTGCAGGCACTGCTTTTCCTCTATCGCGACGTGCTGCAGCTGGACCTTCCCAGCCTGGTCGATGTGGTGCGCGCGACGCGCCCGCAACGCCTGCCGGTGGTGCTGTCCCGCGACGAGGTGCGCCGCGTGTTCTCGCACCTGCACGGCCGCTCGCGGCTGATCGTCGGCCTGCTCTATGGCAGCGGCCTGCGGCTCTTCGAGGCGCTGGAGCTGCGGGTGAAGGATCTGGACCTCGACCGGCGCGAGCTGACGATCCGCCACGGCAAGGGTGGCAAGGACCGGCGCACGGTGATCCCGGCGGAACTCGTGAATCCGATCACCGCGCACCTCGACGCGCTGCGCGCCTGGTTCGACCGCGAGCGCGCGGTGGGTGCGCCGGGTGTGTCGGTGCCCTTCGCGTTGAAGAGCAAGTATCCGTCGTCGCCCACCTCGCTCGCCTGGCAGTGGGTGTTCCCCTCGCACAGCTGCTGCGCGGATCCTTATGACGGCACGCTGGTGCGCTATCACGTGCATCCGCGCACGGTGCAGCGCATGGTGCGCACGGCCATCCACAGCGCCGGAATCCTGAAGGCCGCGGGCTGCCACACCTTCCGTCATTGCTTCGCGACGCACCTGCTCGAATCCGGCGCCGACATCCGCACGGTGCAGGAACTGCTGGGCCATGCCAGCGTGAAGACCACCATGATCTACACGCATGTGCTGAACCGGGGTGGCCAGGCGGTACGAAGTCCGCTGGATGGTCTGTTCTGAAATGGCTGTTGGCATCGACAAGGCGATGCCAACCCGACGTCTGCAGGGAGGTCTTGTGGCCCACCGCCCTCACCAGCGCGGCGCACCGCTGCGGAAGTTCACCTGCACTTCCTCCGCCTCCATGGAAATCAGCGCGAGCTCGCGCGGACTCTCCGGCACGCAACTCAGGCCGCGCGCGTCGCGGATCGTGTTCTCGGCGCACACCAGTTCCAGCGGCCGCACGAAGCGGGCACCGCGCGGCGGTGGTCCGGCCCCGCGCTGCGCGTCGCCAACCCGGGCCGCGCTCACCGGCTCCGAATCGATCCACACCAGTTCCTGCGGACCAGGCACCAGCCGTCGCCCGCTGCCGGCGCTGGCCTCGAAGTGCCCGGTACTGGTCCCCTCGGCATTGGTGACCTGGAACGCGATGACGAAGGGATGCCAGCCGCACGCGCCCGCCTCGAAGTGATCCAGGGCCACCTGCGCCTCGTAGGTGCCGCCGTCCCGACGAACCGGAGCCTCGACCCAGGCCGAGCCGGGCGCGGTCTGCCCGTCCATGCGGCGGAACAGGTTCTCGGCCTGCCGGCAGTCCGCGGAGGTACTGAGCCAGCGGGTGAGCACGCGCACGGTCAGGTCCGGCGCCGCGGCGCCCCACACGCGCACGCTGTGGGTTGAGGCCTGCATACGGGCCTCTGGAGCCTGAACCCCGGACTGTCCGCAGCCCGCCAGCATCAGTGCAGTGCAGAACGTCCCAAGGCGCAGGTGCGGCGGCATTCCCGTCCGCGACCACAGCCGCCGCCACATCCGCCGCCAGGTCCGCGGCCAGGTCCGCCGCCACATCCGCCGCCAGGTCCGCGGCAGCATCTGCGGCCGCATCCACAGCCGCACCCACATCCTCAGCCGCCGCGCCGGCGTTCCACCCCGGCCCGCATCCGCTGCCGCGATCTCCTCTCGACTCAGCCCGTTCATGGCACCTTCGGCGCAAATTGGGACCACAGATCCTACCGTTCCGGCGCTTTTCCGGGGCCGGTCGCTGGCGCCGCAAGCCCGGCAGCGCTGATAATCCGCGGCTTACTCAGCTGATAGCCAAGCCATTGATGTCTTCCGAATCCGAGTTCATGACCCCCGCCGAAGCCGCCCTGCGCGATGCGGCTCGCGACTATCACCGCCTGCCGGTACCCGGCAAGGTCTCCCTGTCGCCGACGAAGCCGCTGATCAACCAGCGCGACCTGTCGCTGGCCTACTCGCCCGGCGTGGCCTATCCCTGCCTCGACATCGCGAAGGACCCGCGCACCGCGGCGGATTTCACGTCGCGCGGCAACCTGGTCGGGGTGATCACCAATGGCACGGCGGTGCTGGGCCTGGGTGACATCGGCCCGCTGGCGGCGAAGCCGGTGATGGAGGGCAAGGGCTGCCTGTTCAAGAAGTTCGCGGGCATCGATGTGTTCGACATCGAGCTGGCGGAACGCGATCCGGACCGGCTGATCGAGATCATCGCGGCGCTGGAGCCGACGCTGGGCGGCATCAACCTCGAGGACATCAAGGCGCCGGAGTGCTTCTACATCGAGCGCATGCTCACCGAGCGCATGAACATCCCGGTGTTCCATGACGACCAGCACGGCACGGCGATCATCGCGGCCGCCGCGATCCGCAATGGGCTGGAGCTGGTCGGCAAGGACATCGGCGAGGTGAAGCTGGTGATGTCGGGCGCGGGCGCCGCGGCGATCGCGATCCTCGACCTTCTGGTTGGCCTCGGGCTCGACCGGCGCAATGTGTGGGCCTGCGATTCGAAGGGCCTCATCTACGAGGGCCGCGGCGACTCCTTCAATCCGGAAAAGGCCCGTTACGCGCAGACCACGCCGCTGCGCTCGCTGGCCGATGTGATGCCGGACGCCGATGTGTTCCTCGGGTGCTCTACCGGCGGCGTGCTGACGCAGACGATGGTCAAGGGCATGGCCTCGCAACCCATCATCCTGGCGCTGGCGAATCCGGAGCCGGAGATCCGTCCGGAGCTGGCGAAGGAAGTGCGCCCGGACTGCATCATCGCGACGGGCCGGTCGGACTATCCGAACCAGGTCAACAACGTGCTGTGCTTCCCGTACATCTTCCGCGGCGCGCTGGACTCGGGCGCGACGAAGATCACGGCGGAAATGAAGCTGGCCTGCGTGAAGGAGATCGCGGACCTGGCCAAGGCCGAGATCAGCGAGGAGGTGGCCAGCGCCTATGCGGGGCAGGAGCTGACCTTCGGCACGGAATACCTCATCCCGAAGCCCTTCGACTCACGGCTGATCCTGCGCATTGCGCCGGCGGTGGCGGCGGCGGCGGCGGCGTCTGGCGTGGCGACGCGCCCGGTTGCGGACCTCGAAGCCTATCGCACGGACCTGCAGCGTCGCTTCTCCTCGGCCGGCATGCTGACGCGGCCGGTGTTCGGTGCGGCGCGCGCATCCGCGCACAAGCGCATCGCATATGCAGAGGGCGAGGACGAACGGGTGCTGCGCGCGGCGCAGATCGCGATCGACGAGCAGATCGCGCAGCCGGTGCTGGTGGGGCGCCCCTCGGTGATCGAAATGCGCATCCGCAAGGCGGGCCTGCGCATCAAGCTGGGCCAGGACGTGACGGTGGTGAATCCGGACGATGATCCGCGCTTCAAGCTGTACTGGCAGACCTACCATCGCATCATGGGTCGCCGCGGCGTGAGCCCGGATGCGGCGAAGGCGGCGGTGCATCGCTCGACCACGACGATCGCCTCGCTGATGGTGCACCTGGGCGATGCGGACGGCATGCTCTGCGGCCTGCACGGCCGCTATGACGCGCACCTGGAGAACATCCGCGACGTGATCGGGCTGCGCGAGGGCGAGCCGACGCTGGCGGCGCTGTCCGGCCTCATCATCGACAAGCGCACGCTGTTCCTGGCCGACACCTATGTGAACGAGGCGCCCTCGGCGGAGATGCTGTCGCGCATCGCGCGCATGGCGGCCCGCGAGGTGCGGCACTTCGGGCTGACACCGAAGGTGGCCTTTGTATCGCATTCGAACTACGGCTCGTCGCGGCGCGAGTCCGCCAAGCGCATGCGCGAGGCCTATGAACTGTTCTCGCAGCAGAACCCGGACATCGAGGCCGATGGCGAGATGCACGGCGATGCCGCGCTGTCGGAGATCATCCGCCGCAACATGCTGATGGACGGCCGCCTGACCGGCGAGGCGAATATCCTGATCTGTCCGAACCTGGATGCCGCGAACATCCTGTTCAACGTGCTGAAGACCGTCGGCGGCGAGGGCACCACGGTGGGTCCGATGCTGATGGGCGCCGCGCGGCCGGCGCATGTGCTGACGCCGTCGTCGACCTTCCGCCGCGTGCTGAACATGACGGCGCTGACAGCCGCCCAGGCCGGCATGGGCGCGTCGAAGAAGTCGGCGGGCTGAAGGGCGCTCAGCGATCCGCGCGCGGCCGGTCGACATGACCGAGATCGCGCTGTGGATCGATGTGGTCGCGCACGCGCTGCTTCAGCTCGGTGATGTCGGGGAAGCGGCCTTCCTGCTTGCGCGACCAGACCAGCGCGTCATCCA
>CAZWDR010000152.1:0-5066 GCA_964632365.1 uncultured Steroidobacteraceae bacterium
GTGCAGTAGCCGCGCCGGCACCCCCCGGGGCGCCGCCGGCACGCGGCGCGTTCGCCCCACCGGCCCCGCGCGGCGGTCGTGGCGCGGGATCCTTCGCCTTCGCCCAGACGCCGTCTTTCCACGACACCGGGGTGATGTAGGGCTCCTCCAGCGTCAGCTCCCAGATGCGCCACACGCCGTCCTCGAGCACATAGCGGTCGTGGTACATGCCGCCCCAGAACGACGCGGCGAAGAAGTCACCGGCCTCACCGACGCTCTTGCCGGTGCGCGGCTGGAACAGGCGGAACCGGCCCGCCGCGGAGCGGCCATCATCGGACACGCGCACCACCGGCTGCATCAGCCAGTGGTAGGAGATGCCGGCCTGCGTCGTGGGCGCCGGACCGCGCAGGCGCGCGGCGATCAGCCGATCGCGACCGATGTGGTAGCCCTGGAACGGGGTCTCCTTGAAACCATCCTTCGCCATCAGGCCGGCCCATCCGGCGGTATCCATGTCATCGACGTAGAACCCGTAGGCGGCCGAGACATTCGCGACGCCATCCCAGGCGGCCGAGCGCGCAACGCGGCGCGCGGCGTCATCAGGCGCGAGCACCGCTGTGCGACCGGCCGCGATGGCACCGGTCAGCGGACGCGCGGCCACCAGCCTCGCGGCGCCGGCCGCTGCAACCGTGCGGCCCGTCACCGGATGCGTGCCGAGGAATGCCGGCATCGCAAGCCCGGCCGGCGCGGCGTCGGCAGGCGCGCTGTCCGGTGCGTTGGCACCCGCCGGGGCAGGCTCGACGATGCGGCTCTTGCCCCAGCCGAGGAAGATGTCGGTCTTCATCTGCACGAAGCGACGCATCTCGCGGATCTTCCAGACGCCGTCTTCCTTGACGAAGCGGTTGTGGAACGTGGCGATTTCCCACCAGCCCTTCTCCTGGTCCGCCTCACCGAGCATGCCCAGCTCGATGCCGCGCGCGAACGCCTCGTTGCCGCCCGGCGCAATCGTCACCGTGACATCGTTCTGCACCCGGTCGTTGAGCTGGCCGTGCGCAAGCCCGGCCTGGCCGATGCTGGCCAGCCAGCGGCGCACGCCGGCGTGGCCGCGCCAGATTCCCTGCCCGCCGACCTCGACCACGCCATCAGCCGCGAACAGATCGACCACGTCATCCCACATCTTGCGGTCGGCATAGTAGCCATAGGCGGACTGCAGGTTGCGGATGCGGTCCTCCTCATTGAGCACTTCGATGCGGCGCGACAGTTCGGCCATCGTCGCGCGCGTGCGCGGCGGCGCGCCGCTGGCGGGCGGAATCGGCACGCCCGCGGTGTCGACGGTGAAATGCTTGGGAATCACGGGCAGGTCGCCACCGCCCCAGTTGGTCCAGCCCGCCTCGTAGGGACCGTCGTACTGCGGATGGTAGTGCGCGGTGCGGATCTTCCACACGCCGCCCTCACGCACGTAGTCGTTCTCGAAGATGCCGCCCTCGATGCGGGCCGCGCCGCCATGCCCGTGGAAGATCATCGCCTGCCAGCGGCCCTTCGCCGAATTGCCATCGGGCGAGAGGTTCACCACCGGCGAATCGATCATCATCGCGGAGAGTCCATCTGCGGCTGCCCCGTTGCGGTTGCCGCCGTAGCGCTGCCGCAGGAAGCCTGCGATCGCGGCCGGACCCTTCGCGGTCTCCGCGGGCTTCACGCGGCCGTCGAGGATGAAGCTGCCGTCGGCGGCGAACAGTGCGCCCACCTCGGGCCACAGGCCATACTGCGCGTATTGCGCATAGCTCCACTGCAGATGCTTCACCGCGCGCACGCTTTCCGTCCGGTCGACCTCGCGGGCCAGCACATCCAGCTGCGCCTCGGCCTCGGCCGCCTGCAGCGGCAGGGCCAGCAGCAACGCGAACATCGTGCAGACGAGTACCAAGGGGCGTTTCATGTGACTCTCCTGTCCTCGATGGGTCGCCGAAATGTGGACGCGCGCCCTGTCGCGCCAGAGAATCGGACAGCTGCCCCTGCATGTCTACCGTGACGCGGCGCATTTCCGCGTGGATCAACTTTCCTCTCGAGATGGGAACGCGATGACTTTCTGGCTGAAGTTTCTGCACATCGCGGCGATGGCGGTGTGGTTCACGGGGCTGTCGTTCCTGCCGCGGCTGATCGGCGATCAGCTGCGCGCGGCCGGCGACGTCCGCTGGCCCTCGCCGCTCGGCCGCACGCTGTACTTCGGCGTGATGACGCCGGCCGCGGTCACCACGATCGTGCTCGGCACCATCCTGCTCGCCGACGGATTCGCCGGTGCGTGGCTGCCCGCCAAGCTTTCGCTGGTCGCCGTCGCCGTGCTGCTGCACGTGCTTTTCGGCAAGTGGCTGTTTGATCCGCCGCGCGCGACGCTCGTCCCGCGGCTGCTGCTGCGCCTGTGCACCTGGCTGCCGCTGCTGCTGCTGCTCGGCATCGCCGCACTCGCCGCGGGGCAACCGCAGCGGCTGCCGCCACTGGGCGGCGTCTGAGGTCAGCGGTCCGCGCGCGACGGCGCGTCGTGCGGATGGCGATAGGTGCCGATGCCGTGACCGAAGGTCAGCGTGCCGCCGATCCAGCCGGCCAGCGCCACCATGCCCGCCGTCACCGTCGACAGCACCAGACCCCAGGGCAGCACCGCCGCGGCGGGATGCTCCACCCGCAGCATCACGTTCGCACCGGCCAGCGACAGCGCCATCACGGCCGTGAGCAGATGCATCCAGCCCGCCACGCGCTCGCGGGCGCGCCGCACCAGCAGGAACTCGAGAAAGCCCGCCGCGCCGGCCAGCGCCCCGCCAGTGAAACCGGCAGCGGCCAGCCAGAACGCCACACGCGCCCAGAATGGATCGTCCCGCCACCAGAACACCACGTCCGCCAGCGGCAGGGCCACCAGGAAGGCGATCGGGAACACCACCAGCATCGGATGCAGCGGATGTCCGGCGATGGCGACCTTGCTGGGGATGGAGCCGTGCTCTGGCATCACCACACCTTACAGTGCGCAGGGATCCAGCATCAGCATCGGCACTGCCGTCAGCAGCGTGCCGAGCGCCGCGATCACCGCCAGCCACGTCATGGCCATGGCGATGAAGCGCTGTCGCTGCAGGGTGTCCTGCCCGGCGCGTGGCCCGCCGCCGTCACGGGCCGCGCGCCAGGCACGATAGCCCAGCCATCCCAGCCAGCCGATCAGCGCGAGCGCCAGCGCGGCGCTTGCGACCATGACCACGGACAGCAGGTTCGCCCCGAACGCTGCCGGTGTGTGGTTCCAGCCGGCGCGACAGCCGACGCCGGTCAGCGCATACACCAGCACGAACCATACGGCCCAGACGATCATGCCGCTGATCGCACCGATGAGCCGCTGCGTGAGGGGCAGGCCGCGCATCACGTCCACCGTGGCAGCAGGTGGACCAGCACGGCGCCGATGAGCCACAGGGCCACCGTGTAGTGCCAGAACAGCGCGACGATGCGGAAGTCCCGCGGGCGTTCGCGATCGACCAGGCCACGGCGGCTGCGCAGCCACAGGTAGCCGGCCATCAGCACACATACCGCTGCGTGAACGCCCTGGTAACCGGTCAGCACATGCAGCACCGACGCGAAGGCGTGGGATGTCGGCGGGGCGGTGTATCGCAGCAGCGTGACCGACTGCAGCACGATGAACGCCACCATCAACGCGCCCGCCACCAGCGTCGCGATGCGCGCCGCGGCCGGCTGGTCCGCCGTGTTGGCGCGTTGCGCCCGGTGCATCGCGAAGCCACTGCCTGCGAGCAGTGCCACGCCGCACGCGGCGAGGCCGAGCGGTGACAGTGACAGCCCCGGCGGCGGCCATTGCGGCGCGAGCAGCCACAGGTAGAACCACGCGAACACCAGCGAGGCATACAGCGAGGCGTCGACCAGCAGGAACACGGCGGTGCCCCACCAGCCGGGCGCATGCCGCGATGCGGCCTGCGTGGGCAACCGCAGCGGCTGGGCGCCCTGGTTTCCCGCATCGAGCATCGGCGGCACGCCGGTGTCACCGGTGGTCCACGCCCAGTGCAGCAATGCCGCGATCGTGCCGGTGAAGGCCACCGCGGCGAGCAGGTACAGCTTCGCGATGAACAGCGCCAGCACCACCGTCAGCGTCAGCGCGGTGACCAGCGGCGTCCACGTGGAGCCCGACAGGCGGATGACCTGCTCGGGACTCGCACCGCGCAGGCTGGTGCCCAGTGTCTCGCGCACACCGCGCGCCGCGCCGGCCAGGTAGCCGCGTTCCGACCCCGCCACCGCGGCCACCTGCGGGTCCTGCCACAGCGGATCACGATCAGCCACGGTCGGGATCGAGGCGAAGTTGTAGTCCGGCGGCGGCACCGGCATGGCCCATTCCAGCGTGCCCGCATCCCACGGATTCCCGCGTGCCCGACGACCGTGGCGCAGCGCCAGCGCGACGTCGATGCAGAAGGCGACGATGCCCATCGCCAGCAGCATGCCGGCGGCGGTGGACAGCAGGTTCAGCCACTGCACGGCCGGCCCGAGTTCCGCCGAATAGGTATAGGCCCGGCGCGGCATGCCCAGCAGTCCGGTCAGGTGCATCGGCAGGAAGGTCAAGTTGAAGCCGATGAAGATCAGCCAGAACACCATGCGGCCCAGCCCCTCGTGCGGCATGCGCCCGGTCAGGTGCGGCAGCCAGTGGTAGACGCCGGCGAACATCGGGAACAGCAGGCCGCCGATCAGCACGTAGTGCAGGTGCGCGACGATGAAATGCGTGTCGTGCGACTGCCAGTTGAACGGCACCAGCGCCACCATCAGGCCGGTGAGTCCCCCGAGCACGAAGATGAAGAAGAACCCCAGGATGAAGCGCAGCGGCGGCTGCATGCGCGGCCTGCCGGACCACAGCGTCGAGATCCACGCGAAGATCTGCACGCCCATCGGCAGCGCCACGGCCATCGACGCGGCCGAGAAGAAGCTGATCGCCAGCAGCGGGATGCCGGTGGTGAACATGTGGTGCACCCACAGCCCGAAGCTCAGGAAGCCGGTGCCGATGATGGCCAGCACGATCCACGTGTAGCCCACCATCGGGTGCCGCGCGAATACAGGGATCATGGTGC
>CAZWDR010000153.1:0-4999 GCA_964632365.1 uncultured Steroidobacteraceae bacterium
TGGCCAGCAGCGGCAGCACCTTCTGCGGGAACGCGAAGGACTTCTCCAGCACCAGCGTGGCGCCTAGCTTCACGCACATCAGCAGCTGGTACAGGCCGTAGTCGAAGGCGAGCGGAAGCACGCTCAGCACCACGTCGTCGGCGCTCGACTGCAGGTAGGTGGTGATCGAAGTCGCGGCGAAGCGGACGTTGGCGTGGGTCATCATCACGCCCTTGGGATTGCCGGTGGAACCCGAGGTGTAGACCAGCATCGCCAGGTCGGTGTCGATGCCGACCTGCGCCGGCAGGCGCGCGGGATCGGCGGATGCGAGGAAGCGCCTGTAGCTGGTGACGCGCGGGGCAGGTGCCCCCGGTCCTTCGCCACCGTCGTGGCCGCCCTGGCCGCCGCGGTCGCCGGTGCCGTTGTCGATGTCGATGCCGATGCCATCGCCATCGACCACGACGATGCAGCGCAGCCCCGGTACGCGCGCGGCCGCCGACATCGCCACCGGCAACAGGCTGGCCTGGGTCAGCAGCACCGAGGCCGCGCAGTCGGCAAGCACGAAAGCCAGCTTGTCGGCCTTCGTGGTGGGGTTGATGACCGAGAACACGCCGCCCGCGCGCAGGGTGCCGAACACGCCGACCGCGGCCTCGACCGAGTTCTCCAGGAACACCACGCAACGTTCGCCGTCGACCAGGCCGGCGCTGCCCGCCAATGCCGCAGCGAAACGCTCGCTCTCGTCGTGCAGGCTCGCGTAGTCGACCCGTCGTTCGCCGCGGATGATCGCGGGCTTGCGGGGATGCGCGGCGGCGGCGCGGGCCAGCCAGCGCTCGCAGCGCGCGGTCACCCTGCCGGTTCCAGCTCGACGCGCTTGCGCGCCACGAAGCCGTCGATGGCGGCGATGCTGTCGAGGTTCTCCGGCAGCACCTCGTCGTCGTCCACCACCAGGCCGAATTCCTGCTCCAGCCAGGTGACCAGCAGCAGCACGCCCATGGAATCGATCACGCCGGATTCGAGCAGGCTGAGGTCGGCAGGGTGGACCTGGCCATCGGTGGCCGGCGGGAAATTCTCGTCGAGGAAGGCGCGGATGCGGGTTTCGTACTGGCTCACGGAAGGATCCAAGCGGGGGTCTCCTCGAACCAACGCAATCCGCGGGCGCGCGAGGCCGCTCAGCGCGCGCCGCGGCCGAACAGCACCACCTCGACCGTCTGCAGCAGGATCAGGCAGTCGAACAGCAGGCCGTGGTTCTTGACGTAGAACAGGTCGAACTTCAGCTTCTCCTGGGCGTCCGCCGCGCCGGCCCCGTAGGGGTAGCGCAGCTGCGCCCAGCCGGTGAGCCCGGGCTTCACCGAGTGGCGCACGCTGTAGTAGCGGATCTCGTCATTGAAGCGGTCCACGAACTGCGGCCGCTCGGGCCGCGGGCCGACGAAGCTCATGTCGCCGGCCAGGACGTTGATGAGCTGCGGCAGTTCGTCGAGGCGGGTCTTGCGGATGAACCGGCCCACGCGCGTGGTGCGGTCGTCCTTCTGCGAGGCCCATTGCGCCACGCCGTCCTTCTCGGCATCGGTGCGCATGCTGCGGAACTTCACCAGCTCGAAGACGCGGCCGCCCTCGCCCACCCGCACCTGCCGATACAGCACGGGCCCGCCACCCTCCAGGCGCACCGCCAATGCAACCAGCAGCATCACCGGCCAGCCCACCAGCAGCAGCACCGAGGCCGCCGCGAGGTCGAAGGCACGCTTGCTCAGCCTGCGCACGAAGGAATGGTCGAAGCCGCCCGAGAACACCAGCGAAGACGGATCCACCACCTCCAGCTTGATCAGGCCGGCTTCGCGCTCGAAGAAGGCCGGCAGGTTCACGACCGAGACGCCGCGCTGCGCGCAGGCAAGGATCTCGTCCATGGGCAGGCTGCCCCTGCGCTCGTCGGGCGCCACCACGATCTCCTGCACGCCCAGGCGCTGCACCAGGCAGGGGAGCGGCTCCTGCGTCGAGAGCACGAGGCTGCCCTCGACCACCATCGGCTGTCCGGGCACCGGCAGGAAGCCGACCACGGCAAAGCTCTGCCGGTCTGCGCGGCGCCGCATGCGGCGGTTGATCAGGTCGGCATTCACGCCCGCGCCGTAGACCAGCACCCGGCGCTTGTAGCCCTCGCCGCCCAGCAGGTACTCCATGCCGATGCGCAGCGCGAGCACGCCGGCGAAGCCGAGCGCGAAGGTGATCGCCAGCAGGCCGCGGCCGAGGTGGGTGGCGGGCACGAGGTAGTACAGCACCAGCAGCGCGACGCCGCCGAACGCGAAGGCCAGCAGCAGGCGCAGCATCAGCTCGCTGCGCCTGAGGCGCAGGTGCGACTGGTACAGGCCGAAGGCCGCCATCGACAGCGTCAGGAAGGCCGCCACCAGGAGCGCCGGCAACGGCCCGCGGTCGAACAGCCACTCGCGCCCCTCGGGATCCCCGTGCGCGCGCAGCCAGATCGCGGCCACCACCGCGAGCACGATCATCGCCGCCTCGAAAATCCAGAGCAGGCGCACGATCCGGTTCGAGCGGCTGTCGAACGCCGGGGTCACGCCGCCACCCCCACCGCTACGCCGGTCAAGAGCACTCCTGGAACGCCCTGGTTTCGCATCGTGGCCCCCTGCGCACCCGTCCGGGACGATCCCGGTCACGGTGCTGTCCCTCCGGAAAACTCCGGACGCGTGGGAAAGCGGCCATCGGCCCGGAACGAAAAAGGCCCCGGCGTCACCGCCGGGGCCTCGTTGCACGCGTCCGGAAGGCCGGATCAGCGCTGGGCGGCGTCCTGGCCCTTGCCAAGCCAGGACTGGATCCGGTCCCAGGCCGCCACGACCGGCGGCGTGATGCGGATGTCCGCGGCGGCCGGCGTGGTCGCCGTGCCGTTCGCACCCGTGGGGCGCGGACGCAGGCCGGGGCCATGGCCATTATCACGTTCACCGGGGGCCGGCATCTCGCGCACCCTCGGGCCGGGGCCACTGACCTCGTTGCGCGGCACCTGGCTCGGGTCGCGATCGCGGATGCGTCGGCCCGGCGGCTGCGGCGGCGGCGGATCCCCGCCACCCACTTCGCCCCCGAACTCGTCGGCACCGATGTCGTATTGCACCGGGCGTGCCTGGCCGTCGATGTCGTCGAGCACCTGGGACAGCGCAATGCCGCGGTTGATTGCCGGGCTGCCGGCCGGGAGGTGCCCGGTGGGCGTCACGCTGAAGCTGGCGGACGTGCTGTTGAGGTCGGCACCGGTGCCTGCGCGCCACTGCGCAAGCGTGGCGCTGGACAGATTGCTGCCCGGCCGGCTGTCGCGGAACGTGCAGCTGGACTGGAAGCCGTTGTAGTCGCTCTTGGGCGCGCCGACCAGGCCCGACAAACCGCCCAGTTCGCTGGAGTAGCGGATGTCGATGCAGCGGCCGCCGTCCTGCACCACCAGGTTGTTGCGCAGCACCGCGTCGCGGTTCGCGGGGCGACCCGCGGCCGGATCCCAGTCCTGGAAGGTCACGCCGAAATACAGCGGCGAGTGGCCCTTGGTGGCGGTATTGACGATCGTGTTGTTGGCCACCAGCGAGTCGCGCGATGCGTACAGGCCGATGCCGGAATAACCGGTGTTGCGCACGTAGTTGTTGCGCACGATGCCGCGGATGGCCTCGTAATAGCCCGGGTTGAGGTCAAGGTCGAAGAACTCGGGGCTGGTGTCGAAACCGACCAGGATGCCGGCGTCGCCGGTGTTCTCGATGCGGTTGCGCTGGATCACGACGTCCGCCGCGCCGCCCTTGAAGTACAGGCCGGTGGTGGCGGTGTCATGGATGTAGCTGTCTTCCACCACCATGCCCGAACCGTTGACGTTGTCGATGCCGTCGGCGTTCTTGTCGTCTTCCGGGGTGCCGGCCGGATAGCCCACGCCCGTGGTGTGGATCTCCACCCGCCGGATCAGCGCGTTGTCGGACTTCGGCGTGACCTTGATGCCGTCGCGGCCGGTGTGGTGGATCAGCAGGTCTTCGAGCACGATGTTGCGCGCGCCGTGGTTGCTCGACGGGCCACCCTGTTCCCAGTTGGTCATCAGCATCACGCCGTAGTAGCCGCCGCTGATCTCGAAGCCGCTGACGCGGCTGCCCGCGGCCGCGACGTCGACGCGGACCGCGACGTCATCGGTGTTGCCGCAACGGATGTGGGCACGCTCGCCGGGATAGCTGCGCAGCACCAGCTTGTGGCGCAGGCGCACCTCGCACTCGTCGAAGCGCGCGTTGTTCGAGGGCGAGCGCACGGTGACGGTGTCGCCGGGCGCGGAAACGCTGCGCGAGACGGCGTGCTTGATCGTGCGGAAGGGGCTCTGCAGCGAACCGTTGTTGCTGTCGCTGCCGGAAGTGGAGACGAAGAACTCGGCCGCAAGGCTCGGGAAGGACGCACCGAGGAGGGCAAATGCGGCGGCTGCCGCGAGTGGGCGCATGGAATACAGCCTGCGCGAGGGCTTTGTTGCGGAATCGCCTGCGGGTAATCGGACAGGCACACGGACAGAACGGGGACGTAATCGCATCGAGGAACTCCGGGAATGGCGACGGCGCCCCTGTTCGACGTCGCGGGATGGCGTGCCAAAGGCCGGGTGGCCAACGCACCGGCGCATCCTAGCGACGCGATTCCACGCGGTTCGTGCCGCGCGTCACAGATGCACGCGCCGGATCGCGGCCCGTGGGGGACGTTCAGCACTTGCTGCGGACGTGGCGCGCGACGCCGGCGGGACGTTCAGTCCTTGCGCCGGACGTCTCGGACATTGCGCGGGCACCACGCCACGCATCCACTGTCACCTTCGCGCAGTGCGCACCGTGCACCGCACATCACGCATTTCGCCTCGGTGCAAGCGCGCATCGACCGTGGCGTACAACGCATCAGCCATCCCGCATCACGCATCACGCATCACGGATTACCGTCGCGCATCGCGTACCCACGCATCACCCATCGCGCATCGACGTGCAGGCACAGGCGCCGCGCAGGCACCGGAAAACAGGCAAGAAAAAGGGCCAAC
>CAZWDR010000154.1:0-1719 GCA_964632365.1 uncultured Steroidobacteraceae bacterium
GCTGCCCTTCGATGAGGTCGTGGCGCACTACGCCGCCGCCGATGTCATGTGGATCACGCCGCTGCGCGATGGCCTGAACCTGGTCTCGAAGGAATTCGTCGCGACACACGGCATCGAGGGCGGGCGCGGCGTGCTGGTGCTGTCGGAGTTCGCCGGCGCAGCGGCCGAGCTCAAGGGCGCGCTGCTGACCAATCCGCATGACCCCTCGGACCTCACGGCGACCCTCGCGCAGGCGCTGGCGATGGATGCCGGCGAGGCCGAAGACCGCCTGCGGCAGCTCTACGGCATCGTCGAGGAGTTCGACGTGAATCGCTGGGGGCGCGATTTCCTCGAAGCGGTGCGGGCATCGGCCGGCAGCGCCGCGCCGTTGCCGTCGGACCGGCGAGCCTCGCACCGGTCCCGATGAGCCGTTTGCCGCGCGGCTGACGCGTCCTGCTCCGGACAATCAACAACAGATCCGGAGCAGCGATGAAAATCCAGCAGGTGGCGCCGCGGCGCGGGGACCGGTACGGGACAATCGGCATGGCGCGCCTGCGCCCGGGCGTGGCCGTCGCCGCGACGCTGCTCACCGCGGCCGGCCTCGCATCCCCCGCGGCATTCGCGGCACCCAGCACCGTCGAGGTGGTGTACTCGTTTGGCGGCGGCGCCGACGGCAAATACCCCGGGGAAGCCCTCATCGAGCACGCCGGCGTGCTGTATGGAACCACCTTCAATGGCGGCAGCCCGGGTGACTGCGGCACCGTGTTCGGGCTGACGCGCCCGCCCAGCGTCAAGACATTCACCGAAGTCCTGAACCCCCTGGATGGTTGCAACCCGAAGTCGCTGACGGTGGGTGCAGATGGAATGCTCTATGGCGTCAACGAGACCGGCGGGATCGACCAGCCGGCCGTCACCTACCAGGGCAGCCTGTTCAGGCTCAGCACCGGCGGCGGCCTGGACCGGCTGCATCTGTTCGAGTACTCCAGCGGCCCGAGCTATCCGGGCGCGGGCCTGGTGACCGGACGCGATGGCAACCTGTATGGAACCACCACGCGCAATGGCGGCGCCAACGGCACAGTGTTCAAGGCCATTCCAAAGCCGGACAACACTGCGACAGTCACCCATCTGCACGGATTTTACGCCGCATCGCCGTCGCGTCCCGGTGCCGTGCCGCTGACGAAACTGGTCGAGGACGCCACAGTGAATGGCGTCTTCTATGGCACCACTTCCGGCGCCGGTCATCCGGACATCGTCAGCGCGGGCACGTTGTTCCGCATCACCGCCGACGGAGCCTACCGGCTGCTGCGCACCTTCGGACGCGAGAACGAGCGCGCCTCCGGACCGCTGGTGCAGGCCGCCGACGGCCTGCTGTATGGCACGACCTCGGGCGGCGGCGCAAAGGGCCAGGGCATGGTGTTCCGGATCGCCACGGACGGAACCGGGTTCCAGGAACTGCATGCCTTCGATGCCGCCACCGACCAGCTCGGCCAGCCCGAGGGGGGACTGGTGGCGGGCGCGGATGGCCAGCTGTATGGCGTTGCCGGCGGCGTGTTCCGCGTCACGCCCGCCACGGGACGCGTTGCCAGGCTGGTGTCCTCCAGCGCGATCCGCAGCCAGGTTGCGCCACTGCTTTCCGGCAACGACCTGGGCGTCGAGCTGTCGGGACTGCTGGCCGCCTCGGATGGCAGCTTTTATGCGGTGTCCGCATATGGCGGCAATGTCCCCTGCACGGCCACCAGC
>CAZWDR010000154.1:1819-4992 GCA_964632365.1 uncultured Steroidobacteraceae bacterium
AATGGCGGTGGCGCCGGCACAGGCAACGATGGCGGTGACGGCGGCGGCGGCGGCGATGGCGCCACGCTGGCCCTGCTGGCGCTGCTGCTGGGGCTTGTGACGGGATGGCGCCGGCAGGGCCTCACGGCCGCCAGCCGCCGATGACGCGCGCGTGCGCAGGCCACTTGCGCCTGTGCACCCGACGTCAACGCAGGTCCAGCTCGCCGTCGACGAAATCCACCGGCGGCACGCGGAAACGCATCGCCGCCCAGGCGGCGAACAGCTTCGCGTAGAACGAAAAGCTGTGCGTGCGCGGGTTCGGAACGTCATCGTCGAGCCGCGCACCAGCCGGCCTGCTGCGGGTCATGGTCCTGACCTGCAGCGCAGGCCGGCTCGCGGCCGGCCATCTTGCGCCATAGATGCTCAACCAGTGGCCGCTGGTGAACTCGAGGAACATAGGCGTGTGGCAGCAACCAGCCACGACGCGGCGCGTGCGCGACCCGCGCGTGAGCCGGTGCGCGCGCAGGTGCTGCGCGCCCTGTGCGCATCGCACGCGATCCTTGCGCAGCAGCTCGAATCGCGTCGCGCCATTCCGGTCGAGAACCGGCCGCGCGCCCGGCAGTGACCGCAGCAGCGCGCCGGCCTGCTGGCAGTCGGTGCACAGGCATTCAGCGCTGATGATCGGCCGGCCGCGCACTGCCAGCTGCACCTGTCCACAGTCGCAAGCCAGTCGGGTCAGGTTCAACGTGCCCTCCTGCTTTTGCGGCGCGATCAGCTATGGTCCTTGATGTGGTTGCGCATGTATTCCTGGTGCGCGTGGTCCTTTTCCTTCTTCACCGCCTGCGCCCGGCTGCGCGCCACGGACTGGGACTTCTGGCGCGTCTTGGCCGTGCTCACGGCCGCGGAGAATGGAAAGAACCGCTCCGGATCAGCGGCATTGCACTGCGGGCAGGCCGGTGTCTCCCCGGCCCGGACCACCTGTTCGAAACGGTGGCCGCACTTGCGGCACTGATAATCGTAGATCGGCATGCCGGGAAGATAACCGAGGCCGGCCAGCCCGTGCACTGCCCTCCCCGTCGCCGCTGCCACCTGCCCCGGTGGACTTGAGAAGCGGCCGCAGTGCCTCCAATCTCCCGGGAATGAACGCCACCCCCATGCACGTTGCCTGCATCGCCTGCGGCGCCACCAACCGCATTCCATCCGCGCGGCTCACCGAGGATCCGGTCTGCGGCCGATGCCGCGCCCCGCTGCTGGCCGGTGTGCCGGTGGAGCTGACGGACGCGGACTTCGACCGCCTGGCCGCCCACACCGACCTGCCGGTGATCATCGACTTCTGGGCCGGCTGGTGCGGCCCGTGCCGCTCGATGGCGCCGCACTTCGAGCAGGCCGCCCGCGCCGTCAAGGGCCGGGCCATCTTCGCGAAGGTCGACAGCGATGCGAATCCGCAGCTGACGGCGCGGTTTGCGATCCGCAGCCTGCCCACCGTGGTGCGGCTGCAGCGCGGGCGCGAGGCGTCGCGGCTGTCGGGCGCGCGACCGGCCTCCGACCTGGTGCAGTTCGCACTGGCCTGAACGGCCCGTGCCGGGGAACCGCGCATGAGTCGCGACGCGCGATCCGGCGCCTGGGCGCTGCGCCATGTCCTGGGCTTCACGTTCGCACACTGGTGGCGGCAGCGCGGACCGGTGGGCATGGTGGCGCTGTGCATGTCGCTGGCCACCTCCACCGAGGTGCTGATGCCCGTCTACGCCGGACGCATGGTCGATGCGCTGGCCGGTGGGCGGGCAGCCGCCGACATCGCGTTCGGCGCCTTTGCGATGATGGTGGCCCTCGGCCTTGCCATGCTGCTGCTGCGGCATCTGGCCTGGTGGAGCATCGTGCCGCTGACGCTGCGGCTGATGCGGCGCATCGCCGGCGATGCCTTCCATCGCGTGCAGCGCTTCTCCACCGACTGGCATGCCAACACCTTCGCCGGCTCCACGGTGCGCAAGATCACGCGCGGCATGTGGGCGCTGGACACACTCAACGACGTGCTGCTGCTGGCGCTGCTGCCCGCCATGGTGGTGCTGGTCGGCACGGTGGTGCTGCTCGCCAACCGGTGGCCGATCATGGGTGTGGTGATGGCCACTGGCTCCATCGCCTATGTGCTGCTCACCGTCACACTGGCCACGCGGGTGGTGGCGCCGGCGTCGCGCCTGTCCAACGCGCAGGACACGCGCATGGGCGGCACGCTGGCCGATGCGCTGGGCAGCAACGCGGTGGTGAAGGCCTTCGGCGCCGAGCATCGCGAAGAGCAGCGCCTGGCCCGCGTGCTGGACAAGTGGTCGCGGCGCACGCGGCGCACCTGGATGCGCAGCACGTGGAGCGGCACGAGCCAGCTCGCCCTGCTGTGGCTGGTGCGCACCGCGGTCACGGCCACCGCGCTGTGGCTGTGGTGGCAGGGCCGCGCCACGGCCGGAGAGATCACCTATGTGCTCACCGCGTACTTCCTCGTGCACGGCTACCTGCGCGAGATCGGCCAGCATGTGCACCAGCTGCAGCGTTCGGTGAACGAGATGGAAGAACTGGTGCGCCTGTTCGAGGAACCGCTGGATGTCGCCGACGCGCCCGGCGCGCAACCGATCCGCATCGGCCGCGGCGAGATCCGCTTCGAGAACGTGACGTTCCGCTATCCCTCGCAGAAGGAGCCGGTCTATCGCGACCTGACGCTGCGCATCGCGCCGGGAGAGCGCATCGGCCTGGTGGGTCGCTCCGGCTCCGGCAAGACCACCTTCGTGAAGCTGATCCAGCGCCTGTATGACGTGAGCGCCGGCCGCATCACGATCGATGGCCAGCCCGTGGCCGGCGCCACGCAGGCGTCACTGCGCGCGCAGATCGCCATCGTGCAGCAGGAACCCATCCTGTTCCATCGCAGCCTGGCCGAGAACATCGGTTATGCGCGGCCCGACGCCACCGCGGCACAGATCGAGCATGCCGCGCGGCTGGCCAACGCGCACGAGTTCATCCAGCGGCTGCCGCGCGGTTACCAGACGCTGGTGGGTGAGCGCGGCGTGAAGCTGTCTGGCGGCGAGCGCCAGCGCATCGCGCTGGCCCGCGCGTTCCTGGCCGATGCGCCGATCCTGATCCTGGATGAGGCCACCTCGAGCCTGGACTCGGAATCCGAGCACCTGATCCAGCAGGCGGTGGACCGGCTGATG
>CAZWDR010000155.1:0-4827 GCA_964632365.1 uncultured Steroidobacteraceae bacterium
ACCGGCCAGCCGTCAGCGCGGCGTGGCGTCGAACGCGTGGCGGATCCATTCGATGCGATAGCCGCCGGCGCCCTCCGGCGCGAGATCCAGCACGTCGAAGCGCATCGGTCGCCGGCCCAGCGCCGGCTGGCGCGACAGCAGGTGACAGGTGGCACGCTGGATGCGCCGCTGCTTCTTCCAGTCGACGCTGGCCGCGGCGCCGCCATAACGCGCGTCGGCCCGCAGGCGCACCTCGGCGATGACGATCACGCCCTGGCTGGTCTCGGCGATGATGTCGATCTCGCCCGTGCGGCAGCGGTAGTTGCGCGCGAGGATGCGCAGCTGGCGGGCCTCGAGGAACTGCGCGGCGGCGTCTTCGGCGGCGCGGCCGAGCTGCTGCCGATCGGGACCCTGGCGCGGCCGGGATGGCCTCAAGGCACCAGCGGATCGGCCGGCTGCAGGTTGCCGTCGCGCATGCGCGCCCAGTTGAGCTGCCGCTCGATGCGTCCATCGGGCGCGAGGCTCAGTCTGCCCGTGACACCCTGCAGCGGCCAGTCGACCATGCCACGGCGCAGCGATGCGGCAATCATGGCCGCGTCATAGCCGAAGGCGAACAGCCGCGACTGGCGCATGTCGCCCTGGGTTTTCCACAGGTGCTCGGTGGTGAGCCGCACGTCGCTGGCGGTGCCGACGTTGTCGAGGATCCACGGCATCTCGACCAGCTGCATGCCCTCGAGGTCGCGGTTGGCCGAGCGTTCGGAATCGACGCCGTCACTGGTCATGAAGCTGGGCAGGTGGTCGGCGTTGTACTCGCGCAGGAAAGGCCGGAACTGGCGCATCGCCAGCGGCTGGAAGCCGGCGACGAAGATGGCATCGATATGTGGCGCGGGCTTCACTTCAGCCTGCACCGCGGTGCCGATGGCCGACTGCACGCGGTCGCGGCGCGTGCGGCTGGCGTCGATGCCCAGCGCCTGCGCCAGCGTGACATCGATGTTGTTGCGCGAGAGGTCGTAGAAGCTTTCTGCGGCCACGCGCCCGCCGGCCTGTGCCAGCTCGTCGCGGAATGCGGCGGCCACGCGCTGGCCCCAGTCGCCGCTGGGCGCGAGCACCACGACGTCGCCATTGCCGGAGCCGCCGAGCTGGCGCGCGATCTGGCGGGCTTCATCTTCGGGCGCGAGCGCGAACTGCCAGGTGTCGACGCCGGCGCTGCCCGGCAGCGTGTTCAGCAGCAGCATCGGCACACCGACGCGCGCATCGGCCGCGGCCTGGACTTCTTCCTTGGTGAGCGGACCGACGATGAACGTGGCGCCATCGGCGACGGCACTGCGCAGCGCCGTGGCCACCGGCATGGCATGGGTGTCGTAGAGGCGCACATCACCGAGGCCGGCATCGGGCAGCGTCGCGGCCGCGGCACGGAAGCCATCACGCACCAGCGCGGCAGGACCGCTCAATGCGGCCGCGGGATGCGACAGCGGCAGCAGCAGCGCCACCGGGCCGCTGATGCGCGCCGTGCGCCGCCCGGAGGCATCCGGCCGCGCGGCCGGGTCGAGGATCTCGCTGTCGACGATGGTGGAGGCGGGATGTCCCGGGAACCGCTGGCGCCAGCGATCGACCATCGAGCCGGCGCTGAGCGGGCTGCGGCCGGCCGTCGCGGCGATCTGCGCCAGTTCGAGCCAGCCGCGCTCCTGCGCGTCGCGGCTGCTGCCCGGATCGATGCGCAGGCCCCGGTCGATCGCGGCGCGCAGGTCGGTGAGCAGGTCGCGCCGCGCGCGATTGCGGCCGTTCTCGTCGGTGGCCGCGCGCTCGCGCGCGATGCCCGCCTGCACGGCAGCGCCCGGCTCGCCGGCGCGCAGGGCCACCTGCTGACGCAGGTAGAACAGCCGCGCGGCATCCTCGCGCCGCGGCGGTTCGCGCAGCTGTGACACCTGCTGCCAGGCCTGCTGGTATTGCCCGCGCGCGGCGGCGATCTCGATGCGCAGCAGCTCGCGGTCGAAGTGCTGCGCATCGGGCAGCTGCACGCTGGCGATGACCAGCGCGCGCTGCGCGTCGTCGGCACGGTTGGCATCGAGCCACGCGCGTGCGGCCGCGAGCGCGTATTCATCGCGGGCCGGCGGCGCGTTGTTGCTGGCGAGGTCTTCGTACATGCGCGCGGCTTCGACGAGGTTGCCCTGGCGCAGCAGCCGCTCGGCGCGCGTCTCGGAAGCAGGGCCGGGACCGGTGGGCCCGGTGGCGCAGCCGGCAACGAGCAGGAACAGGAGGACGCCCGCGACGAGCGACCGGAAAGTGGCGTGGCGGTGCGGCTGCATAGTTAAGATTATAGGATGGCCAACGGGCGAATCGAACTGATCGCGACGCCGATCGGCAATCTCGCGGATGCATCGCCCCGCTCACGCGAAGTGTTGGCATCCGCCGACATCATTGCGGCGGAAGACACGCGCCACACTGCAGGATTGCTGCGCCAGCTCGGCATCGACCGGCCGCTGGTCTCGCTGCATGAGCACAACGAACCGGTGCGCGCCGCGGAGCTGGTGCAGCGCGCACTGGACGGTGCCGTGGTGGCGCTGGTGAGCGATGCCGGCATGCCGGTGGTCTCTGACCCGGGGTATGTCACGGTGCGCGCGGCGATTGCTGCCGGCGTGCCCGTTTCGGCGGTGCCCGGCCCCTCGGCGGTGCTGCTGGCGCTGGCGTTGAGTGGCCTGCCCGCAGACCGCTTCTGCTTCGAAGGGTTCCTGCCATCGCGGACCGCGCCGCGCCGCGCCGCGCTGCGCGCGCTGGCCGCGGAGACGCGCACGCTGGTGTTCTTCGAAGCGCCACATCGCATTGCCGAGACCCTCGTGGACATGCAGGAAGCCTTCGGCGCCGGACGCGAGGCCGCGGTGGCGCGCGAGCTGACCAAACTGCACGAGAGCGTATATCGCGGCAGCCTTGCCCAGCTGCTGCAAATCGCCGCGGATGATCCGAATTTCCAGCGCGGCGAGATCACCGTGGTCGTCGCCGGTGCCGCGGCCGCGGCGCCGCCGGACGAGGCGTTCGTGCGGCGTGCGCTCGACCTGCTGTCCGCCGAGATGGCCCCCGGACGTGCGGCGGCACTGGTGGCGCAACTCACGGGGCGCCGTCGCGCCGAAGTCTATGCGCTGCTGCATCGTGGCGGCGAACCTGCAACCAGCGAAGAGAAGCAGCGTGAAGCCAGTGAATGAAGCCCTGAAGATGATCTCCTCGATGGCCACGCGCGAACTGCTCGCCGAACTGGCCGCGAACCATGCGCGGGAGGCGGGCATCGCCGTGCAGCCCGAGGCCGGTGGCGGCGTCGAGGTGGCCCGACGCGTCAGTGCCGGCGAGCCATTCGATGTGGTCGTGCTCGCGGCGAATGCGATCGACAAGCTGATCGCGGCGGGGCGGCTGCTGGCGCCGCGTGTCGATCTCGTGCGCTCCGGCGTCGCGATCGCAGTGCGCGAGGGCGCGCCGCGTCCGCCAGTGGGCACCGAAGACGAGGTCCGCCAGGCGGTGAGCCATGCGCCGTCGCTGAGCTATTCCACCGGACCCAGCGGCGTGTACCTGGAATCGCTGTTCGCGCGCTGGGGCATCCTCGAGGCGGTGCGTCCGCGCATTGTCGTGCCGCCGCCGGGCGTGCCGGTGGGCAGCCTCGTTGCCGACGGGCGTGTGGCGCTGGGATTCCAGCAGCTGTCGGAGCTGATGAACCTGCCGGGCATCACCGTGCTGGGGCCGCTGCCCCCGTCGATCCAGACGATGACCGTATTTGCCGGCGCCGTGTGTGCGGCCAGCGATCGCCAGGACGCAGCGCGTGCGCTGCTGGATGCGATGCAGCGCCCGGCCGCGGCGCCGGTGAAGCGGCGCCATGGCATGGAGCCCGCGCAGTAGCTATTCGACGTTGCCGCAGGCCGCGGCCTTCCAGGTCGCGTCGAACTTCATGTCCATCCGGCCCTGTGCCACCGCGGCTTCCATCGTGCCGCGCACGCGGGTGTCGCTGACCACGTCGATCACCATGCGGCCTTCGGTGGTGGCGCCTTCGGCGGCGCACTGGAAGGTGTATTCCTGGCGCCGCGAGGTGGCGGACACTTCGGTCACCTTGCACTGGTCGCCCGCCTGCTCCATCGATTGACGGAAGGTGCGGCCGTCCAGGTCCTCCTCGTTGATGCACGACTGGTCGGTCTCGACGCGGGGCTCACCGACGCCCATCTGCTTCATCAGCTGCTCGATCTGCGCGCGCTGCCCGGGGTCCATGCGCTGCAGCTGCTCGGCGGGCAGCGTGACGCCGGTGATCTGCATGGTGACCGTGTTCTCCCACAGCCCGGTGCGCACGGCGAGGCGCTCCGCGGCCAGCAGCGGCAGCGCGATCGCCACGGCGGCGGCGGCGAGGGTGAGGCGTCGGGACCTGTGCATGGTTGCTCCTTCGCGCAAGCGTTGCGATGGCGCATTGTGGTCGGCGCGCTGTCGCAGCGGCAAGCGCCGGGCGGGCGGTACTGATAAGGTAGCGCCCGGAGCTGGCCAGGCAATCGCCGCGAACCCGCATGGGTTCGGGGAGGAAAGTCCGGGCTCCAGAGGACAGGGTGCCAGGTAACGCCTGGGGGGCGTGAGCCCACGGAAAGTGCAACAGAAAGCAAACCGCCCAAGCGCCGCAAGGCGACGGCAAGGGTGAAAGGGTGCGGTAAGAGCGCACCGCGTCGGTGGCAACACGCGACGGCACGGCAAACCCCACCTGGAGCAAGGCCAAATAGGGAAGGTGGCGCACACCGCTTCGGCGGTGGGGCGCAAGCGTGGGTCCCGCGCTCCTTCCGGGTAGGCTGCTCGAGGGCCGCGGTGACGCGGCTCCTAGAGGAATGATTGCCC
>CAZWDR010000156.1:0-4823 GCA_964632365.1 uncultured Steroidobacteraceae bacterium
GCGGCCTGCTCATGCCGCGCCTGGATGAAGCGGATGCGGTCCTGACGGGTGCGCAGTGCCTCCATCAGGCCATTGATGCCATCACCGGGAAGGCCATAGATCGTATCGACGCCCCACTCGATCAGCGTCTCGATCAGCACGTCGGCGGCGCGGCGCGAATCGCGTGCGGGCATGTTCAGGAACTCCTTCAGCAGCTGGCGGAAAGCGTCGCGAAGAACGCACTGGCGCCGATCGCGGCCATCGAGAGCACGGCCGTACCGCCGGCCATGAAATGCCACAGGCGCGCGCGATCGTCGCCGGCAAGCGCCGGGTTGCGCACGCGGCTCAGCGCGCGATACAGCAGCGCCACGCACAGTGCGATCGCGACGAACTGGATGGTGAGCACGGTGCCGGTCGCGGCGCAGCCGCGCGCGCCGATCAGCAGCAGCAGCCCGAGGCTTGCGAGCCACACCGCGGGGCCCGCGAGCAGGAACAGCACCCGCCCCCGCTCATCGGCCCGGTTCATCCGCCTCTCCCACCTCGACGCGAGGCAGCGGTTGCTGCGCGGGACCGGACAGCACCTGGCCCTGCGTGGAGAAGCGGGAGCCATGGCAGGGGCAATCCCAGGTGGTCGCCGCGGCATTCCAGTGCACCAGGCATTTCATGTGCGTGCAGACGGCGGAATGGACGCTCAGGTGCCCATCCTCGCCGCGATACACGGCGCACTTGCCCTGCGGCAGCGACACGATGCGACCCTCACCGATGGGCACCGCCGCCAGGTCATGGACGTGGCTGGTCAGCCGGTCGCCGAGCAGGTAGCGCGGATAGTCCAGGTTCTCGCGCACGTAGCGCCACAGGCCGCCGTGGAAGGGCTTGCGATCCACGCGCAGCAGCTCGTCCCAGGGCGTGGAGCGGCCAAGAAAGGTTTCGCAGGCCATCATCGCGGCCAGCGTGCCGAAGGTGAAGCCATTGCCGGCGAAGCCGGTGGCGATGAACTCGCCCGGCGCATGCTCGCCGACGAATGGCAACCCGTCGTCGGTCTCGATCACCTGGCCGAGCCAGCGCCGCGTCACCCGCGCCGCCGGCAGCCGCGCGGCAAGGCGCTTCTCGAGCATCTCGAATGCATGCTCGTCGCTTTGCTGGCCGGTCTTCGTGTCGGCGCCGCCGAAGATCACCAGCTGGTGGCCGTCGCGCGGCTCGACCCGCAGATACTCATACGGGTCGGAGGTGTCCCAGAACAGCGCATCGGGCAAGGTGCCGGCCGGCAGATGAGCGCCCAGCACGTAGGTGGTGTACAGCGACAGCTTGGTCTGGAACAGGCTGGCGCGCAGCGCGCCCAGGCTGCCGTCCTGTGGATTGTGCGTGGCGACCACGACGAACTCGCAGCGGATCGCATGCCCGGTCGAAGTGAGCACGCGGCGCGGTTCCTGCGCGATCTCGACCATTGCCGTCTGCTCGAAGACGTGGCTGCGCGGACCTGGAATCGCGCGCAGCAACGCGGCCAGATAGCGTCCCGGATTGAAGGTCGCCTGCGCGCCAAAGCGCACCCCCGGCACATCGTGGCCGGGAATCGCCGGCACGAACTGCGCGTCGAAGCCGAAACGCGTGGCCAGCGTGGCATCCTGCTGCAGCCGGCCGATCTCGTCGCGCCGCTGCGCATGCCGCGCATCGCCCAGCGGTGCATGCAGATAGCCTTCGACCTGCCTGAAATTGCAGTCTGCGCCCACGCGCGCGCCGATCGAGCCGATGCGTGCGATGGCCGCGGCGCCGCCTTCCCAGATGGCCCGCGCGCCATCCTCGCCGAAGTCGCGCACAAGCTCGTGCAGCCGTGCGTCCGTGACGCAGGTGAGATGCGCGGTGGTATGGCCGGTGTCGGCCTGTCCCGCAAGATCGCGGTCGATCAATGCGACGCTGCACCCGGCCTCACGCAGCAGCCATGCGGCCGTCGCACCGGTGATGCCGCCACCGATCACCACCACGTCCACGCTGAGGTTGCGGTCGAGCGCGGCAAACCGCGGCATCGGTTCCTGCAACCACGGCGAATCCATCGCGGGCTGCTCCACGGGCAGATGTCGGGCCTGCGTTGCCATGGTCCCAGCATGGGCGACGCTGGCGCGGATGTTGCCCCGACGATGCCCCGCGGTGGCGTAGGACGCGGCCGGATCGCAGGGGTGCAGGCTCATGCCTACAGGCGCCATTGCCGTGCAATGACAGACCTTGTGTCGGGGATGAACGACAACTGCGCGATGGATGAGGCGCGCAAGCCCGTCGTGCTGATCACCGGCGCGGCGGGAAACATCGGACGTTCGCTGGCGCAGGCGCTGGGCGATGACTACCAGATCGTCGGGCTCGACCGAGCGGGCAAGCAGGCACCGTTTCCGCTGATCGGCATCGACCTGTCGCAGCAGGCCTCGGTGGATGAGGCGGTCAACGCCTTCCGCGCGCAGTACGGCACCAGGGTGGCCAGCGTCATCCACCTCGCCGCCTATTTCGACTTCAGTGGCGAGGATCATCCGCTCTACACCGAAGTGAATGTCGAAGGCACGCGCAGGCTGCTGCGCGCGCTGCAGTCGCTGGAGGTCGGGCAGTTCGTGTTCTCCGGCACGATGCTGGTGCATGCGCCGGGCAAGCCGGGCAAGCCGGGCATGCCCATCGATGAAGACACACCGCTCGCGCCGGCGTGGGCCTATCCGGCTTCAAAGGCCGCGGCAGAAGAAGTGATCCGCGCCGAGCGTGGCCACATCCCCGTCGTGATCCTGCGGCTTGCCGGCCTCTATGACGAGAACACGTCGGTGCCGACGCTGGCCAACCAGATCGCCCGCATCCACGCGCGCCAGTTGCAGAGTCATTTCTATGCCGGCCCGGCGGACGCCGGACAGAGCATGCTGCACCGGGATGACCTGGTGGAGGCGTTCCGTCGCGCGGTGGATCGCCGCGACGAACTGCCGCGCGACGCCATCGCCATCCTCATCGGCGAGCCGCGGGCGCTGGGCTATGGCGTGCTGCAGGATGAACTGGGCTATCTCATCCATGGGGTCGAGGACTGGCCCACGATGCGGCTGCCGCAGTTCGCGGCGGCCGCCGGTGCCTGGGCGCAGGAACAGGTCGAGCCACTGGTCCCCGATGCGCTGGACCGGGGCGAGAAGCCCTTCGTGAAGCCCTTCATGATGCGGCTGGCCGATGACCACTACGAGCTGGACCTGCGACGGGCACACGCGCTGCTTGGCTGGCAGCCGCGTCACTGGATCCGCGACGAACTGCCCGCGATGGTCCGCGCGCTGAAGCGGGACCCGGTGGGCTGGTACCGCGCCAACGACATCACACCACCGCCGATGGTCGCCGAGGCGGCGGATGCCGGGCGGCATCCCGAGCAGCTGCGGCGCGACCACGAGGCGATGCGTCGGCGTGAGCATGGCGCGCATCGCTGGGCACACTTCGCGAATCTTGCGCTGGGCCTGTGGCTGGTCACGCAGCCGCCGCTGATCGGTGTCGGCGAGCCGCTGCTGGCAGCGACGGAGGTGGCCCTGGGCCTGGTGGTGATCCTGTTCGCCGCGCTGTCGCTGTCGTGGCAGCTGGGCTGGGCGCGCTGGGGCTGCGCGGCGGCCGGCGTGCTGGTGATGGCCGCGCCCTTCGTGTTCTGGACGGACAACGCCGCCGCCTATCTCTCCGACACGCTGGTGGGCGCGCTGGTGGTGGCGTTCGCCGTGGCCACCCGACCGGAGGTGGGCCCCTCCGCCGTCGCGGCGATGACCGGCCCGCAATGTCCACCCGGCTGGAACTACAACCCGTCCGCGTGGACGCAGCGGGTGCCCATCATCCTGGTGGCGCTGATCGGCCTGCAGGTGTCGCGCTATCTTGCGGCCTATCAGCTCGGCCACATCGAGGGCGTGTGGGAGCCGTTCTTTCCCGGCTCACCGGATGATCCGCGCAACGGCACCGAGGAGATCATCACCAGCGCGGTCTCCGCCGCATGGCCGGTGGCGGACGCCGCCGTGGGCGGATGGACCTATGTGCTGGAGATCCTCACCGGCATCATCGGCACCCGCGCGCGCTGGCGCACGATGCCATGGCTGGTGGTGCTGTTCGGCCTGATGATCGCGCCGTTGGGCATCGTGTCGATCTTCTTCATCATCATTCAGCCAGTGGTCATCGGCGCCTGGAGCACGCTGACCTTGATCGCGGCCGCCGCGGTGCTGGTGCAGATTCCCTACTCGCTGGACGAGTTGCTGGCGACGCTGCAGTTCGTGCGGCGCCGCCGCCGCGCCGGTCGCAGCATGCTGCGGGTGTTCCTGTTCGGCGATTCCGACGAGCCCGCGCGCGGCGGGCATGATGACGATGAATTCGATGCCGCACCCGGCCAGGTGCTCAGGCAGATGTTCACCGGCGGCGTGTCGCTGCCCTGGAATCTGGCACTGGCCGCCGCGATCGGCGTGTGGCTGATGTTCACGCGCCTGACGCTGGGCAACGAGGGCGCTCTCGCCAATGCGGATCATGTGCTGGGGGCGCTGGTGCTGACGGTCGTGTCAGTGGCGGCGGCCGAGGTGGCGCGCGCACTGCGCCTGCTGCTCATCCCGCTCGCGCTGGCGATGGTCGCGATGCCTTTCCTGCACGATGCCGCGCCGGCGGCCACCTTCAACAGCATTGCCTGCGGCGTGGCACTGGTCGCGCTGAGCGTGCGGCGCGGCCCGATCGTCGGCCGCTACGCAGGCTGGCAGCGCTGGGTGGTGTGAGTGTCAGGGCGAGCGGTTCGCCCGCGGCATGTCCGGCGGCTCCTGGTAGCCGTTGCGGTCCAGACGCAGGTCCGGCCGCAGCGTGCACAGCGCGCAGTTCTCCTGGAAATATTC
>CAZWDR010000157.1:0-4801 GCA_964632365.1 uncultured Steroidobacteraceae bacterium
CGTCATCGACGCTGCCGCAGGTGATGAAGCGCAGCAGGTCCTTGTGTTCGTGGGTCGCAAGGTAGGTGAGGATGTCCTGGCCCGAGAGGTCGATCGCGTGGGCCATCAGAAGTACCCCTCCTGCTTCTTCTTCTCCATCGAGGCGCTCGAGTCATGGTCGATCACGCGCCCCTGGCGCTCGGAGCTCGTGGTCAGCAGCATTTCCTGGATCACTTCGGGCAGCGTGGTCGCGGTGCTTTCCACCGCGCCGGTCAGCGGATAGCAGCCCAGCGTGCGGAACCGCACGTTGAGCATCTCGGGCTTCTCGCCCGTCTGCAGCGGCATGCGCTCGTCATCCACCATGATCAGCGCGCCGTCACGGCGCACCACCGGGCGCGGCTTCGCGAAATACAGCGGCACGATGGGGATGTTCTGCTGGTGGATGTACTGCCAGATGTCCAGCTCGGTCCAGTTCGACAGCGGGAACACCCGCAGCGACTCGCCCTTGTGCTTGCGCGTGTTGTAGAGCTTCCACAGCTCCGGGCGCTGGCCCTTCGGATCCCAGCGGTGCTGGGCATTGCGGAACGAGAAGATGCGCTCTTTCGCGCGCGATTTCTCCTCGTCGCGCCGCGCGCCGCCGAAGGCGGCATCGAAGCCGTACTGGTCGAGCGCCTGCTTCAGGCCCTGCGTCTTCATCACGTCGGTGTGCACCGCGGAGCCATGCGTGAACGGGCCGATGCCCCGTTCCAGGCCCTCCTTGTTCACATGCACCAGCAGGTCGAGGCCCAGCCGCCGCGCGGTCTCGTCGCGGAACCCGATCATCTCGCGGAACTTCCAGGTCGTGTCCACGTGCAGGAACGGGAACGGCGGGCGCGCCGGGAAGAAGGCCTTCACCGCCAGGTGCAGCATCACCGAGCTGTCCTTGCCGATGGAATAGAGCATGACCGGCTTCTCGCACTCGGCCACCACCTCACGCATGATGTGGATGGCTTCGGCCTCGAGACGCTGCAGGTGGGTGAGGTAGGCGGGAGTCGTGCTCATCAATAAAGGGAGTTTTTTGCGCGGCCGGGGCGGCTTATAACGGGCCGCGCAGTCTAGCAGACGGAGTTGATGCGCCTGCGGTATCAGCTATGTCGACACAGGGCGTCGGATTTCCGGCGCCCCTCCGGGAGCCCCGCGGCGATGATGGCCGTCCATCCGCGCAATAGATTTCGTCTCTGACTAGGCATCCATTAGACTAGCGCGCCTTAGTCAATCTCGCGATTTTCAATGAGCCAGAACAAGGGCTTGAGCGGCGTGAAAGGTTCCCTGGCGGCACAGCAGGCCACCACGTCGTTGTGGGGCGGCAATTCCACCTATGTGGAAGACCTGTATGAGCGTTTCCTGGCCGGGGATGACATCCCCGCCGACTGGCGCAAGTACTTTGCCTCCCTGCCGGGTGCCGGCACCGATGTCCCGCATGGGCCGGTGCAGTCCGAACTCGCGCAGCGCGCCGCGCTGCCGCGGGCACCGACCGGTGTGGCGGTCAATCCGCAGAACGAGAAGCAGGCCGCGGTCTCGCGCCTGATCCAGGTCTACATGAACCGCGGCCACCTGATCGCCAGGATGGATCCGCTGGGCCTGATGCAGCGGACCAAGCCGCGGCTGATGGAACTGGACTACATGGGTCTCGGCGAGGAGGACCTCGACACCGAGTTCTTCACCGCCAGTCGCGTGGACGCCATCCCGCGTCGCGCCCGGCTTCGCGACATCATCGCGCTGCTCGAGCAGGTGTTCGCAGGCCCGATCGGCGCCGAATTCGCGCATGTCTCGAACACCGATGAGCGGCTGTGGCTGCAGGACCAGTTCCTGGCCGGCCGCGCCCACGGCCGGTTCAGCCAGGAAGAGCGCGTCAACATCCTGCGCCAGCTCACCGCGGCCGAGGGCCTGGACCGCTACCTGCACACCCGCTATGTGGGTCAGAAGCGCTTCTCGCTCGAGGGCGGCGATGCGCTGATCCCGATGCTGAACGATCTGGTGCAGCAGGGCGGCATCGCCGGCATCGAGGAATTCGTCATCGGCATGGCCCACCGCGGCCGCCTGAACGTGCTGGTGAACGTGCTGGGCAAGAGCCCGGCCGACCTGTTCTCCGAGTTCGAGGGGCGCTACGACTTCGCGCACCTGAAGGGCTCCGGCGACGTCAAGTACCACAAGGGATTCTCCTCCGACCTGCGCACGCCGGGCGGCAACGTCCACGTGGCGCTGGCCTTCAACCCCTCCCACCTCGAAGTGGTGAACGCGGTGGTCGAAGGCTCGGTGCGCGCTCGCCAGGAGCGGCGCGGCGCCGAGGGCGATGCCCGCGTGGTGCCGGTGCTGATCCACGGCGATGCCGCGTTCGCGGGGCAGGGCGTGGTGATGGAGACGCTGCAGCTGTCGCAGGCGCGCGCGTTCTACACCGGTGGCACGGTGCACCTGATCGTCAACAACCAGATCGGCTTCACCACCAGCGATCCGGCCGACGCGCGCTCGACCATGTACTGCAGCGACGTGGCGAAGATGCTCGAGGCGCCGATCTTCCATGTGAATGCGGATGACCCCGAGGCGGTGGTGTTCGTCACCCGCCTGGCGCTCGCCTATCGCATGAAATTCCGCAAGGACGTGGTCATCGACCTGGTGTGCTACCGCCGCCTCGGCCACAACGAGGCCGACGAGCCGGCCGCCACGCAGCCGGTGATGTACGCGAAGATCCGCAAGCATCCCACGGTGCGGCAGCTCTATGCCGAGCAGCTGGCTTCGCAGGGCGTCGTCAGCACCGACGATGCGAAGGCGATGCTCGAGGAATACCGCGCCGGGCTCGATGCGGGCAAGTCGCAGGTGCCGGCCTCGCTGGGCCTGATCGGCAACCAGTACACCGTCGACTGGTCGCGTTTCCTCAGCAACGACTGGTCGGAGCCCCCCACCACGTCGATCGACGCGGAGCGGCTCGCCAAGCTCGGCGCGCGCATCGTCGAGGTGCCCGAGGGCTTCAAGCTGCATTCGCGCGTCGAGCAGGTCTATGCCAACCGCCGCAAGATGCTGGCCGGCGAGCTGCCGCTGGACTGGGGCTGCGCCGAGACACTGGCCTATGCCTCGCTGCTGGAGGATGGCTGCCAGATCCGCATCACCGGCCAGGACAGTGGCCGCGGCACGTTCTTCCATCGTCACGCGGTGCTGCACCACCAGGACACCGGCGCGCGCCACCTGCCGCTGCAGCACATCAGCGGCAACCAGCCGCCGTTCGTGGTCACCGACTCGGTGCTGTCCGAGGAAGCGGTGCTCGGCTTCGAATACGGCTATTCCACGACCAACCCGGCGGCACTGGTCATCTGGGAGGCGCAGTTCGGCGACTTCGTCAACGGCGCGCAGGTCATCATCGACCAGTTCATCAGCTCCGGCGAATCCAAGTGGGGGCGCCTCTGCGGCCTGACGATGTTCCTGCCACATGGCTATGAGGGGCAGGGGCCGGAGCATTCCTCCGCGCGCCTCGAGCGCTTCCTGCAGCTGTGCGCCGAGAACAACATGCAGGTGGTGGTGCCGTCGACGCCGGCGCAGATGTTCCACATGCTCCGCCGGCAGATGCTGCGCTCGCTGCGCAAGCCGCTGATCGTGATGACGCCGAAGAGCCTGCTGCGCCACGAGCATTCGGTGTCGCGGCTCGAGGATCTCACCGGCGGCGGCTTCGCCACGGTGCTCGACGAGGCCGACGACCTGGTGCCCTCGCAGGTGCACCGCGTGGTGTTCTGCAGCGGCAAGGTCTATTTCGACCTGCTCAAGGCGCGTCGCGAGGCCGGCCAGACCGACGTCGCGCTGGTGCGCATCGAGCAGCTCTATCCGTTCCCGACGCAGGCCTACGAGGCCGTGCTGCGGCGTTACCCGCAGGCGCGCCAGATCGTCTGGTGCCAGGAAGAGCCGCAGAACCAGGGCGCGTGGTACCAGATCCGCCACCGCCTCGAGGCGCCGCTGCAGAAGGACCGCCATACGCTGCTTTATTCGGGGCGCCAGCATGCCGCGGCACCGGCCACCGGCATCGCGAAGATCCATGACACCGAGCAGCGCGAGCTGGTCGACGCCGCGCTGAATGCCACGGCGCTCGACGTCGGCCCGAGCACCACGCGGCTGGTCAACGAGTCCCTGACCACCGCGCGCGCCAGCAACTGAAAATCACGCAACGCGAGTCATCACCAGCAATGAGCACCGAGATCAAAGTCCCCAAACTGCCCGAGTCCGTGGCCGATGCCACGCTGGTGAACTGGCACAAGAAGCCCGGCGACACCGTGGCGCGCGACGAGAACCTGGCCGATCTCGAGACCGACAAGGTGGTGCTCGAGGTGCCGGCGCCGGTGGCCGGCGTGCTGAAAGAAGTGAAAGTGCAGGCCGGCGCCACCGTGACCAGCGACCAGTTGCTGGCCATCATCGAGGCGGGCGCGGCACCGGCCAAGGCAGCCGAACCGAAGGAAGAGGCCCCGGCGAAGGGCGGCAAGTCCGAGCGCAAGTCCGCGAAGGCCGAGGAGGCCGCGCCGGCCGCCGCCGCCGCGCCGCCAGCGAATGCCGCAAAGGCCGGACCCGCCGCGCGTCGCGCGGCGTCCGAGGCGGGCGTCGAGGTCGGCGCAGTCAGCGGCAGCGGACGCGGTGGTGCGGTCAGCAAGGCCGATGTCGCCGCGCATGTCGCCGCTGGCAGCCGCGCCGAACGCCGCGTGCCGATGACACGGCTGCGCGCGCGCATCGCCGAGCGGCTGGTGTCCGCGCAGGCCACGCAGGCGCTGCTCACCACGTTCAACGAGGTCGACCTGCAGGCCGTGCAGGA
>CAZWDR010000158.1:0-4788 GCA_964632365.1 uncultured Steroidobacteraceae bacterium
GCCAGGAATAGACCACGCCGGTGAACTCGCGGAAGTTGATCTCCGGATCGAAGTTCGTGGCGAAGTAGCGGCCGTGACTGCCCGCATTGATGTCGACGATGTCGATGGACTCGGCCTTGTCGATGTATTCATCCAGCGCCAGGCGTGCATAGGCATTGACCACCCCCGGGTCGAAACCGGCACCCAGCACGGCGGTGACGCCGGCAGCCTTGCAGGCCTCGCGCCGCTTCCACTCGTAGTTGCCATACCACGGCGGCGTCTCGCAGATCTTGCGCGGGTCCTCGTGGATCGCGGTGTCGACATAGGCCGCGCCGGTCTCGATGCACGCGGCCAGCACCGACATGTTCACGAACGCCGAACCGACATTGATGACGATCTGCGAACGGGTGTCGCGGATCAGCTTCGCCGTGGCGGACACATCCAGCGCATCCAGCGCGTGGGCCTCGAGCTTGCCGGGCACCTTCAGCGCGCGCTTCTGGTGCACCGACGCGACGATGCCCCGTGCCTTCTCCACCGTGCGCGAGGCAATGTGGATGTCACCGAGCACGTCATTGTGCTGGGCACACTTGTGGGCCACGACCTGGGACACGCCGCCGGCACCAACAATGAGCACGTTCTTTTTCATTCCCGGGATGATCTCCTGGACGTCGAAATGGACCCCGGAACCTTACGAAAGGCTCCGCTCATAATCGGCAAAGCCGAATTCACGCACCGGCGTGATCGAACCGTCGAATTCGCGGATCGCGATCGACGGCATCTGCACGCCATTGAACCAGTTCTTCTTGACCATCGTGTAACCGGCCGCATCCTGGATGGAGATGCGATCGCCCACGCGCAGCGGCTGCTCGAAGCGGAACGTGCCGAACACATCGCCGGCCAGGCACGACTTGCCGCACACCATCACCTCGTGCGGACCCGCATCCGGCAGCACCTTGGCCTGCTCGCGGTAGATCAGCAGGTCGAGCATGTGCGCCTCGATGGAGGAATCCACGATCGCCAGTTCGCGACCATTGAACATCGTGTCGAGCACGGTCACTTCAAGGGTGGTGCTGCCGGTGATGGCGGCCTCGCCCGGCTCCAGGTACACCTGCACGCCATGGCGGTCCGAGAAGCTCTTCAGCAGCGCGGCCAGCTCCTCGAGCGGGTAACCATCGCTGGTGAAGTCGATGCCGCCACCCAGGCTCACCCACTGCACGCGCGCGAACAGCGACCCGAAGCGCTGCTCCACCTGCTGCAGCATGCGCCCGAACAGCGCGAAGTCGTCGTTCTCGCAGTTGTTGTGCACCATGAAGCCGCTGATCTGGTCGAGCACCTTCTCGACCGCGGCCACGTCGCGCTCGCCCAGGCGGCTGAACGGCCGCGCGGGGTCCGCAAGATCGAAGCTGGAGGAGCTGATGCCCGGGTTCAGCCGCAGTCCGCGCGCAATGCCCGCGGCCCGCGCGCCGTGGCGTTCGAGCTGCCCGATGGTGTTGAAGATGATCTTGTCCGCATGCGAGACGGCCTCGTCGATCTCATGATCGGCCCAGGCCACGCTGTAGGCATGCGTCTCGCCGCCAAAACGCTCGCGGCCCAGGCGCACCTCATACAGCGACGAGGACGTGGTGCCGTCCATGTGCTGGCGCATCTGGTCGAACACCGACCAGGTGGCAAAGCACTTCAGCGCCAGCAGCGCCTTCGCGCCCGACAGCTCGCGCAGGCGCGAGATGCGCGCAAGATTGCGCTGCAGCTTCGCGCGGTCGAGCAGATAGCACGGCGTGCGCAACGGCTCACTGCCGTGCAGGTCACCCTGCAGCAGGCTGTCAGGCGCTGTTGGCTTCTGGTCGGGCATCGAGACGTTTCCGCGTGGGGTTGGAAGGCCACCCGGCGCCGCAGGGACGCGCGGGGTGTCGGTTTCAGGGGAGAGTCCATGGCTGCGTTGGCGAGGGTCGGCCACCCGGGTCGCAGCACGCAGCCGGCTACGCCCGGGAAATAGTGTCCGGAGTCAGATGGCCCGCGCGGATCAGGCGGGACGGATGGCGGGCGGCGTGCGACATGGCGGCCGAAGGATAGTCCCCTGAGGGGGGGTGTCAAGCCAGAAAGATGCCGCCGGCAGCCATTCCGCGGCGGGATGCCCTAATGGCGGCGTCGCGAGATGTTCCGCCAGACGCCGCGCAGTGCCGCCACTTCGGCGGCATCGAACAGGCGCAGCCCGATCAGCCCGATCACGAACACCAGCATCGCGCACACCACCGCCGCGAACAGAGAATGGCGCTGCAGCAGCACGCCCGCCGCAATGGCCAGGCCAGAACCGGGCAGCAGGCAGGCCATGACGCGCGGCAGGCCGAGCAGGGAGCCGCGCGCGCGCCACAGCGCCGCCAGCACCGCGACCAGCAGCACCACGCCGGCCCCGAGGGCCGTGACCGTCGCACCCTCCACCCCATACCGTCGCACCAGCACCCACCCGAGCAGCAGCTTGCTCGCCACCGCCAGCAGCATCACGTACAGCACCAGCGATTCGCGCCCGAGCGCCCGCAGGCCCACGAAGGCGAACGTCGCCAGCGACAGCATCACGGGCAGCGGCGACAGCGCCACCAGCACGGCGCCGGCCGGCGCGAATCCCGCGTCATACAGCAGGTCGACCACCTGCGGACCGAACGCGGCCATCACCACACCGGCCGCCGCGCCCAGGATCAGCATGTAGCGGCAGCCGCGGGCGAACACCGCGTCGAAGGCCGGCAGGTCGGCCGCGCCGCTGGCGGCAAGCCGCGGATAGAACGCGGCGCCCAGGGTGTCAGGCGCCATGCGCAGCCCTTCGACGACGCGGAACGCGGCGCTGAACAGGCCGGTGGCCAGCGCCGTCGACCACGCGGAGAGCAGCAGGATGTCCATCTGCCAGTACAGCGTCGCCAGCGCGGTGGCGATGCCCAGCGGGAACCCGGTCTTCAGCAGCCACCAGGACAGCGTGCGATCGAGTCGCCAGCGCGCGCCGGGAAACAGCCTTGGCGTGAGCAGGAAGTAGCCCGCCGCAATCACCGCCCGAACTGCGACGAATACCTGTGCCAGCGCGATCTCGCCCCTGCCCAGATGCAGCGCCAGCACGCCGAACAGCAGGATGGCCGCCGCATCGATGAACACGACCACCGATTCCCAGGCGAAGCGGTCGGCGGCCTGCAGCAGCGCGCGTGAACTCATGTTGATCGAGCGCAGCACCCCGGAGATGGCGAACAGCACCACCACCGCGCGCTGCACCGGATCGGCGATGGCCGCACAGATCAGCGGCACCAGCACCGCCGTACCCGCAACCGAGATCAGCAGCCGGCACAGCATCAGCTGCACGGCGGTGGCGCCGGCCGCGGCCGGGTCGGTGGTGATGCGGCGGATCGCGACGCTGTTGAGCCCGAGGTTCAGCCCGAATGCCACCGCGGTCCCCACCGCCATGCCCAGCGCCACGGCGCCCAGCGCCTCCGGTCCCAGGTACCGGGCCGCCACGAGGAACAGCACCAGGAACAGCACATTCGAGGCACCGGTCATGCCCGCGAACAGGGAGTTGCGCAGCAGATGGAAGGTGCGCCCGGCGCCCTGCATTCAGCCGCGCACCTGCCGCAGGCCTTCCGCGAGGCGGCGCTGCATTTCGGCCAGCCGCGCCTCGAACACCGCCGGTTCGCTCAGCGAGGCCGGCGCCAGGGCTGCGGCCTTCATCGCCTGAACTGCCAGGTCGAACTGCCTGGCATCGAGGCGCCCTCGCAGGCCTGACAGTCCGGGAAGGCGCAGCAGCGCCGACAGCGCCGCCACGCTCCACAGCACCACACGGCGGCGCACGGCCATCGACACGCTGTTGCGCGACATCAGCGTGCGCGCATGAAACTGCAGCGCCGCGTCGACGGACGTATCGTCGACCCGGTAGTCGGTGCCCAGTCGCATCGACAGGTCGCTTTGCAGCTTCTCCAGGAAAGTGCTGGCAGGAAGATCACGCGGCGCATAGGTGAGTGCCATCCCCGAGGTCCAGTCCACCCACTTGAAGCTGTGGTTCTCGCTGCTGATGCGGATCGCCACCCAGGGCACGCGCACCGTGTCGGCGCAGATCGCCGCGTGCATCGCATCGGCAAGCACCTTTGTCGCAGCGCGCACCCGTGCCAGGGTCTGACGGCTGTCCTGCAGCGGATCGATGAACTCCACACCTGCGGCCTTGCACACCTCGGGCCACCGACCGAAGCGCAGCTGCTTCCAGTGCGGCACGAACACCACACCGTGACGCTGCGCCAGCGGCAGCGCATCGCCGCGACCATCAGGCAGGGCGGCGAGCAGGATCGCGGAATCGGTGACAGCGGTGTCGGCAGGCAGGCCCAGCACCCGCGCGGTGAGCGGCCCGCGCACGGCGGCGAAGTGCCATTCACCCTGGCCCAGGTCCGGCGGCGGCGAATAGCCGGTGCCGCTGCCCATGACCAGCCAGCGCCGGCCCTTCGGCATCAGGTCACCGAGCAATGTGCCGATGCCGCACAGTGAGTGGCTGGTGGGCAACTGGGCGAGGTCCGGCGCGACCGCATCCCACAGCCAGACGTTCAGGTGGTCCCCGAAATTGCTGTTCTGGCTGAAGTAGTAGACGTCCAACGCGCTGACCGACCGGACCCAGACCGGATCAAGTCCCTTCCGGGCTGACCGGGGAACACGCAGATGAAGGATTTGGTGGAGCTAGACGGGATCGAACCGTCGACCTCTTGCATGCCATGCAAGCGCTCTCCCAGCTGAGCTATAGCCCCACGGCGGGAGGGGCGCGAAGTTACGCGGCGCCCCGGTGGCTGTCAAGGATGC
>CAZWDR010000159.1:0-4756 GCA_964632365.1 uncultured Steroidobacteraceae bacterium
TGTTCCTCGACGAGATCGGCGACATGAGCCTGCCGATGCAGGTGAAGCTGCTGCGTGTGCTGCAGGAGCGCGTGTTCGAGCGCGTCGGCAGCGCGCTGCAGTTCCGCTGCAACGTGCGCATCATCGCAGCCACGCACCGCAACCTCGAGGATGCGATCACGCGCGGTGCGTTCCGCGAGGACCTGTTCTATCGCCTGAACGTGTTCCCCATCGAGATGCCCGCGCTGCGCGAGCGGCATGGTGACCTTGCCACGCTGATCCGTGACTTCTCCGACACCAATGCCGCCGCGGGCCGCGGCCGCGTGATGCTCACCGCCAGCGCGATGGCGTGCCTGGACCGCTACGGCTGGCCGGGCAATGTGCGCGAGCTGGGCAACCTGATCGAGCGTCTGTCGATCACCTGCGCGGGACGCCCGGTGGGCATCGCGGACCTGCCGCCGCGCTACCGTCCGGCGGACTGGACGCCGGCCGCGGGTCCCGATCCGGTCGCCGACGTGTTCGCGCCGCAGCCCCTGACCATGGCCATGGCAAAGCCCGCCGTCCCGATGCCCGAACCAGCCCCGCCCGTTGTGGCCGTCGAGGACCACGAGACGCGCATGACCGAGCGCGACGTGCTGCTGATGCTCGAGGATCCGGCCGTGACCAGCGGCGCGGTCTTGCCGCCGGGCGGCATCGATCTGCGCGCCCATGTGTCGGCCATCGAGGAATCGCTGATCCGCCAGGCGCTGGAGCGCAGCAATGGCGTCGTGGCGCAGGCCGCAAGGCTGCTGCAGCTGCGTCGCACGACGCTGGTCGAGAAGCTGCGCAAGTTCGGCATCGGCGGCGCGGACGAAACGACGGCGGATTGACGTTTGATGCGCCCATTCCGTGACGCGTGTCACGGGAGGGGCAGACCCTGGCCGGCACGGATATTGCTCTTCCTCCCGCATGGCCAATCACGAAGAACTCCCACAGCTGAACCGCGGCCCGGTGATCGTCGATGCCGCGACGCGCGCGCTGTACGCGCTGGCGGCGCGGGTCGCCGCCACGGACTGCACCGTGCTGATCAATGGGGAGTCGGGCACCGGCAAGGAAGTGCTGGCCCGCTTCATCCACGATCGTTCGCCACGTGCCCGCGCGGCATTCATTGCGATCAACTGCGCGGCGATCCCTGAATCGATGCTCGAGGCGATGCTGTTCGGGTACGAGCGCGGCGCCTTCACCGGCGCGCATGCCGCGCATGCCGGCAAGTTCGAGCAGGCCCAGGGCGGCACGCTGCTGCTGGACGAGATCACCGAGATGCCACTCGCACTGCAGGCCAAGCTGCTGCGTGTGCTGCAGGAGCGTGAAGTCGAACGCCTCGGCGGACAATCTCTGGTGGACCTCGACGTGCGCGTGGTCGCCACCACCAACCGCGACCTGCGCGAGCAGGTGCGTGCCGGCCGCTTCCGCGAAGACCTGTTCTATCGGCTGTGCGTGTTCCCGATGACGATCCCGTCGTTGCGCGAGCGCCGCGACGATGTGCTGCCGCTGGCAATGCGGCTGCTCGAGATGCGCTGCCAGCGCGGCGCGCGCATTCCGGCGCTGTCGGCCGACGCCGCGCAGCTGCTGCTCACCTACACGTGGCCGGGCAACATCCGCGAGCTGGACAACCTGCTGCAGCGCGCGCTGATCCTCGCCGGCGACACGGTGATCGAGGCCTGCCATATCCGCTTCGAGGGCCTGGGTGACGCCCCGGCCACGCGCCAGGGCAGTGCGGTGGTCAATCTCCAGGGCCGCCCGCTGCGCGGCTCGCTGCGCGCGGCCGAGAAGCAGATCCTGCTCGACGCCCTGCGCGCCGGTGAGACCCGCCGCGATGTCGCCGAGCGGCTCGGCATTTCCCCCCGCACGCTGCGCCACAAGCTGGCGCAGCTGCGTTCTGCCGGCATTGATGTGCCGGCAGCCTGAACGAGCAGGTCCCACAGATGAGCAACATGCAGATCGACAGTGTGCTGGCCCAGATCCGCGCGCTGCAGCAGCAGACGAAGATCGGTGCGCCGGCGTTGCAGCGTCCGGAAGCCATTGGCGCGGCCGGAGCCGTGGGCGGCAATGCCAATGTCAGCTTCGCCAATGTGCTGAAGAAAGGCCTGGACGCGGTCAACGCGACGCAGGCGCAGGCTTCCTCGCTGGCCACGCGCTTCGAGCGTGGCGACTCGGGCGTGGAGCTGTCGCAGGTGATGCTCGAATCCCAGAAGGCCTCCGTGGCGCTGCGCGCCACCGTCGAGGTCCGCAATCGCCTGGTCAGTGCGTACCAGGAAATCATGAACATGCCCATCTGAACCAGGATCGCTAAATGAGTGCCGAGTCTGCTGTACCGATGAAGATGCCCGCCGCGATGGCGGGACTGAAACCATTGCTGATCCTGGTGGGCGTCGCCGCGGCCGTCGCGGCGGGTGTGGGCATCGCGCTGTGGTCGCAGGCTCCCAGCTACAGCCTGCTGTTCGGCAACCTGAGCGATGCGGACGCCGCGCAGCTCACGCAGTCGCTGGACCAGTCGGGCATCCCCTACAAGGTGGAACATGGCGCGGTGCTGGTGCCGGCCGAGCGCGTGACCGAGGCCCGCATGGGGCTGGCCGCGAAGGGCCTGCCGGCATCGAGCGGCTTCTCGCTGATGGAGAAGGACCCGGGCTTCGGCGTCAGCCAGTTCATGGAGAACGCGCGCTACCAGCACGCCATCGAGACCGAGCTGGCGCGCACCATCGCGAGCCTGAAGCCGGTGCAGGGCGCCCGCGTGCACCTGGCGGTGCCGCAGCAGTCGGCGTTCGTGCGTGATCGCCGCCCGGCCAGCGCGTCGGTGTTCCTGCAGCTGGGTGCCGGCGCGCGCATCGACCGCGGCCAGGTGGCCGCCATCGTGAATCTGGTCGCCTCGAGCATTCCGGAGCTGCAGGCAGAGCATGTGACGGTGGTGGACAGCACCGGTCGGCTGCTCTCATCGCCCGAGGAGAACAGCGAGTTCGCCGCGCGCGAGCAGCAGCTGGAACTCGCCCGCCGCATCGAGGATGACTACTCCCAGCGCATCGTGTCGCTGCTGACCCCGTTGCTGGGGCCGGACCGCGTGCGGGCGCAGGTGGTCGCACAGATCGAGCTGGCCACCACCGAGGAGGCGCGCGAGCAGTACGGCCCGCAGAGCCAGGTGGTGCGCAGCGAGCAGACCAGCGAGGACGTCAGCCGTGGGGCCGGCGGCCCGCAGGGCGTGCCGGGCGCGCTGACCAACCAGCCGCCGGAGGGTGGCACCGCGCTGCCGCCCGGCGTCGAGCCCGCGGCCGGTGCGCAGGCCGCCGCCGCTGAGAGCCCCGAGAATGCTTCGCGCCAGGCGACGCGCAACTATGAGATCGACCGCACCGTGGCCTACACCCGCATGCCGGCCGGCCGGCTGCAGCGTCTTTCGGCCGCGGTGGTGATCGACAACCTGCGCACCACCGCCGCGGATGGCAATTCCACCGAAACGCCGCTGACCGAGGAGCAGCTGGCCCGCATCACCGGGCTGGTGCGCGACGCGGTGGGGTTCGACGAGAACCGCGGCGACCGGGTGTCGGTGGTGAACCAGAGCTTCCTGCAGGAAGTGGCCGAGATCCCGCAGATCACTGCGCCGCCCATCTGGGAGAACCCGATGCTGCGTGACATCGCGCGGCTCGTGGCGGGTCTGGTCATCGTGCTGGTGCTGCTGCTGTTCATCGTGCGGCCGCTGCTGCGCAACCTCGCCGCACCGGTCAAGGCCGCGCTGGCCCCACCCGCGCCGGTGCCGGTGCCGCAACTGGCTGGCGGCGCGCCCGCGCGGCCGGCCGAGACCATCGCCTATGAACAGCAGATCGCGCAGGCCCGGGGCCTGGTCGCGAAGGATCCGGCGCGTGTCGCGCAGGTCGTCAAGGAATGGGTGGAGGCGGATGAATGACGGGCGCGAGCGTGCAGCAAGCTGATCTGGTGCCTCCGCTGCCCCTGGCAGGCGCGCAGGCCTGGGCCGCGCCGGAGTTCGACGGCGAGGCCATCCCGGCGGCGCGCGCGCGTCGCATGGGCGAGGAGGTCCGCGAGGAAGAACGCCGCCTGTTCGCCGAGGCGCAGGCTCGCGGCCATGCCGCGGGCCTGGCTGCCGCGCAGCAGGAGATCCGGGCGCGCACGGCCGAACTGGAAGCGCGCACGCGGCTGCTGACCACGGCGCTGGAAACATTGTCGCGCCCGCTGGCGCAGCTGGATGACCGCGTGCACGAACAGATCGCGCTGCTGGCCGTGCGCATCGCGCGCAGTGTCGTGCGGCGCGAGTTGCGCACGGATCCCACGCAGGTGATCGGCATCGTGCGCGACACGGTGGCGCTGCTGCCGGCCGCCACGCGCGCGCCGCGCGTGCTGCTGCACCCGGAGGATGCGGCACTGGTGCGCGAGTGCATCGTCCCCGCAGGGCCCGACTCCGCCTGGTCCCTCGTCGAGGATCCGGCGCTGGCGCGCGGCGATGTCCGCGTGCAGACCGATCATGCTCAGGTGGATGCGCGCGCCGAGACCCGCCTGCACGAGGCGCTGGCCGCACTGCTCGGCGAGGAGCGCGCGCGTCCGCGCGGCGACCAGGCCGAATGAGCGCCACTGCACCGGCCACGGCCGCCACGGGCCTGCACCAGACGCAGCGCCAGCCCGTGCCGTGGCGCGAACAGCTGGCGCGCTCGCTGCGCGTCGCGGCCGCGCTGCCACCGCCACCGGTGGAAGGACAGCTCACGCGCATGGTCGGCCTGACGCTCGAGGCGCTGGGCTG